>JAJDTQ010000121.1 GCA_022827045.1 Candidatus Binatia bacterium
AGCGTTGAGAAGCGACGGCTCGATGCGCTGCGTGGTGTCACCGTTGTCCGGGCCCAAGCCACTCGCTGCGGTTGTATCTTGCGGCATGGCAGCTTCCCTGACGGACTATGCCTCCCGGGCGTCGAAGTCCGATTTTACCACCCGCATTGCGTAACCGGCAAATGTCTCAGGCTCTCAGGACTTTCACGAGACGCTCCAGAGCCTCGATACAAAACGCGGAGGTCACGGCTTCGGAGCCATGCCCGATCTGCCCGAACGCACCCCACTTCAACGATTGATCCCCGAACGCCAGAAGCTCCGGCCAGCTACCGTCCCCGCGTTGCGAACCGATGAACCTTTCCACCTGGCGCTTCGCGTCGATCCTCTCAAGGCTTCCGATGTTGTAGAGCGCCGACACGGCCTGAGCGGCCCGAAGGATGTCGCCGAATTCCCCCTTGTCGTCCCGCAGCCCAAGGATACGATCCGCGAGAATCGGGCGCAGACGATCGAGGGCGGGCCGCGCGCGAATCATGGCGCGGGTGACGGCATAGTAGATGGTGACCGTGTCGGGGTACCACTTGGACGAGCCCTCGAGGATTCCTTCGGCGATCAACGCTTCCAACCATCGTTGGGCGTTCCTGGTTTCGGCGTGGTCGCCGAGGTAAGCGATGACGTTGGCGTTGACGACCGGATCGGCTTCGATGCGAAAGGTCGACACGACGTCGGGTTGGTCCTCCTCCAGCATCCAGGTCAGGAAACGGCCTTCCCTGTCGCGATTGGCCAGTATCCGTGGAACGTTCCTTCCCAGCAGGATCCAGGGGTGGGTCCCGATGACAAGCGAACAGAGCGAGGTGCTGTCAAGATCCTGAGGCAGATGGCGATAGTAACGCCACAATCCGGGATGTTCGATGGTGTCGACAAGGTACGCCTTGGTAGCGGCGCACATGGCCTTGGCCCGTGCTTCATCGCTGCTTTCCAGGGCGAGCACGCAGAGAGCCGAAACAAAGGGAGGTCTTTCGAAATGCCGCGGAATGTCCGGGTCGGCGATGTTGAACCGGATGCAGTGCCAGGCCCCCTGTTCGTTGATGGTGGATTCCAGGAAGACGAGACCGCGCCGGATGCTTTCCCTGCCCGCTCTTGCCAGCGCATCGGAGGCAACAGCCTTCTTCCGGGCTCTCGCCCGGTTGCGGGCGGGGGGACGAGCCGGCGGTGCGGGGTCGTGGAGTGTCTTGCGAAGGAACTCGAGCGATGTTGCGCCGGCTTTCGCCTCTTTCCGTTCGGCCTCGCTGAGCTTGCCGCGCGGCGGTAGCACCAAGTGCGTTTCGGTATAGGTTTCTTCGTGCACGTGAATCTCATGGTCTTCGGCCAGCGTCACGCCGAATTCCTTTTCGATTGTCTCTTTGGGTTTCGCGAGAAGACGTTCGCGGAAGCCACTGTCTTCGCCGGCTCTTGATCCGAGGAGATCTGCTGCGTCAATCGGTTTCTTCATCGATCCTGCCAACGCTCCGCCGACTCTCTTCCGGCCCTTGCCGCCAGAGGGAACACGGACACCACTACCAGTTGAGGGCTCCGCGCAACATGACGCCGTGGCGGGTCTCGCCGTACGCCGGAGTATTGTGCACGCCCTCCAGGCTCAACGTGACCGACGACCCCATCCGGTATTGCCCGCCCAGGCTGAACCGCCGTGACCCCTCTCCCGACAGAGACACGCCGGTGTAAGGCGTCAGCACCCCCCGGCCGCCCCACGCGGTGCCGAAGCCATAGCCGACCTGCGCATTGACGCGCGCCCCTTGATCGTTGGCCGCCAGGCCGGACAGCACCCCGGTCTCCCACATCCGCTGCACGCCGCTGGCCGTCCGGCCCCACGCCGGCTGCACGCTCAGCGACAACCCCAGACCCGCCGCGCCCGGGTCGAGCCGCAAGAGCCCGCTTACACCCCATTCCTCGTAGTCGCCACCATGGGCCAGCACGGTCCGGGCGCGGCCTTCGATGGTCAGGCCGCTCGCCGAATCGGCATAGCGCAGGCCGCCCCCGGTCTCGATACTGCCGCCGGTCTCACCGTCTCCGCCGTCATAGCGCATGCCGACCTCGATCGACGGGGTGAACGTCGCCCCGGAGTCGAGTTTCCGGACATGGCTCCCTTCCAGCATCAGCCGCTGACGGCTGGCCTTCAGCGTCACGCTCTCCAGGCTCCCCGAGCCGTCGACATCGGCCCACGTGAAAGCCGTCTCGCCCTTGAGGCTCAGGCTCGTGGCACCGCCCTTCAACAGCTCATCGCTGGACACCAGAGGCCCCCTCACCCCCGCCGCCACCATCCTCTGCGTCAGGTCGCTCGCTTCCGTTCCCGCCGACGCATCGTCGATCTCCACCTCGCCCCAGCCATAGCCGGCCGTAGCCCAGAGATTCATGCCACCCTGCATCCGCACGCCCACGTAAGGGTTGACGCTGGTAACGTTGGTCGCCAACTCGCCCGTCACCGCGTTGGCGTCCGTGTTATCCACCGTCCCCCGCGCCCACCCCGCCGACACCCCCGCCAGCAGGTTCTCGCCCAGCCTGGTGTCGACTCCCAGGTTGGCGCTCACCACGTTGCCGTCGTAGTCGACGGTCTGCGCGTTGCCGCCTGCCAGGTTGCGGTAGTCCCCGCTTCCCCAAAACGTGAGGTTTCCGACCAGGCCGCCCCGCCCTTTAGCCGCCGCGTTGAGCGGCAGGGTGAAGGACGAGCCTTCGAGCAGCCGGCTGGGATCGAACGAGTCGTTTGCCAGCGCCCGCCCGTGCGCGAGCAGGGCATCGGGGAACGTGGAGGCGCCGCCGAGGCTGAACCCCTGGGCCGGCGGGGTGCCGGAGGTGGCCTGCCGGATGCGGCTCGAGACCGCGTCGACCGTGCTGGCGGTCATGGCCCGCATGACCTGCGGCAGCACGGACTTGACCACCGTGTTCCGGCGCGCGGCGGCCACCGAGGGCGAGCTCGGATAGAAGCCCGACCCGACGATGAAGTCGACCGGGATCGTGCTTCCGTCCGGCCTCTGGATTTGGCCGGCGAACTCACGAGCGTAGCCCACCTTGGGGATGTCGGCGCTGTCGGTATCGTCAGCGGGATCGTCGAAGTAGTACTGCACGAAGCCGCCTTCCGGGCCGCTCTTGGCCGCGTCGATGACCTGCGGAAGAATAAGATGTCCGGTGACGACGTCGCGGACGGTGGGCCTTAGAGGCCGATACTCGAATCTGTCCGGGAACGCCGCGTGAAACGCGATGATGTTGCTGCTGAGGTCCAGGACGTAGAGATACACGGATGCATGTCGCCAGGGCCCGTTCGGATCACGCAAGGCGGTCCTGGCTCTGGAGGCAGCGGCCGCATCGCCGGTCCTCTGGATTTCAAGGAAGTAATTCCCAGCCTGCGTGACAAAGGCCTTCAGGGTTTCGCGGTCCACCACATCCCTGGCCGTAATGGCCGGGTCGCCGTAATCGATCTCTTCCCGAGCCAGGTGAGATGCGTTGAGGTCGAATCCGGCGAGCAGCACGATGGGAGCGCGGAATTCGGGTGAGACATAGACGCCGGCGTAGCCGGAAGCACCGGGAATTCCCGGCCGCACGCCCGCTATGGGGGCGGTGGCATCGAACGGAGCATCCGGTTCTTGCGACAATGTGGCGATGACCGCGGCGAAGGCGCTGCCGCGTGTAGCGGGATCGGGAGACGCGAGGTTGACCAGATCGGTTGGGGAGACGCCCAGCGCGGTCAGGATCTCCGCATAGATCAGGGGGTTGAGCAGCCTACCCGACAGTGCCATGTCCTTCGCGTGGATGAACACCCTGCCGTCGGGCGTCAGGCTCACGAGGTAGGTGGAACCGGAACGCCAGGGCCCGCCCTCCTGTCTTATGAGACAGGCGATATACAGCCCTTGTTCCACGGTCGTGGCCTGCCGGGCATGTTCCCTGGACCGCTCCCTCGCATCCAGGGCGAAGTCCTTCAGGCTGCCGGTGCCGTCCGCCACCTGCTGTGCCGTCACACGCGGGGGCGCGACGGGAGTCCCGCCGGCAGGAAGCAGACACGCTTCCTGCGCCTGCGCCGATGCGCGGTGCGCATCGGAGAAGACGCCGGCCAGCACGAGCAGGCCGCCAACGAACATCAGCGATGTCGGGCAGAGCAATTTGCCTGTTCGCATCTTCGGATCCCCCTCAAGGGCTGCCGGAGGGTTCGCCAATCGAGCCCACGATGCCTCCGGCAGCGTCCGTCAATCAGAGATAGCCCGCATCCCGGTAGGCCCTGAGAGCGCCCGGGTGCAGCGGCACACCCTCCAACTCCAGCGCCCGAGGCCCTTGCGTGCGCAGAGGTTCGTAGAGCTCATCCAGGCCCTCGAACAGCGGGTTGATCCGTGCGAGCCGCCCGGTGTTCCCCACCAGGGTGGAGGCCAACGCGTAGACGAGATTTTCGTCCACACGCTCGTGGGTCACCAGGACGTTGAGCACGGCGATCTGGGGAATGTCTTCGTCGACCCCCCGGAAGACGCCCCGGCGCATGACCACGCGCCGGTAGAAGGAAACCTGTGACAGCACCTGCCCGATCTGCTCCTCCCGGTACGGGACGACCTTGACCCGAGCCCGTTCGCTCAGGTCGGTCATGACGGCGTTGGGGATCGGGCACTGGAACTGGACGTCCACCTCCCCCGCCACCAGGGCGTCCGCTCCCTCGGGGAAGCCCATGTAGACCGGGGTGAAGGCCGAGAAGGGAATACCCAATGAATCGCAGATGGTGTGGACGTGCTGGGTCATGCCGCTGCCCTCGGCTCCCACCGCCACCCGCCTGCCGGCGAGATCGCCGATGTTCTCCACCGGAGCATCCGCCAGGGCCACGAAGAAGATGGGGCCGGCGTTGGCCGGTGAAACCATCCGCAGGCCGATGGGGTGATCGAAGGGCGCCGTCCCCCGCCCTGCCCGGGGAACCCAGTTGGAGGCCATGAAGCCGAACTCGATCTCGCCCCGGTCCAGCCGGTTGGCGTTGTCGATGCTCGCCGAGCTGCGGGTGAGCTCACAGCGCTCCTCGGGCGGGCGCGACTCGTTGAAGACCTCGGCAACGGCCATGCCCTGGGTGTCGAACGTGCCGCCTGTATCCGCAGTGCCGATCCTGAAGACCATTGCATGACCTCCGTTGAGTGTTGCACTTTTTCACACTAAGCCGTCGACCTTTATGCACGATGCGGAAACCCTTGTCATCCCCGACCGTCTTGACTCCCTTCCCTCCTGCCTCTATGACTCATGAGACCCATGCAACGATCCTGGCGCACCCCTGTCGTGGTTCTCATCTGCGGCACCCTGGTGATGATGCTGGCCTTCGGCATCCGCCAGACCTACGGCCTGTTCCTCACTCCCATCAGCGAAACCCTGGGCTGGCCCCGCGGCATCTTCTCCTTCGCCGTGGCCCTTCAGAGTCTCATCTGGGGGTTGGCGCAGCCTCTCCTGGGGGGGTTGGCCGACCGCTACGGGTCCGGCCGGGTGGTGGCCCTGAGCGCGGTGGCATACGTCGCCGGCCTCTACCTCATGTCGGTATCCACGGACCCGTGGAGCATGACCTTCAGCACGGCGCTTCTCACCGGCGTGGCCATGAGCGGCACCAGCTTCTCCATGGTCCTTGCGGTCATCGGCCGCGCCGCGCCGCCCCACCGGCGCGGCCTCTACCTCGGCATCGGCAGCGCCGGCGGCTCCCTGGGACAGACCCTGGTGGTGCCCTTCGGACAGGTCCTCATCTCGACCTACGGCTGGGTGGACGCCCTGGTGTTGCTGGCGGCGACCGCCGGGCTCATCGTCCCGCTTTCCGCGGCGCTGGCCGAGAAGCCGTTGGCGGCGGGCACGGCACAGGCGGACCAGACTCCCTGGCAGGCCCTGGCGGAGGCCCGGCGCCACAAGGGATACCTTCTGCTCACCGCCGGGTTCTTCGTCTGCGGCTTCCAGACCCTGTTCATCGCCCAGCACCTGCCTCCGCTGCTGTTGGACAACGGACTGTCTCCCGCCGTGGGCGCCACCGCGATCTCGTTGATAGGCCTGTTCAACGTCATCGGCTGCCTGGGCGCCGGCGTGCTCGGCAACCGCTACAGCAAGAAGAACCTGCTGAGCCTGATCTACTTCGGGCGCGCGGTGGTCATGGCGGGCTTCTTCCTGTTTCCCATGACCCATTTCACGGTCGTGGTGTTCTCGTCGCTCATAGGCCTGCTGTTCCTGAGCACCATCCCCCTCACCAGCGGCATCGTGGCGCAGGTGTTCGGCACCCGCTACATGGCCATGCTCTACGGCATCGTGTTCCTGGACCACCAGATCGGCAGCTTCATCGGCATCTGGCTGGGCGGCCTGCTGTTCGACTACACCGGCTCCTACGACCTGATCTGGTGGACCGCCGTCGGCCTGGGCGTGGCCGCCGCGATCATTCATTGGCCCATCGACGAACGGGCCATCACCAGAGCGGTCCCGGCCGCGGCAGCCGGAACGTCGTCTCCGTGACAGCGGTTTCCCACGCGGCAATCACCGAAAGGATTGGAGCAACGTGGCACTACTGATTCGAGCCGAAGACGCACCCGACATCATCACCATGGAAGAAGCCATCGACGCGGTGGAGGCGGGTTTCCGGGAACTCGGCGACAACGGGGAGCTCAACGCCCCGCGTCGCAGGGTCATGACCCGGGAAGGAGCCCGGGTCAGCGTGCATCCCGGCGGCGTGCCCAGCCTGGGCGGCATCGGCGTGCTCGCCCACTCGGAGTTCGTGGCCACGTCCGCGGAGAACCAGACCTACGATCACGCGGGGCGTCCGTGCGTGGTGCTGTTCGACACCAGGGACTCTTCCCTCAAGGGAGTCCTGGTGGGCCGGTTCGGCGTCACCGGCGTGCCCGCCACCCGCGCCACCCAGTTGCGCACCTCCGCCACCAGCGCGGTGGGCACGCGCCACTTGGCGCGGGAGGACGCCGCGGTGCTGGGCCTGCTCGGCGCCGGCGCCGAAGCCCAGTACCACCTGCTGGCCTTCGCCGCCATCCGCCCCTTCAAACAAGTGAAGCTGTTCTGCCGCACCCCGGAGAGCCGCGCGGCCTTCTGCAAGGAGATGCAACCGCTCGTGTCGTGCGAGCTGATCCCGGTGGACAGCGCCCGGGAAGCCGTCGAGGGCGCCGACGTGGTCCTCACCGCCACCAACTCCAACGTGCCGGTGTTCGACGGCTCGTGGCTCGGGCCCGGCGTCCACGTCACCTCCATCGTCGGCGGCAACGTCGGCCTCATGAACGCCGGCCTCATCAAGCAAAGGCGCCGGGAGATCGACGACGACACCGTGCGCAGGGCCGACATCATCGTCGCCAACTCCCGCGAGCAGGCCGTCCAGGACCAGCAGGGGGACTTCTACGAACCCGTGGAGAAGGGCATCCTGCGGTGGGACCAGGTCGGCGACCTGAGCGACCTGCTGACCGGCCGGATCCCCGGCCGCACCTCCCCGCAGCAGATCACGCTGTTCAAGAACAACGCCGGACAGGGGGTGGCGGATATCGCCATCGCCAGCCGGATCTTCGAGCTGGCCAGCGCGAGGGAGATCGGGATCGAGTTCTGACGGGTCAGATTCGACGCTGCTCTTGCCAATCTTTGCCAATACCGATCGCGTTGCACCATGACCACAATGAACATATCGCTGTCCGATGCCCTCAAGTCCTTCGTGGACGATCAGGTCGGTGCGGGTGGTTACAGCAGTTCGAGCGAGTTTGTCCGGGAGCTGATCCGCAAGGAACGGGAGCGCCAGCACCTCCGCGGCCTGCTTCTCGAAGGCGTGACCTCGCCGCCGGGGGTCACGGCCGACGCCGACTACTTCGACGGCCTGCGCGGCCTGCACGGGGCTCGTGACATAAATCGCTAGTCTGTTAAAGAGGGGCGTGAGATGGCGACTACTGATCGACTCACCAGTGAACACGACAGGGATGACGCGGCAGGTGACGAAGCTGATAGGCGGGTGCGCATCCCATTCTTTCCCCGCTACTCCCAGTTTCGACATCTACTGCGTGTTTGGTCTGGCCGTCCGCGAAAGCAGGCCACCGGTCTCCATGCCACCATCAAGGAGTTGCGAGGCACACCCCAAGAACAAGTCGACTGGTCCGATCCAGACACCTGGATCCCGGAACGGCTCAAAGACGCCGACCGCGAGTTGGCCGAGGACATCTGGAACCGGTCAAGGGGCACCGTAAACCCACGGCACACGTACGGCAGCTGGCTGTTCGCGCAGAGTTACAACCTGATGCACGAGCAGGGCGAAGAAGGCATTCTCCATCTCACCGAGTTCGGCCAAGACTTCCTGGAACACCCGGGCGGTGAGGCAGAGTGCGCCATCGATGAAGCCGAGGGGCTGATCAAGCTGCTCTCCATAGTAGCGGACAACGAACCGGCGCGGAGCGGGGGACTCGTGCAGGATTGGGCCGACTACCTGTCGCGCCAGTCTGCCTTCGGGGCCGAATCCACAATCAAGGACACCATGCGCCGCCGACTCAACAACCTCGTGGAGCGTGGCTTGATCGAGCGGCAGGGCAGTCTTTACTCTACGACACCGAACGGTTTGACCTACCTACAGAAGACCGGGGACGACAACTCCGGCGGCGACCACAATCAAGTCCGGGCTATGGTTCGACAACAGGAAAATGCGGTTCGCGAGAGCTTGCGAGGGTTGCTCCACGACATGAACCCCTTCGCCTTCGAGCACTTGATCAAACGACTGCTGGAGGAGTTAGGCTACCAGAATGTCGAAGTTACCGCGGGCTCGGGCGATGGCGGCGTCGATGTCGTCGCCGACATCGAACTGGGAATCACGTCGGTCCGGGAGGTCGTACAGGTCAAGCGACACCGCCGCCCGATCCAGCGCAAGGACCTCGATGCCCTTCGCGGTTCGCTGTACCGCTTCAACGCCGTCCGAGGAACCATCGTAACAAGCTCTCGATTCGCCAAGGGCACCCAAGACGCCGCGTTCGCCTCAGGGGCTGCGCCTATCACTCTTATCGACGGCGATAAGCTGATCGACCTCCTCATTGAGCACGGCATCGGCGTACGCAAACGAACGATCGCGTTGTTGGAGTTGGACACGGAGGCTGTCGCCTCAGTCGAGCCGGACGACTGAACAGCGAGGGAGTTCAGCCGCTCTCAGTGGCACCCATGCTTCGAGCAATTTGACACCCGCTCGCCGCACCAATCCGGCGGTGCGGATTGTCAGCTTCTGCCGCTTCAAGGACCGCAATCCGTTTCCAAGTGAGGGCCTGAGGTTGCAACGGGAGTTCGGACGCATCGTCGGTGACGAACTGCCGGTCCCGCGCGCAGTTGGTCGGCTTGGGACCGCGACTACTTTCGAATCGCAGCAGTCCGCCTCGGCACCCGTTACCGCAAGGCTGCAAGAACGCATCCAGATGGGGAAATCGCGAAACGTGCCGATCGGGACGGAGGTTGAAGGACAACAGCCCCCATGGATCAAATCCACGCACACAAAACAGAACTCCGTCAGCGCGCTGTTCTGGCACTGCGACAGGCACTAGGGGTCGCCAGCCCCGGGATCGAACTCGACGCGAAGGGCTACACCACATCCTATGCTGACAATCTGGTCCCGGCCGTCACGCCCACTGACTTCGAAGCCGATCTCGGCCAGGGCAGTGGTGACGAGCTCGCCGGAAAGTTCCGCGCTGCACACTCCTCTTCCGCCCTGGCGGTGAACTGCTTCGCGCCGTTCAAGCGACACCTGTCCGACCTGCGGGTTTGCGGCGACCGCGACTTCGCATCACTTCACTTCGAAAGGAGATGCCCAACCGGTCTCGGGGGCACGCCACCCAACCTGGATGTCCTGGTCGAGAAGGCCGACCACGTTGTCGGAATCGAGTCGAAATGTACGGAGTATCTTTCGCGACACACCGCCCGGTTTTCGACATCTTACGAAACCGGAATACGCGATGCTCGCCGGGAGAGCGGCTGGTTTCAGGAGATGCTGCGGCTGATCAAGTCGCCCCAAGCGTATACCTGGCTGGACGCAGCCCAACTGGTCAAGCACGCGTTCGGCCTGATGCGCTGCTTCCCTGATCGCCGCGTGACCTTGCTCTATCTCTACTGGGAACCCCGGAACGCCGACGATCACCCAGTATTCCAGGAACACCGCCTTGAGGCTGCGGCGTTCGCCGCGCGGATCACGGGACCTCAGATGGCCTTTCAGGCGATGTCCTACGATGATCTCTGGTCATCCTGGGACAGGGCGGAACAACTGTGGCTGAGGACGCATCTCCGGGACCTCCGAGCCCGATATGTTGCCGCGACCTGATCCAGGCGCCGCTCACCACGTGCAATTCGGAAAGGTTCCTCCAGCGGCTGTCAGACCACGGTGCGCAGAAGGCCCTGGGTGAGTACGGGCAGGAACTCAACCCTGTTGAGCACCGGATCCTTCAGCCGCACGTCGCCCGGCGGTGTGCGAAAACCCTTCGACTCCGCTCCTATTCGTGCGCGGCCCAAGGCTTACCAAGGGCCGCGGCGGGCCAGCAGGATGAGCTGACACAGGACTTGAAAGCTCGACCCTCGGTCATACTCCGTACTAGGGTGCCAACCTGAACCCACACGACAAAGGTCCGTATGTCGGGCCTTCCGTCGAATACAAGAGCCCGCATACGGCGCGGGGTAGCTCCCCGCGCCGGGGTGAATAAACGGAACCTCACTTCCTTTGTCGTGATGGGTTCAAGGCCCGGCAACCCCGCCGCGCCTTGGCTCCCCGACAAAGGAGGGCGTGTTGTGCGGATTCTTGCGCTTCTGATTCCCGTTATGCTTGTCCTCGCCGCCTGCGGTGGCGGCGGCGGTGGCTCCATGACCAAGACCCCTATGTTGCCGCCGCCTGTTTCATGCCCGGACGGCAGCACGGTTCCTCATGGACAGACCTGCCCGGAACCCCCAGAGCCAACCGTGTCACGGCTGGCATTCCCGTTGCCCAGGCATACGGGCTCAGTATACGATCCTGCGGCAAACGTCACATACTATCCTGACGCGACCGGCCTTGTTCAGCACTACGGGGTGGACAAGGTGCCAGCCCAAACGGTGGCAGATTCTCGGCAAATGCCAGTCTACCACGACACCTACAGCCACCAGGCCTCGGGTTTCCCTATCGCCCTTGACCATTTGGTTCCCAGGCGTCATTTCGTGGGTGTCGATCAGGGGCAGTGGTTCGTAAACGCCTTCGAGGTGATCACCCCGGGATCTCTTACGGAAACCCACCACATCCAATCTGACCTTCCGCCGCGGCTTCCTGTTGTCGGCGAGCACGAAGATACCGAGATTCGCCACGCTCGCTTGAGCGACGGCGCTGGCCGTGGATCGGTTCTGCGGTATCTCCATGAGGCCAGCGGTGTAGCCAGGCGGTACAGTAGTCCACCGCATGTACGGCTGATCGGCTCCGCAACCGTGGAGGACATCGATCGGGTGGCGCGCGCCGTTCAACTCGTGAACACCGCGCTGCCCGAAGGTGCGGAACTCCAAATGGGCGCTCCCCTGCCTAACTTCAGTCTGCGAAATGACGTGCGCCCAGACGGCCTGTACTACAGATCCGGGAGGGAGCACGGAGACACTATCCATGTCGAGTTCGTCCCTGACCAGGAGTTCCGGAGGTCAAGTGGCGCTACGACGTGGAACAACTTCGACGGCAACGAGATTGAGAGCTCTTACATTTACTTCCGCAAGGGAGTTTCGTATGGGGACGACCGCCAAGGAGCGATTCTCCTTGCGCATGAATTGCTTCATGCGCTCGGTCTCTACGGGCACGTTTCTTCGTCGTTTGCCTCCATATTGGAAGGAACTGGCGAAATCTATGCCATTGAGCAAAGCGGGCGCGGACAACCCATTTCTCTCTTGTATCCAGTGGATCGTGAGGCTCTGCGCGTCCTCTATGGCCTGTTGGAGCCGGGTGATTCGCCCGAAGACCTTGGCCCGTGGTCCAGCAACGCTTGGCGGATGGACGGAAATGGGGTTCATGCAAACTTCGGCGTCGCATGGCGCAACGGCTATGCGGAACCGTGGGCGAACGGCTACCTGCCGGATATGAACCTCGCCGACAACCAGACCTTGAGCGGAAGCGCCACCTGGATCGGAACCTTGCTCGGCTTTACGCCGGACGCGGAGCCAGTAGCGGGTGACGCCGTTGTAGGTGTAGATCTGGGCACTCTGGCAGGCCGCGCCGACTTCACCGCCTTGGAGCAATGGGCAGTAGGTCAAGCCCCCGGCGACGTCGGGACGGGAATCATGTGGGGCGACGGCGACCTCGGTTACCTAATCGCGGTTCAAGGCAACACATTCAAGCAGACAGGTGGTGACGAAGGATTCCTCACGGGAATCTTCACAGGCGCAAGTCACGAAGGGGCGGCGGGCACTCTCGAACGCTCAGACCTTGTGGCGGCGTTCGGGGCGACTCGACAATAAGAGGGCTCGGTCGCCGAGCCTCGGCTGTTCGACTGGCTGGAAACGGGCATCTGCTCCGACCACCAAACATGGTCAAGGCTTGCTATGATGACGTTCCGAAGGGAGATCTGCAAACTCTGGCACGATAGCGTTCAGATCGAACGTGAGGTCATATTCGGCCCTCACGACGCCAATTACCGACCGCTCCACTTAGCAGATGACGCAAACACCATGTTCGCGGGATTTGTCGGTCGCCGTTACAGGAGCGGCGCCGGCATTCTCGTGCTCGCCATAAATCCTGGTGGCGGCGGGGATGCATACCGCTCACGAACTGGAGAAGACGAGCATTTCTATCCGTTGTTGAGGGCCTTCAAACGTGCTACGCCGGAGCACGCTCTGGAAGCCTTCGAACGTGTGAACGAAGCATTTGCAGAGATTGTTAGGCACTGGAACGTCTGGAGGATCATCAAGCCCACTCTTGAAGCTGCGGGTAAAGCGCTGGATGAGGCAGCTTACATGAACCTAGTTCCCTATCGAACGCGAGCCGACAAGATGCCCCCGGTGGCGGCCCGAAGAACGGCAGCGAAGAGGATTGTTGAGCCGACCATCGACCTCCTTGTCCCTCGGGCAATCGTCGCTTTGGGGAAGAAGGCAGGGAAGATACAGGATATCTCGCAACCGGATGTACCCATGTACTGTGTTCGACGCACTATTGGCGACACCTATGTCCATGCCGACGCAGCGCAGACTCTCGCCGAGATGCGGCGCGCGCTCACTTGACTTTCGAGGCTGATACTCGGGCAATCGCGTCTTTTTACACGTAACCTCTCGGTCCGTTATCGTCCCTCGGCGATCAACAGGTAGCCGCGGTTCTCCACGGTATCGAAGGTCCGCATGGCCTTGATCAGATCGGCCGCGCTCACCCACACCCACGGGGCCCGGTTCGGGTTCACGTCCATGATCAGAAAGGAATCGCTGGCCTCATCATAGGCTCCGAGGGGGGAGATGTGTCCGCCGCCTTTCTGGCCCAGCGTCTTGCGGTGGTAGTTCACGAGCACGTAGTCACCTGGAGCGGCCAGGTTCTTCGCCAGCTCGCGTTTGATCAACTCGTCGTTCAACCCCTCATCGACCACGCGGATCCTCACCTGGAGTTCGTGGGCGCTCAGGGCCTGGCCCAGTTGCCGGAGTTGCAGGCCGAAGTCCTTCTTCATGGCCCCCTGGATCTCGATGGGCTTGCCCAGCACCTCGATCTTGGTCTTGGTCTGGTCGGTGAGGACGTTGTTTGGCGTGTACTTCCCGAAGAAAGGGTTGAACCCCTTTGGGAGCCAGGCGCGTTCATCCTCCGCGATGGAGTGGGTGTCTTGAGGGAGTTCCTTCTTCTTGCCCAGCCTCAGCGCGTTCAGGACGATGGCCGAAGAGACAGGCCCGCAGAAGATCTTGTTGTCCTGGCTGATGAAGTGGTTGCTTAGCCGGAAGAAGTCCGCCTTGTGGGCGCTTCCCTTTGATTCGAGAAAAACGAAATTCCTGAGTTGCGCTTTCACGCTGTCCACTGAGTGAGGCAGGAGAATGACCGTTAACAGAGCAAACTCCTGTCGATTCTCCTCCTGAGCGGACCATGGGCCAGATGGAAATCCAGTGCCCTCACCAAGTCGCAGACCAGGACCCGAAAAACACGAAGGCCCGTGCACAGGCACGGGCCTCGGAAAGAGGGCAATACAGGACTGCGTCTCGATAAGAAACATAGTTTTGCCGTGGGTCCGAGTCAACTGCCCCCGAACACGCATCAACTCCCTTGCTCGTCGCACCACCCGCGGCGCCGTCCGCCATCGTAAGGCCGTCCGTGCCTGGCCTGTATCAGAAGCTCCGTCAGGTCGGTTCCGTCAGCCAGTCTAATGCGCGCCACCACGCGCCCCGCGTACTTCCCCTTCCTGACGTTTACCAGGGTTACCCGGTTGCCGACCCGTTCCCTGACGAAGGCGCGCGCCGCAACAGCCTTGCGCTTCTCGCCGTCGCATTTGCCCCGGAGCTCCGGGGTATCCACCCCTTGGACACGCACGCTTCCGGTCCACGTCAGACCGGGCCACATGGCCGCTTCGACCTTCACGGTGTCGCCGTCGTACACCGACAGCACGCGGGCCGGGGTCTGGATGCCCTCGGCTTCGGACGCGGGCTTCGCCGCACTCTTGCCTTTGACCGACGACGAGCGGGCCGCGTCACTGGCCGTTGCCGGGAGATGGCCGAGCCCGAGAAGGAAAACAGAAATGAAGGCGATGGCGACACCCTGATGCCCTGCCATTGCGCACCTCCTTGCAAAGAAGTAGGCAACATTGGCGGACGACCGAGTACCCGAGGACGGGTAGTCGGGTCCTTGCAAGCATCATCAGGGTGTGTTGATGTTCCGCGTATTCGCCCAGGCCCGGTTAATTACTCCGAGCCCATGACAGGCTGTTGTATTCCGACGGAGGACCCGACACAGGAAAGTGACGACCCCCAACGACGCTTGCTGGATTAATGACTAACCGATCCGGAATCTGTTGTCAAAGGAAAGGCTGAACCTACGCAGCAGGTTCCGGCCCGAACCCCGGCGTCCTCCCCTCCAGCAGCGCGCCAAGCTCTTCGGCGCGGAACTGGAGCCCCATATAGAACGGGCCGAACAGTCCGTAGAGCGCGCTGGCCTCGTCGAAACGCATCTCGTAGACCAGCTTCTTGAAAACCACCGGATCGTCGGCGAAGAGATCGACCCCCCACTCCCAGTCGTCGAAGCCAATGGAGCCCGAGATGATCTGGGTCACCCGGCCGGCGTAGCCGCGGCCGATGAAGCCGTGGTCCGCCATCATCCGCTGCCGGTCGGCGAAAGGAGCGTCGTACCAGTTCTTCTCCTCGCCGCGCTTCTTGTCCATGGGGTAGAAGCAGACGTAGCGCCGGGCGGGGATGTCGGGCCAGAGCCGCCCCTCCATGGTCTTTCGCGCCTGGGCCAGATAGGCCTCCACCTGCTCCTTCCACTCCGGCGTGTTGGGGGCGATGCCCTTCTCGTTCAGGGAGTCGTAGAGCTGGCCTGAAGCGCTGTAGAGCCCGAGCTCCACCACCGAGAGATAGGATGTGGTCGGCTCCAGGAAGGGCGCCAGCTTGAGCTGGACAAGCGCCAGCTCGGCCTCGTTCAAAGCGTCGAACGAGTCGCGGAAGTGGATGAGCATCAGGTCGCCCTTGTGGCCGAGAAGCGAGGCGAGCCCGGTGTGGCCGTTGGACGCGTGCTCCATGGACTTGAGGGCGGCTGCGGCTTCGTCCACGGCCCTCTGGCGCGGCTCCGGAGCCAGCGCGTTCCACTCCGGCCAGCGGATGCGGAACATCTGGTGTAGGACGCTCCAGCCCTCAAGGGTGAGGGGGACGGGGGGGAGTTGTTCGGCGCGGGCAGAGACTCCTTTGCGCTTGGAATCACCTTCGGACACGACGTCATCAATTAACCCGCTTCGGTGCGCATTTTCAAGCTGAAGCCGTCCCGGCTCTTACGGCCCCGGGGCCCGTTTACGAGGGGGAACCGCATGGAAATTGACGGGCAGTGTCACTTTCCGAACTGTTCATAATTTTTCTTAAAACTCTAAAGTATTCGAAAAAATAAAACTGATGGGCACTTCCCATTGTCACTCCCCTGACACTTCCGCCGAGCTCAACATCGTCCTCCCTCCGTTTTTTCATCCTACACGCCAAAATCGCGCACAAATTCATTGCAGGATGACGATGGCCCTACTCTTGCATGATTATGGTACATGCAGTTCAAAAACGCACCAAAGGAGGGATCGAATGGGGCTACGGAAGAAACGCCCAACAGACGAACCGGATTGCCACACACTTGGCTCCATGATCGGAAAAAGCGAAGCCATACGAAATGTCTTCGATCTCACGCTCAGGATCGCCGCCAGCGATTCGACTGTCCTCATAACCGGCGAGAGCGGCACAGGCAAGGAGCTCGTCGCGCGGACCATTCACGACCGAAGCAGGCGGGCGGAGCAGCCGTTCGTTGCCGTCAACTGCGGAGCAATACCCGAGGATCTGCTCGAAAACGAACTCTTCGGCCACGTCAGGGGGGCGTTCACGGGTGCACAGAACTCCCGATCGGGACGCTTCATGACCGCCAAGGAAGGGACCATATTTCTCGATGAAATCGGCGAGACCACCCCAAAGCTGCAGGCGAAGCTCCTGCGGGTGCTCCAGGAGCGCGAATTCAATCCGCTGGGAAGCGACGTAGCCATGCGCACCAATGCGCGCTTCGTCGCAGCCACCAACCGCGATCTACGGGAAGCGATACCGGCAGGACAATTTCGTGAAGACCTCTACTACCGCCTGGCCATACTCTCCCTGGAGGTGCCACCGTTACGGACGCGCCGGGAGGACATACCTCTTCTGGTAGAACATTTCCTGGAACGCTTCAGCGGCGACCGCCGACGCACCATCGCCGAAGCCGCGATGAACCGACTGAAGGCCTATGACTGGCCCGGCAACGTGAGAGAGATGGAGAACCTCATCGAACGGTTGATGACGCTGACCGACCACGAGGAGATCCACGTGGACGACCTGTCGGACCTTGGAGGCAACGTGCAGCCAAACCCGCGCGACACGAACCTGAACCAGTTCACGCTTCCGAGCGACGGCATCGATATCGACCTGTGCATCCAACGCTTCCAACGGGAAATGATGGTCCAGGCGCTGGAGCGTTGCCACGGGAACAAGACCGCGGCCGCCAACCTGTTGTGCCTGAACCGCACCACGTTCATCGAACGGATGCGCCGTCACGGCCTGGGCGTGCTCATACCGAGGCGGGTGGCCTCGCCCAACGGCCACGGATCACGGGATTCGGACGATCCTTCCGGAGCGTCCTCGTGAACACTGTTGCGCCCGCCGCTCCGGGCCGATATCTTCAAACTTATGGACTGGACACACCGCATCGCCGGGCTGGCCCTGGCCACCCTGCTTCCCGCCGTCGCCGGAGCGTCGACACCCAGGGGCATGGTCGAGGTACGGGAGGAAGTCCTGGACAACGGCCTCAAGGTCCTCCTTCTGGAGAACCACCGGAGTCCCGCGGTCACCTTCCAGGTGTGGTACCGGGTGGGGTCGCGCAACGAGGTGGACGGCAAGAGCGGCATGGCGCACTTCCTGGAGCACATGCTGTTCAAGGGTACCGACAAGGTGGCGCCCGAGGAATATGCCCGCATCATCAGGAAGCACGGCGGCCGCTCCAACGCGTTCACCTCCCACGACGCCACCGCCTACCACGCCACCATGAGCCGGGACACCATCGGCATCGCCGTCGAGCTGGAAGCCGACCGCATGGTGAACACCCGCTTCGAGGAGAAGTACTTCACGCCCGAGAAGAAAGTCGTTCAGGAGGAACGGCGCATGCGGGTGGACCGCCCGCGCGCGGCGCTGGCCGAGATCACCACCGCCGTGACCTACGCGGTGCACCCTTACCGCCGCCCTATCATCGGCTGGCCGGAGGACATCCAGCGCATGACCCTGGAGGACATGAAGGCGTTCTACCGGACCTATTACTCGCCCAACAACGCCTTCATCGTGGTGGCTGGGAACTTCGACAGCGAGGAGATGCTGACGAAGATCCGCGAGACCTTCGGCAAGATCCCCCGCGGCCCCGAGCCCCCGGAGGTGGGGCTCACCGAGCCGCCGCAACGAGGCGAGCGGCGGGTGCTTCTCAAGAAGGAAGCCCAGCTCTCCTCGCTGGTAATGAACTACCACGTGCCCAACGTCGGCCACCCGGACAGCTATGCGCTGGACGTGCTGGAGATGATCCTGTCGAGGGGCCGCACCTCGCGGCTCCACCGGGACCTGGTCTACGACCGGCGCATCGCCCGCTACGCCTGGGCCGGCTATCACCGGGTTTCCGTCGACCCCACCACCTTCAGCATCGGCGCCCAGGCCATGCCGGGCAAGGACATCGCGGAGGTGGAGGCCGCCATCGACGAAGTGGTGGCCGGGGTCCGGGACAAGGGTGTCACCAAGGCGGAGCTCGACAAGGCCAAGAACCAGGTGGCGGCGGCCTTCATCTTCGCCCAGGAATCCAACCGCGGGCAGGCCATGAGGATGGGTTTCTATGAGATCACCGGAGGATGGCGCCGGATGAACGAGTACCTCGGAGGCATCCAGGGGGTCACGGCCGCGGACGTCCAGCGGGTGGCTCGGCAGTACCTCGACCGCGACCGGCGCACCGTGGGGATCCTGGTTCCCCAAGCGAGGCAACGCTCATGAAACGCTGGCTGCCGCTCCTGCTGTGCTCGGTTCTGGCGCCGCAGGCCGCCGCCTTCGCCGCCATGAACGCGCAACGCGAGATTCTCCCCAACGGGATGGTGCTGGTGACCTCGGAGCAGCCCGCGCTGCCGATTGTCGCCGTGCAACTGCTGATCCGTGCCGGCTCCCGCTACGATCCCGCGGACCGGCACGGTCTCGCCAACCTCACCTCCCGGCTCCTGACCCGGGGCACCGCCACGCGCGACTCCATGGCTATCAGCGGCCTGGTGGAGGGCATGGGCGCCCACTTGGGCACCGACTCGGGCCGCGAGCTGGCCACGGTGGGCCTGAGCATCCTGAAGAAGGACCTGGACACCGGTCTGGCGCTATTGGGTGAGGTGCTGACGGCGCCGTCGTTCCCGGAGAGGGAGCTGGAGCACACGAAACAGTCGCTCATGGCCTCCCTCCGGGCCAAGAAGGACCGCCCCAGCGCCATCGCCCGGGACGCGTTCCGGGCGGCCCTCTACCCCGAGAGCTTTTACGGGCGCCCGGTGCAGGGGTCGGAGGATTCGGTCCCCGCGCTTGACCGGAACGCCGTCGTGGACTTCCACCGGCGTTACTACCGGCCCGACCGGACCGTTGTCGTGGCCGTGGGCGACATCACCCACGAGGAAATCAAGCAGAAGCTCACCGCGGCCCTGGCGGGCTGGCAACCGGGCGGGGGCGAGCCGGATGCGCCGGTAACGCTGCAGCAGCCCAAGCGGGCGCCCGTCAGGCTGGACCGCGATCTCTCCCAGTCCACCATCATCATGGGCCACGAGGGGCCGCTGCGCATGAACCCCGACCACTACGCCATCCGGATGATGAACCAGATCCTCGGCGGCGGCGACCTGACGTCGCGGCTCGGGGAGGCCATCCGGAACCGGCGCGGCCTGGCTTATTCGGTCTACAGCTACTTCGTCGCCGGCAGGAACGCCGGGCGTTTCCAAATGGCCATGCAGACCCGCAACGAAAGCGCCCAGGAGGCCATCGACGTGGCCAGGGCCGAGATCGAGCGGATGCGGCGGGACGGCGTCACCGCGGAGGAGCTCCGGGACGCCAAGAGCTACCTCACTGGCAGCTTCGCCCTGGGACTCGAGACCAATGACGACATCGCCGACTTCCTGGGCCAGGTGGAGTACTTGGGACTCGGGCTGGACTACGTCGACCGCTACCCCGACATGATCCGGAAGGTGACGCAGGAAGACATTCTCCGGGTCGCCCGCAAGTACCTGCAGCCGGAGAAGCTCATCCTCGTCGTGGTGGGGAACCTCGAAAAGGCCGGCCTCCGGAACTAGTGTCGCGGCCCCAGGATCGGTCCCGTGCCGCTTTACGACAAGGCCCTCCACATCGTTCGGCGCCTCCGCGAGGCCGGACACGAAGCCTACCTCGCCGGCGGCTGCGTGCGCGACCGCCTCCTGGACAGGCCCCCCAAGGACTACGACGTCGCCACCGGCGCTACTCCCCGTGACGTCCAGGCCATCTTCCCCGACACCGTCCCGGTGGGATCGCGGTTCGGCTCGGTGGTCGTGGTATTGGAAGGGGATCCCTTCGAGGTCACCACCTTCCGCTCCGACGGCCCCTACAGCGACGGCCGCCGTCCCGTCCACGTCCGCTACGGCACCCTGGAGGAGGACGTCCGGCGGCGGGACTTCACCATCAACGCGATGATGTACGACCCGGTGGACGACCGGGTCATCGACCTGGTGAACGGCCGCGAAGACCTCGGCCGGGGCCTGGTCCGGGCCATCGGCGATCCTCATGAGCGGTTCGCCGAGGACCGTCTGCGCATGGTCCGGGCCGTGCGGCTGGCCTGCGGCCTGGGCTTCGCCATCGACGGGCCGACGGTCCGAGCCATCCAGAGCCACGCCGCTGCCGTCACCCAGGTGGCCTGGGAACGCATCGGCGCGGAGATCACCCGGACCCTCACCGAAGGCGGCGCCCGGCGGGGATTCGAGCTGCTGGACGAGACCGGGCTCCTGGAGGTGATCCTGCCCGAGGTCGCGGCCATGAAGGGGTGCGAGCAGACGCCGGACTATCATCCCGAGGGAGACGTCTTCGTCCACACCCTGCTGCTGCTCCAGCACCTCGACGCCCCCACCGAGACCCTGGCCTACGGCTGCCTGCTGCACGACGTGGCCAAGCCGCCGTGCCGTGAGCCGGCCGGCGAGCGGGTGACGTTCCACGGGCACCCGGAGCTCGGCGCCGAGATGGCCACCGAGATCCTGCGCCGCCTCAAGCGCAGCCGCGCGGTTGCCGAGCGGGTAGCGTGGCTGGTGCGCTACCACCTCCGCTACACCCAGGCGCCGAAGATGCGCCTCAGCACCCTCAAACGGTTTCTCCGGGAGGACGGCATCGACGAGCTACTGGAGCTCTGTCGCATCGACGCGCTTTCATCCAAGGGTGATCTGGGCTACTACGAATTCTGTCAGCAGAAGCTCGCCGAGTTGGGCGAGGCGGAGGTGCGTCCGGAGCCGTTGTTGCGCGGGCGCGACCTGATCCGGCTGGGATACGCGCCGGGCCCCTCCTTCTCCGCGATGCTGGGAGCGGTGGAGGAGGCCCAGCTCGAAGGCGCCCTCGGCACCCGGGAGCAGGCCGAGGCGTGGGTGCGCGAGCACTATTCGCTGGACAGGAACGGAGGGAACGACGAACCATGAGCAAGGCGGCAAAACACCAGGTCATCGGCAAGTCCCATCAGCGGGTGGACGGCGTGGTCAAGGCGACCGGCAAGGCCGTCTACGCCATGGACCTCGAGCTTCCCGGAATGCTCCACGGCAAGGTGCTGCGGAGCCCCTTTCCGCACGCGCGCCTGCTCCGCATCGACGCCTCCAGGGCGGCGGCGCTGCCGGGCGTGGCGACGGTTCTTACCCGCGAGACCCTCGACGGCATGAACCCGTACTATGGTTCGGCCTACAAGGACCAGACCATCGTCGCGCTGGACAAGGTGCGCTACGCCGGCGACCCGGTGGCCGCGGTGGTGGCCGATGACGAGGCCACCGCAGCCGAGGCCCTGACGCTCATCGAGACCGAGTTCGAGGAGTTGCCCGCGGTCACCGACATCGCCGACGCCATCGCGCCCGACGCCCCCCTGGTGCACGAGCAGGTGGCGGACGCCGACGAGCTGCACGGCCACGCCTACCGCGTGCCCGAGGAATTCCGCGGCACCAACACCTGCTACGCCTACAACTACGCCCGCGGCGACGTGGACAAGGGCTTCGCGGAGGCCGACGAGATCTTCGAGGACACCTTCACCTTCCCGCAGATCCAGCACTACCCGCTGGAGCCCCACATCACCATCGCCCGGGTGGAGGACGGGCACGTGACGCTGTGGGCCTCCACCCAGGACCCGTTCACGCTGCAGCGCCATATCGCCGAGTTCTTCTCCATCCCCATCAACCGCGTGCGCGTCATCGTGCCGCACGTGGGCGGGGCCTACGGCGGCAAGCTCTCGGTGAAGAACGAACCGCTGGTGGCGGCGCTGGCATGGAAGACCGGGCGGCCGGTGAAGATCACCCACACCTCGGAGGAGACCTTCCGCACCATCACCCGCCACCCCGCGCGGTTCCGCATCAAGACCGGCGTCACCTGGGACGGCAATCTCGTGGCACGGGAGTGCGAGGTCCACATGGGCACGGGCGCGTATGCCGACTACGGGCCGCGGGTGTCCCAGAAGGCCGGCTACCGGGCGCCGGGCCCGTACCGCATCCCCAACGTCAAGGTCAACGCCTACACCGTCTACACCAACGCCGTGCCCGCGGGGGCGTTCCGCGGCTTCGGCACCTTGCAGGTCACCTGGGCGTACGAATCGCAGATGGACATGATCGCCCGCAGGCTCGGCATCGACCCGGTGGAGTTCCGGGTGCGGAACCTGCTCAAGAAGGGCGACTCCTACACCAAGGGCGACACCCTCGTGGACTGCGACCTGGAAGCCGGGCTGCGGCGCACCGCCAAGGCTCTGGGCTGGGGCAAGAAGAGCCCGGGCGAGAACCGCGGCATGGGCCTGAGTTGCTGCATGAAGGACGGCGGCGGCACCTACAAGGTGGCGTCCGCGGCCATCAAGATGAGCTCGGACGGCAGCGCCGTCCTGTTCACCGGATCGGTGGAGATCGGACAGGGCTGCCGCACGGCCCTGGCCCAGGTGGTGGCCGAGGAGCTGTCCCTCCCCTACGAAGCGGTCACCGTGGCCCAGCTCGATACCGATTCCACCCCTTACGACGCGGCCACCAACGCCAGCAGCTCCATGGTCATCATGGGCCTGTGCGTGGAGCGGGCCGCGGCCGAACTGAAGCGGCAGTTGCGCCGGGCCGCGGCCAAGCTGCTCAAGTGCAAGGCCGGCGACATCACCTTCAAGGACGGCCATGTCCGTGGCGGCAAGCGAAAGCGCATGAGCTACGAGCAGGTGCTCAACCAGAACTTCGGCGCCAAGGGCGGCGAGCTGCTGGCCAAGGGCACCTACCAGGACGTCCACAGCAAGAAGGCGGTGCTGGGCTCGCCCACGACCTTTTGGGAAACGAGCTGGGGCGGCGCCGAGGTGGAGGTGGACCCGGACACCGGCGTGGTCAAGCTCCTGAAGTACGTCTCCACCGCCGACGTGGGAAAGGCGATCCACCCGCTCCTGTGCGAGGGCCAGGACGAAGGCGCGGTGATGTTCGCCATCGGCCACTCGCTGATGGAGGAGATGCAGTACGACAACGGCCACCTGCTGAACCCGAACCTCATCGACTACAAGCTGCCGTCCTTCCACGACATCCCCGACACCTTCCAGACCATCATGGTGGAGGAAGCCAACGGCCCCGGCCCCTACGGCTCCAAGGGCCTGGGCGAAGGCGGCCTCATGCCCGTCGCCCCCGCCATCGGCAACGCCATCGAGGACGCCGTCGGCGTCCGCGTTCGCGAGCTGCCCATCACGCCAGAGCGGATGTGGCGGGCGATGCGGGAGAGCGGTTAGCCGGCATTCGTCGTCCGGTTTGGCATGACTACACGCCGTGATTTGGGTAGAGGCTAATCTGGCTAAGCCAAAGGTCCAAGCGATGAAGCAAGTCAACATGCACGAAGCAGAGTCGCAGCTTTCGAAGCTGGGCCGATTAGCTTGGAAAGGCGAAGAAGTCGTGATCGCGAAGGCCGGTGAACCGTATCTCCGATCCCGACAACGCCTACTACCTCACAACGCGGGCTGCGGCCGGTATCGTTGGACATGGATCCGGTCCTGGTCCTTGCGCACCTGCACGAGATCGTAGGTAGTCTGGCGTCGCAGCCAGAACTCGGCATTCGACCAGCCTGCCTTCTCCAGTCGGAGCGCCATCTCCGGAGAGATTGCCGCGCGACCGTTGAGAACCCGGGACAAGGTGTGACGGGCGACGCCCAGCACCCTCGCTGCTTCGGTGACGCTTAAACCGAGCGGTTCCAGGCAGTTCTCGCGGATGCTGCGTCCGGGATGCGGAGGATCGATCATCGCCATGCTCATACCTCCCGTTAGTGGTAGTCGATCAGGTCGACATCGTAAGCGTCACCGTCCTCCATGCGGAATGTCACGCGCCAGTTTCCGGAGATCGAGATGCTCCAGTGCGCCTTGAGGTCGCCTTTCAGCGGGTGAAGCCGGTAGCCGGGCAGATCGAGGTCCGAAGGCTTGCGAGCATCGTCAAGATCGGCCAGCGCCAGCGCAACACGGTCCGAGAGATCGGACCCCACCCTGCTCCCATCTCCACGCTCATACATCCGCCTGAGCCCTCGGTGACGAAAGCTCCGGATCATGATTTCTGTACCGTATGCCGGTACACATATCAATCGGAAGACGGCGCAGCAGATCGGATGCGTCACGAAAGCCGGCCAGCATCACCGGCACTTCCACCGGGTTGCGGGCGAAGAAGCCGTCCGAGTATGCCTGGCAGGCGAGTGGAGCCGGAGCGAGCACTGGCCGAGTCAGCCGGCGATTTTGAGAACCAGCGCCTTTGGTCCTGCGCCGTATCTGGCATAGGAGCCCAGCGGCGTGGTGTGGACCTGGAAACCTGCGGCTTGCAGGTGCGCGGCGGTCCCTCGGCAACCCTCGGGCAGGACCACACTCCGGCCTGCGACCAGCGCATTGCATCCCAGGCGCCGCGCTTCATCCGTGTCGACGGGGTGGAGCCGAGGTACGTGGTGCTGGAGGTCCTTCCGCGCGGCCGGGTCGAAAGCGTCCGGAAGGAACAACGCGCTGCCGTCGCCCAGCGGGCACAGGCACGTATCAAGGGACCAGTCCCAGGCGTCGGACAGGCCCAGGGAACGGACCTCGCGGCCCAATATTCCCGAAACGGCCTCGTGCGCGGCCAGGTCGTCCTCCGAGCAATATCCCGCAAACATCGCGTCACCCGCGGCCACCAGATCCCGCTCGCCTTCGAAGCGGCAGCCTTCCGGGAGCGCCGGCATGGCGTAACCCCGGACCAGAAAGAAGTTCTCCCAAGCGTCGGCTTCGGGTCGCCTGGAGTCTTCCCGAAGCCGGCTTGCGATGAAGGAGTCCTCCCAGACGAAACCGCCGCTGGCAGCCAGCACGAGCCTGGGCGTGTCCGGCCTGGGCTCCAGCAGGTCCACCTGCACGCCCAGCTCGTCGCGCAGGAGGCGATAGAGCCCGCGCCACTCGGCCATGACCGTGGATGCGTCCTCGCCCTCGGCGGGCTGGTAGTAGAGCGGCGGGCACATCAGGACCTTCATCGCACCTCCCCTGCCCCGTCCCTCAGCAACCTTCCCCGGGAAACAGCCTGGCGACGTTTTCTCCCAGCAGCTTGCGTTTGGCGGCGGCGCTGGCCCTCGCGGCCTTCACGATGGCGACCGCATCGCCGAGGCGGTCGATGGTGGGGAAGTCGCTGCCCATGAGCACCTGGTCCTCGCCCACCATGTCCATGGCAAAACGGATCTCGCCGGGACGCCAGAAAGGAGGGGCGGTGTCGATGAATATCCGCTCCCGGAAGCGGTCGAAATAGCCCTGCTCTCGCTTGTCCCAGAAGGATGGGTTGAGGCGGTTCCGGAGCGCGAACCAGGCGCCCCCGAGATGCGTGAACACGAACCGTAGCCGGGGGAACTTCTCCAGCGTGCCGCTCAGCATGAGCCGCACGATGTTGATGGTGTTGTCAATGGCGCGGCCGAGGTTGCGGGTGAGGTTGAACTGCTCCATGCCGTGGGGATGAGCCAGCGGCAGCTCCGACGACGGGTGCACGAAGATCGGGATGTCCAGGTCGGAGACCAGCCGGTAGAAGGGGTGGTAGCGCTTGTCGTCCAGTAACGCGCCGTGGATGTGGGTGTTGATTCCCACGCCGCGGAAGCCCAGCTTGAGCACCGCGCGTTTGAGCTCGCGCCGGCCCCCGGCCTCCAGCGCCGGCACATGGGCCAGCGGAATGATGCGGCCGGGAAACCGCTCGGTGAGCCCGGCCATCTCGTCGTTGATGAAGCGCGCCGCCGGAACGTCGATCCAGTCCACCCAGCAGCCGACGTGGAGCACGGCCCGGTCGATGCCCACCCGGTCCATCTCATCGATCTGCGCCGCCATGTCCGCGGTCATGGCGGGCGGGCCGAAGAGCTGCACTCCTTCTCGGCGGATGGCGAGCCGGTCCGGCTGCCGCACGACGGTCTCCCCGGCGCGGATCAGCGGTTCCGGGTTTCGGTAGTGTTCCTCGGGCATCCAGTGGTGGTGCGCGTCGATGATCAGCGTCTTCGCCATGGCGTCTCCCCAGGCACCGGCGTCCTGTCTGGTTAATCAGCCCCCTTGCTGGGGGCCACGATCCAGATGCACACCAACGATAGCACACACAGGACGATCCCGATCCAGCACGAGCTGGCATAGCTGCCCGAAATGTCGTGGAGGTAACCCGCCAGCCAGGGACCGACGCCCGCACCCATTCCGATGCTGAAAGCCAGAAAGCCGATGATCGAGCCGAAATGCTTGCCGTGAAAGATGTCGGCGGCGATGGTCGGATAGAGCCCCTGCCGCGACCCGAAACCCACGGCGAACAGCGGCGGGTACAGCGATACCACCAGGACCTCCGACATCCCGTCGAGGTTCAAAATGACCAGGATGCCGCCCACCAGGGCCAGACTGCCGATGGTGTAAGCCCGCTCGCTGCCGATCCGGTCCGAGAGCGTCCCCATGCCGATCATGGTGAAGGTGGTGAAGAACCCGGTGAGGCCCAGTACCCAGGCCCCGAACTCCCGTGAAAGTCCCGCGTCCACCATGGCGGCCACCTGGTGCACCAGCACCATGTGAACCGGGATGGCGCCCAGCACGAACCCCCCGGCCAGCGCCCAGAACCGGTAGTTGCGGAGCGCCGCGGCCAGGGTCACGCCGCCGTCCTGCCCCCGGCGCGGACCCCGGCTTTCCGCCGGCGCGGCAGCGCCGAAATCAGGGAGCAGTCCCATGTCCTGGGGCCGGCGCCGCTGGAGAAACAGGTTGAGCGGCACCACCGCCGCCACCATCACGCCGGCCAGCATCAGATATGCGTTGCGCCAGCCCAACGCGCCGATCAGCCACTCCGCGGCCGGCACCACCAGAAAGATCCCGACGCCGATCCCCGACGCCGCGAGGCCCATGGCCATGCCGCGTTTGCGAACGAACCAGTTGCTGATGACCGTCGCCTGCGACGTCATGGGCAGCGCGGCGAAACCGAGCCCCACCAGAAGCCCCATCCCCAGGTAGTAGTGCCAGACGGTCTGGGTCATGGCGCTGACGGCGAATCCCGCCGCCATGAGACCGGCGCCCGCCGGAAACACGACCCTGGGGCCGAGCCGGTCCAGCATCTGCCCCCACGCCGGCGCGGAAACGGTCCACGCCACCGAGCCCAGGGTGAGCGCGCCGGCGGCCAACCCGCGGCTCCAGTGAAACTCCTCGAGAACCGCCACGAAGAAGAGCGCAAACGCCGCGCGGCACCCGAAGGCCGCGGCGACGGTCATGAACGAGATGCCGAGCACCACCCACGGGTACGTGCGGTTGAGCCGCGCCGTGCGGGCGGAAGCGGAGTCGGCGACTGGAGCGTTCAAAAGGACGGACCCGTTTCGTCTCGCGCAGAAACGACGTTACGACAACCTGGGAATGACCTCGTCGCTCAGGAAACGGATGACCGAAGCGTAGTCCCGCCCGAGCTTGGCGAACGAAATCTGCTCGAACCCGAGGCGCTGGGCTTCGGCCGCGAGTTCCAGGATCGGCTCCACGCAGTCGGACGGACGGCCGGCGACGAAGCAGGCACGCGGCATGGCGTCGGTCACCAGCTCCCGCGACGCCTGCTCGATGGTCATGCCCGAATGAAGCGCTTCCCGGATGCGGTTGACCCGCTCGTAGTCGATGCCGATGCGCTCGAACTCCTCGGGACTGTAGCCGAGGGCCTGGAGGCTCACCATGTGGTGGGCCGAGTACTTCTTCGCCTCGGCCAGCGCCAGCCCCGGCTCCTCCGACACCGCCAGGTTGATCTCGCACACCTTGCGCAGCTTCTTGTCCGGGTCCACCGCGCGGGCGGCGGCGTCCGCCCCCGCCATGGCCTGCTCCAGCCTCCCCAACTTGTGCATGGAGATGAAGTACCCGCCCATGAGCACGCCTTCCATGGTCTCGCCCGCGATGGCCAGGAAGCGCGGCCCCACGCCGCCGCCGTAGAAGCGCACGGGCGCCGCCGGCGGGCGCACCAACTCGATGTGTCCGCGGGGGTTCATGTGGAAGTAGTCGCACAGCGCCGGGAACTCGCCGAACCGGACCTCTTCTCCCCGGAAAAGCGCACCGAGAAAGGCCACTGTTTCCCGCACCACGCGGAAAGGCTTGCGCATCTCCAGGTACTGCGGCACCTGCCCCTTGCTGCCCTTGGCGATGCCGAGGCTGATCTCACGGCCGTCGGTCAGCTCCGAGATGGCCAGTACCGCGTCGGCCACGTCAACGGGGTTGCGGAAGTAGGGCACCAGGATGGCGGTGCCGACCTTCAACGGCGCCCGCGCCGCAATGGCGGTGGCGACGCTCAGCACGTTTCGGTAACGGAGCGAGTCGCTGAGCCAGACCTGCTTGAAGCCCCGTTCCGCGCCCAATTCGGCCAGATCCACCAGCTCCCGCGTGGTGTAGTAGGACGCCGCCTGGAGCACGAACTGGAGCCCGAACTCCCCGGAGAATATCGCCATTCCGCTCCTCCTCGCTGTTGGCTCAAACGTGGGGTGTATCCGGATTCCGAAGCGTCGGCAAGCGCGAGGGTCGCTGGCGGCGCCGCGTGGCCGAGACACGCAGGGTGGCGGAGACTTCAACCGTCGCCGCCATGGCGCCTGAACCCCGGATCACACTTGCCCCGGGCTTGACCCGGGGTCCGGAGAACCGGTTGTTGGAGAACCTGCGCGGGGAGGAACGCTGGCTCAGGAACCGGCGGCGTGGCGTTCTTCCCGGAGCGCGGCGATCCGGTCTTCGATGGGGGGATGGCTGGCGAAGAGCGCCCGCAGACCGCCCTTGCGGACGCCCGAGATCCCCATTGCCGCCAACTGTTCCGGCATGTGCTCGGGCTCCAGGCTGCGTTGGAGCGCTTCGAGGGCGCCGATCATGTTGGCTCTACCGGCGAGATACGCGCCGCCGGCGTCGGCCCGGTACTCGCGCCGGCGGGAGTACCAGGAGACCACCATGCTGGCCAGGATACCGAGAAGGATCTGCGTGACGATCACGGTGACGAAGTAGCCCATGCCGTAGCCCCCTTCGCCGTCCCTGTGGAGCGCGCGGTCCACCACGTATCCGATCACGCGGGAAAGGAATATCACGAAGGTGTTGAGAACGCCCTGGATCAGGGTCAGCGTCACCATGTCGCCGTTGGCCACGTGGCTCACCTCGTGGCCCAGCACGGCCGAGGCCTGTTCCGGCTTCATGGCCCGCAACAGTCCCGTGCTGACCGCCACCAGGGAGTTGTTGCGGCTCGGGCCCGTGGCAAAGGCGTTAGGCTCCGGGGAATCGTAGATCGCCACCTCGGGCATGGCGATATTCGCGGCCCGGGCGTAGTTCTGCACGGTGTTGACAAGCCAGATCTCGGTGTTGTTCCGGGGCTCATCGATGACCGTCAACCCCATCCACCTCTTGGCCGTCCACTTGGAGATGCGCAGCGAGATGAACGCGCCGCCCATGCCGAAGATGAAGGAGAAGATCAGGAGCGGCCAGAAATCGAGGCCGTATTGAAAAAGCAGCCACTCTAAGCCGAGTACACGGAGCGCAACGGCCAGCACGAAAACTATCGCAAGGTTGGTGATCAAAAAAAGAAAAACGCGTTTCATGGACCTGTTCCCTTCCTCTCGCGAATGTCAGCCCTCAACGACAAATCTACAATGCAGACCCTGCCGAATCAATTTCGCCGGGCACCGGGGCCTTCGTAAAATTTAATCATCCGTGCCGGCGAGTAAAGGGATCGTCCCGTTCCGGCTATTGGATTTCTCGGACCGTAGGCAGCCGCAGCATGCCGTAGAAGGCCATCACCGCCACCAGGAACCCGCCAATGGCGACGGCGACGGGGGCTCCGGCGTACTCGGCGACCGTGCCCGAAATCGCGCCCCCCAGGGGCATGAGGTCCCAGGTAAGGCCGAACAGTCCCAGCACCCGGCCACGCAGTTCATTGGGTAGGTTCAGTTGGAGGATGGTGTTGATAGAGGTGAGATAGACCTGGTTGAAAAGCCCGAGCAGGAAGATCAGCCCGAGCGACAAGGAAAAGGAGGTCGAGAAGGCGAACAGCACGAGCAGCGCACCGAAGGCCGCCGCCCCGGCCAACACCTGCCACCCCCGGCGTCCCGTCTGCGCCAGGTAGGCCACCGTCAAGGTCCCCAGCAACGCGCCCACGCCCGAAACCGACTGGAGCAACCCGAAGCCGCGGGAGTCCACCAGCAGGATGTTCCGGGCGAAGACCGGCAGCAGGATCACGTAGGACATGCCGAAGACGCTGTTGAAGAACGTAAGCCCCAGCAGGCTGTAGAAGAGCTGGTTGCGGCGCACGAAGTCGAGGCCGGCCAAGATGTTGCGCCACACGCCGCCCTGGGCAGGCGCAACGACGGGGCGGGTGCGGATAAACGCCCACAGCGCCACCGCCGCTGCCGAGCTGACGAAACAGGCCAGGAAGGTTTCGCCGACGCCGAGCCAATAGATCAGCGCGCCGGCGAGCCCGGGCCCCACCAGCCGGCACGCCTGCCACACCGAGCTTCCCAGCGCCACGGCGTTGGCCAGTTCCTCCCGGGGCACCATCTCGGGCAGCAGCGCATAGCGGCTGGGGCGGTCGAAGGCGCGCAGGAAACCCGAGTTGAACGCGAACACCAGCACGTGCCAGAACGCGATGCGCTCGGTCAGCACCAGCAATCCCAGCACCAGGTAGGCCAGGGCCAGCAACGACTGCGTAAGCACCATGATGCGCCGCTTGTCGGCCCGGTCGGCAATGGCGCCGCCCACCAGAACCAGAGACACTCGCGGCACCGCGTAGACGATTCCGGCCACGCCCAGCATCAGCGGCGAATCCGTCAGCAGGAACACCAGCCAAGCCTGCGCCGCCAGCTCCATGTTGAGGGCCAATACCGAGGAAAGCTGGCCCAGCCAGTAGTAACGGTAGTTCCGGTGGCTCAGGGCGGCGAACAGCCGGCGCAGCATGGACTCGGATTTCATGGGCGGTTTTGTTTCCGGAAGCCTTTTGGGTATAGAACTCCGTGGGCGCGCCGTCCACCGAGGATCGCTTTACGGAGAATCCATTGATGAAGGTGAGCCTTTTTACCGAAGTGCAGTGCCCGTCGGGAAGCGTTCCGGCGGAGCTGCTGGAGCAATTCCTCGAGCAGGCCGAGCTGGCCGACACCCTGGGCTACGACGGCTACTGGATCGCCGAGATCCACTTCACGCCCAGCTTCTCGCTGCTGTCCGCTCCCTACGTCGTGCTGGGGGCGGCCACCCAGAGGACCCGTAACCTGCGCCTCGGGGTAGCGGTCAATACCCTGCCCGTCCATCACCCCATGCAGCTTGCCGAGCAGGCCGCCACCCTGGACGTGCTGAGCAACGGCAGGATGTGCTTCGCCGCCGGCGGCGGGCACCCCCACACCCGGGCCTACGAGTGCTTCGGGGTGGAGCACGAGCACGTGCGGGACATCATGCGGGAGAGCATCGAGGTGATCCGGCTCGCGTGGACCCGGGACGCCGTGGACTACGAGGGACGATTTTTCCAGATCCCCGGCATCGTCGCCAACCCCAGGCCCCTGCAGCGGCCCCACCCGCCCATCTACACCGCCGCCAGCTCCCTGGACGGGGTGAACTTCGCGGCGCGCATGGGCCTCAACCTCTTCATCCCCGTGCACGTGCGGACCGCGGAAGAACTGCGGGAGTTCGCCGCCACCTACTGGAAGGCGCTGGCGGACCATGGCCATGACCCGGACAAGCACGAACTGGGCCTGCTTCTGCCCATGCACGTGGGCGGCACCGCGGCCGAGGCCGAGGCCAGATCCGAGGCCGGGGTCATGAGCTACTACGACGTGATCCGGGAAACCCGCGGAAGCTACGCCGAATGGCTGACGGCTCGGGGACGGCCGCTGCCCGAACGGCTGCGCAGGAATGCCGCGGCCGGCGGCCTGAGCTTCGAGCGGGTGTGCAGCGAGTTCGCCGCCATCGGCACGGCCGGCCGGGTGGTGGATCGGGTCGGCGACCTGGCTCGGGACACCGGCGCGGCGCACGTGCTCGCGTGGATGAACATCGGCAGCGTCGCCCATGACTATATCAAGGAATCGATGCAGCGCTTCGCCGAAGACGCCCTGCCGGCGGTGCGGGCGATCTAGTGGCATGTAACATGTCACGGGTCCTGTTCGACCGCCCACACCCGGACCGGTGCAGGTGAACGACAATGGACATCGACCCTCAGAAAGTGTTGTCGTTCACTCTACCCATCGTCCTGGCCGTCGTCGCCAGGATCATACGAGGGTGGAAGACGAGGCAGGAATATGCACTACGCTGGGTCACGCTGGCGCCGACCCCCGTGCCGGCGTCTCCCGGGGACGCGCCCGGACCCGCGGACATGACCTCCGGCGGCGAATCCGTCGCCAACCCGACCAGGTTTTACTTCGTACTCCACAATTCAGGCGCCAACCCGCTCGACACCGCCTCGATCGTCGAACCCTTGACATGGACCGCCCCTGGCAAGGTGCTCGACGCGAACGTCATCGAGACGCGACCCGCGGTCAAGCTCGAGCTCGAACCCTCCGCTGACAGCCTCAAGATCACCTGGCGGCTGTTCAACCAGGATTGCAAGGCGTTGATCGAGGTCGTCTGCAACTGTGGCAGCGACGCCGGCCGCGGCAGCATCGACGGGCAGATCCGGAACGTTTCCGAGATCAAGTCTCTGGAGTCCTCCTACATGGACAAGGAGCAGGTCCGACAGGCCGTGAGGGAGAAGCTCGCTCAGGCACCGCGGTTTCTCCGACGTCTCCAGTCGGAGTGGCTGAACGTGTACCTCAAGCTCCATTCCAAGGACATGCTGTTTGCGGCAGGTGTCTTCTGT
>JAJDTQ010000227.1 GCA_022827045.1 Candidatus Binatia bacterium
CCCACTGCGAATCGTGCCCCGCCTGGTGCTCCATCACCATGCGCACCGCTCTCTCCCGTACCTCCGGGGAGTACCTCGTTGACTTCTTCATGACCCCATCCTCTCAAAGAATAGAGTCTCCGGGAAACCCGGGGCGGTTCACTCGGGAGCCTGTTCGGGTTCTGGTGTTGACCTTCAATCGGACCCTGCGTGGCTATGTGATGGAGCTTGTCCAGGAGCAGATCGCCGGCCATGATAGGGTTGAGATTACAGTTGAGACTTTTGGGCGCTGGGCGCGAACTCTCGTCAGACCTAAGAAGATTATGGACTCCGCAGCGTCCCGGACATATCTGACCAAACGGTTGAGGGCGACAGGCATTGATCGTAACGTGGACTACTTCGTCGACGAGATCGAGTACATCATGGGGCGGTTCCTGCCAGAGGAGCGAATTGCGTACCTGAATGCGGAACGGACGGGTCGGGGACGGGCGCCTGCGGTCCCTAGAACATTGCGCGCAAGACTCCTCGGTGAAGTAATTGAGCCGTACACCGAGTTCAAGGTGCAAGACGGCTCGGTTGATTGGAACGATGTCGCTGTAGAAGCTGCTTCTGTGGGTAGCGACCGGTACGAAGTGGTGGTCGTGGATGAAACTCAGGACCTTTCCGCCAACCAAGTCCGTGCAGTCCTCCGTCACCTCCAGGAAGATCACTCTACCACCTTCATCATCGACGCGATGCAGAGGATCTATCCTCAAAGCTTTCGTTGGCAGGAAGTCGGCATCACGGTACGCCCGCAGATGGTGTTCACGCTCACCGAGAATCATCGCAATACTTCTCAAACCGCGCACCTTGCTTCCTCTCTCGTGGCCGACCTTCCCGTGGAGGAGGACGGGGTCCGACCTGACGCCAAGAGTTGCAGGCGTACCGGCGAAGTTCCCCAAGTGATTGTCGGACCCTACAGCAGACAAATTCAGTACATGCTTGATCGTATGGCCCCATTTCTTGGCGCGGGAGAGACGGTGGCCATTCTTCAACCACGAGGTGATGGTTGGTTCAACTTCGTCAAGCAGGCTCTACAAGAACGGCAAATCGATTACTGTGTTCTAACGCGAAACCCAGATTGGCCGAGTGGCACCGAACAGGTCGCGTTGTCAACCCTCCACTCAGCGAAGGGGCTCGAGTTCGATCATGTCTTGATTCCTGGACTCAACAGCGAGGTCACCCCACACGGAGACGAGGAGGGAGATGGCGCCCTAGACTCGCTACGCCGGTTGGTAGCGATGGGCATCGGGCGCGCGCGAAGCAGTGTGATAATCGGCTACAAGCCCGGCGAAGAGTCTGCCCTTGTCAAGCTATTCCCGCCCGACACCTACGCCCTGGTGCGCCTATAACAGGCTGTTGGCCAATGAACATACCCAGACAGGCTCTTCCGCGCACGCCACAAGAAGTCGCCAAGCTTACCGGCTGTCCTGGTGTCGTTGCAGAGGCTACAGGGAGGGGGATCAAGGATATCGTCCATTTTACTACACTGAAAGGGGCTGTCGGCGTGTTGGCATCGGTGGCGGTGAAAAGCCGCTCGCGCCTCCCCAAGGACAGATACTTGGAGCACGTCTATCGCCCCAACGCTAATACGCGAAAGGATCCATCGTGGCTCGACTATGTCAACTTGTCGATCGAGCGCATAAACGATTCGATGTTCAACACATCGGCGAGGTGGCACATAACCGACAACAACCCGTGGGTCGTCCTTTCTTTCGATGTGGAGGTCCTCGGCCATCCTGGTGTTGTTTTCACGACAACCAACAACATCTACCCGTCCTGCCAGCGCGCCGAAGGACGTCCGGGGTTCAAGGCGATGTTCGCCGATTCGGTGCTGGGGCGTTACCACCGCGTCCAAACACGGGACGGAAAGAGACCTTGCTGGCCGACCGACCGCCAAGCCGAAGTGCTGTACCCCGGAGAGCTTTCGTGCGAGTATCTGCGGCGTATTGATGTCCAGCTTCCGGAAGCCGAAGACGATATTCGCGGGGCCTTGGCAGGACTGAACCGGAGCGTGCCTGTTCGGTATGCACCGGAGGTATTCCAATGAGTGAACCGGAACTGTTCCCTGACGTGCGGCATCCGAAGGCCCTTGGCGGGACATCTCCCGTCGACATTTCCAGCCGTAGGATCCCAGTCCAGCGTTCGGCCCTGTGGGCCGCATATGGCGATGCCCTGGGGTGGATCAGCGAACTGACGACCGAGGCAGGTCTGAGGAAGCGGACCTTCGGAAGGGGGTTGTGTCGACCCGTTGAATGGGCGCGACGGATAGGGGGGCGCGGGGGCGTCGTCGCGACGATGCCGCGCGGGTGTTACTCGGATGATTCGCAACTTCGTCTCGCAACCGGACGTGCGATTCGAGCCGACGGTTTCGATGTGGAGGCATTCGCCAAGATCGAGTTGCCAGTCTGGCTAAGCTACGCCTTGGGAGCCGGAAAGTCGACGAGTGCCGCGGCGTCCAACTTGGCCAAGCCAAAGGTTCCCTGGTTCTGTAACACGTTCAAAGGTTGGACGAATTCAGGCGGTAATGGTGCGGCGATGCGCGTCCAACCGCACGTTTGGGCGGCTTCAAGGCCCGGCGAACCGGTAAGTTTTCTCCCCGATGTGGTCCGTAACGCGATTTGCACCCACTCGAATCCCTGCGGGCTGATGGGTGCGGTGCTCCATTCACTGGCGCTAGCGCACACCGTTGCTGCGCGCACGCCTCCGACGCCCGACGATCTCTTTAAGGCTGTCGATCTGGCTGAGAGTCTTCCTGATCAGATACACAACGACCAGGAGGTGGGACACTACTGGCGAGCGGCGTTCGAGCGGGAATCCGGCGACTTCGGAGAAGCGTGGGCAAGGGTTATCGACCAGACGAAGGAAGCGATTCGCATCGCAGGCGCTTTACCGTCGGGCGTCACAGGCGCGGCCCGCTACGACAGTATGATCGAAAACCTTGGGCTGCGTAAGCCCGCCACTCGCGGAAGCGGATTATTGACGGCAGTCGCCGCAACAGGCTTGACTTGGTGCGAAGAGCGCCCAGAGGAAGCCTTGCGTATTGCCGCCAATTCGCTTGGCACGGACACGGATACCATCGCGACGATGACGGGGGCGATTCTCGGGGCTCTCGCCGATGAGGACCCGCCGGTGGACGTGTTGGACACAAGCCTGTTTCGCTCGGAGGCCGATCGTTTGGCGGAGATAGGAGCAGGCGGACAACCCCCGAGCCATCACTATCCGGACCTGCTGCACTGGTCCGCCCCGGAGTCTCGCGCCGATGCTCTGCTTTTTTCCGCGGGAGGGGGGCTGCATGTTCTCGGTCTCGGCTCAGCGGTTGCTAAAGATGAGCCCATGCCTTCACGCCAAGCCGGCTTCGGGTGGCAATGGCTGCGGTTGGAGATCGGCCAAACGATCTTCATCAAACGTCGCAATGATCTGACGCACGGCGACGCGGGCAGCGCGCACCCCGCCGAACCCGCCACAACACCCTCCCCCTCGGCAGACAACAGTGGCAAGGAGGGGACCCCCTCTTCCCCCGTGGGACTGGATTTCCCTTCACAACCATCGAAGCCCCTGGATCTCCAACGGGCCCTGGACTATGTGCGGGAACACAGGGGCGATGATCGTATAGTCGGCAGAGCGCTGAGGCGACTCGTGAACGAGGGCTCCATCGGCGAAATCGCCGCGTTCACGGCCTCGTTGATCGAACTGCTCCGCCAACCGGAACCTCCTACGCGCAATGCGGAATCTGACCGGATCTCCGAACCGGAACCGTTAGACCACTTTGCCGAACCTGCCACACACAATTCGGAAGTCCGCGAGGACAAGAGCGAGTGAACCGTTAAGGGATCACTTCCCGCAGTCTCGTGGACTTCACGCGTTGCCAACCAGGGATTGGAAACTTTCCCAAGAAGGAGCTTAACCCATGATCAACGTGGACTACCCCATTATCGACGGTGACGGGCATGTGGTGGAGCCGGACCAGGAGATGGCGCAGTACCTGCCGGAGCGGTTCCGGCGCATCCCCGGCAATCGCGAGTACTCGCTGTTCCCCCAGGACGCCTGGGCGTTCGGGGTGGTGGACCCGCACAAGCAGGACGTGCCGGACGCGGCCATGTGGCTGAGCTTCCTGGACGACGCGGGCATCAGCGCCACCGTGTTGTACCCGAGCAACGCCGCAGCCGTGGGCATGGTGCGCCGGGTGGAGTGGTCCGTGGACCTGGCGCGGGCGTACAACGACTGGCTGCACGACAAGTTCCTGCGCCAGAGCGAGCGCCTGCTGGGGGTGGCGCTGCTGCCGGTGCACGACGTCGGCGCCTGCGTCACCGAGCTGCGCCGCTGTGTGGGCGAGCTGGGCTTCGTCGGCGCCATCCTGCCGTCCATCTCGTCACCCCTCATGGCCTACGGCAACCCCGAGTTCGACCCCATCTACGCCACCGCCAACGAGCTCGACACCATGATCGCGGTCCACGGCGGTTTCGTGGGGGCACACAACTTCGCCGACCCGCTGCGCACCTACCGGGAGGTCCGCGCCCTCAAGCACGTGATCCCACTCATGAGCCACGCCACCAGCATGATCTCCCAGGGGGTCTTCGACCGTTACCCCAACCTGCGGGTGGCCTACCTGGAGGCGGGGTGCGGATGGGTGCCGTACCTGATGGACGTGCTCGACGAGCAGTTCGAGCGCAAGGGCGCCGGCGACCTCAAGCGCAAGCCCAGCGAGTACCTGATGGACCCAAATGGATTAAATTTGATTAACTAGCTGAAATTACGGTATTTTTCATACAACTATCCCTTGGCGTAAGCGGATCGGAAGCGGTTTGAGTACAACAACAGCGTAAATCAGCGCGTGCCCGTCGCGTAAGCGTTCGGGCATGCCGTGGAGTCCCGTGTCTGGGTCATTATCCACGCCGAACTGAAGGTGTGCAAGGATTTAGGCTGGTAACACGATTCGATCTGCGCTATCCTTGAGCGCATGTCGGTTCTCGACGACGATCTTT
>JAJDTQ010000107.1 GCA_022827045.1 Candidatus Binatia bacterium
CGGCGGCTCACCCCGAACCGCCGCGACAGCTCCGTCTTCGACACGCCTCGTTCCAGATAGTGCTTCAGCAGCATCCTCGTCTCCCATCCGTGCATCCGTGCTCCGCTCCGTTCCTGTTGGTCTTCCCAACAGCCTGGTCCGCAGCACTCCAGCCGGCAATCAATGTGTGCAGTTTTCGGTTGTCACAAATGGGAGATTTACAGTTGTCCGCTACACGTGAAGCTCGAACGGGGCCATGTCGGGCGGAAACGACAAGAGTCCCTGAATTTCGAGGCTACGGATAAATTTCATGGTTACAGCCTCCAGCGGGCTCAGATCAGGCAAACAAGCCCGTGCTATGTCCAGCGATGTATCTCTAACCACAGACGGTCAGCGACTGTTAGTCCCGACATGCCCCCAAGCATCGCCATGCCCGTTCCAGTGCCTCCAGGCCGAACCTGTCCTGGTTCGCCGTGATGCAGGTTATGAACAGCCGAAGATAGTCGACTCCCCCTCCCGGTTTCAACTCCGCCACCAATTCCGCGCCTTCCCGATCACCCGCTCCACCTGCTCCTCGTCCGCACGCATCTGCACCGCCATCCTGTCCAACCGTCGACGGAAGTGTGAGTGACAGAAAAGGAGCGACGTCGCCGCCAAGGCCGCGCCGAAACATGTCGACGCCATCGCCGCAGGTCCGCCGCGCAGTGCCCAGATCAAGGACTGGATGACGGTGGCCCCACCCGGAAACGGCAGCGATGCGAGCCCCACGGCCAGCGACACGCCGCCCGCGATGCCCAGCGCCACGACCGCAATGCGCCTCCGCGGTTCGGGGTCAAGGGCACGGCGGTCCGAGGAACAACGCGACAAACACTCCGCCGAGCAGCGGCGGGACCACCAGCACCGCGAGATTCACCGCCCCCGGGCGGCCCAGCCACGGTTCGGCGAGCGTGATGACCGCGGCCAGCGGCAGGTCGGCGAGACGCGACCAGTGCATGTCCACGCCGGCCGGGCGGATTGAGACGCCACTGCACCATGTCGTTCCACCCCTGGCCGTCGATCCAGTCGAGGACCTGCACCACCCGCATGAAGTCGTCCGGACCCACCAGCAGCCCCCCGGCGCGGGTGGGGCCCAGCCCGAAGGACAGCAGGACCGCGAAGCCAAGCACGGCTGCAAGCGCGTAGGCTGCCAAACGACCGAGTCGGGGCCGCGGCGCCTGGTCGTTGCTTCGGAAACGGTGGGGGGACCCCCTTGTCCCGGGACGTCAGGCGCCATCCATGAGTCCGGGTCGTGAGAGTGTGCTATGACTTCTCCGCCTTGAGCGCGCCCCGAGCGCCGCCATGCCCGGTCACCAACGCCTCCAGACCCGACCTACCCTGGGTCCCCACCCTGTGCGTGACGGAGAGTCAGAATAGTCTGCTCCCCCTCCCGGAATCAACTGCCCCATCAATCCCGCCTTCCCGATCACCCGCAACAACTTCCATGGCCCACAAGCACATTCTCAATCCGCTACGCCCGGGAGCACGTCCAACTTCGTCTTGCGCCGGCAACGGCCGCCAACATTCGGGTTGGCGAGACGGGCGCGAATTGTTACATGTGGCGAGACATCGTCGGCTCGATCGACTCGGCAGGCAAAGGCCCTGACACGGGATTCCTCGCTGTTTTCATGACCTACGGACCAGATCGGCACGCCGAACATCGATCTCATGGCACCAGCCATGGCTCGGCGTCCGGAAACACTGCGCATGCTCGTCACGTCCACTCCACCGGGGAGCAAGGCAGAGATGCGCCGGCCACCTTCTTCCCGGGCCATAGCTTCCGGGGCGAGCTTCCTGCTTGGCACTGAGAGCCCAACCCGCCATGCACGTTGGCAGTCACGGCGACGGAGACGCTTTCGGTTCGCGCGCAAGGTGCTGGCTGGGAGTATTGTTGGGTGTCTACGCGTTGGCGGCTCTGGCCCTGCTCGCGTTCAGGGTCGATCTGCGTCTCATCCTTGCGGCGACTCCCTGGTGGGTGGTTCCGGCCTTCATGACCTTCGCGGCCGTCGGCTTTACGGTGCGGGTCGCACGGTGGCTCTTGCTGGCTCGCGCGGCAGGCCTCAATGTCCGGAGCGCCGACCTCGCGACGGTCTATGTAGGCGGCTTCCCGATGAACCTGACTCCCGGACGCATCGGAGAGCTGTGGCGTGGCTGGGTCCTCTGGCGCCTGTGGCGCTTGAGATACCGCCGTACGCTGCCGCTGCTGATCTTCGATCGGCTGCTCGATTTCTGCGCACTCCTGCTTTTCGCGGGCGCGGGCCTGGGGCTTGGCCTGGATCCCGGCTGGCTGGCGGCACCGTGGCTGGTCGCGGCCTCGGCGCTGGTGATGCTCATGGCGCTGCCCCGATGGGCGCGACGCACCATCAAGGCAGTGTGGGCAACAACCGGCCACCGCAGGCCGCGACTGTTCGCGCTGCTGCTGTCCGTATGCCGCAACCTCGCGCTGCTGCTCAAGCCGGCCCTCCTGGTCAGGCTCCTGTCGTTGAGCCTGCTTGCATGGAGCATGGAAGCCGTCGCATTGCACATGCTCATGCCCGCGATCGGGGGAGAGCTATCACTGCGGCAGGCCCATGCGACCCTCGGTCTCGGCAACATTGTGGGCGCCATCACTTTCCTCCCCGGAGGCATCGGCGGTCAGGAAGTCACGATGGCCCTGCTCATTGCCGGCTTCGCCGACAACTCCACGGCCGGCGCCATGGCGATGGTCGGCATCATGCGCGTGAGCACGCTCTGGTTCTCCACCGCGTTGGGTCTACCGTTTTTCATGCACCTGTCCCGCCGGTGCATGCGCTCCGGCGTGTGACTAACGCGTGCCGAAGCCCAGTCCGTTGACTCCCGTCTGCGACAAAGTGACGCCAAGGAAGGGTTCCGGCCGGAAGACCGCACCGGAACCAGCCCAAGGCAACGATCCCGCGAAGAGAACACTGACGGCATCGACCGCAGCCAGAACCGCACGATCCCTTGCCCTTGGGCAGGCGAGCGTGATGCCTCCGGTCTTGCCCCGAACCCGCATCCCATATCCGGCAACAGTACGCCAGCAATCGAAACCGCGTCCAGCAGTTCGGTGTCGACTGGTGCTCGAACGGAAGACAATGCCACCGGTTCCTCGCCCACACGCGCTCCCGCCCTGTGTAGCAACTCCAATTCACTCGTGCTCGGACAGAAGACAACGCTACCGGTTCCTCACTCACGCGATTCCGCCCTGTGCAGCAAGTCCGATTCACTCTCCCGCCCCGCAATGTCTGTTAACGTCAGCCGAGGAGCCGGAGGCGGGCGGACTCACCCGTGTGGGGGGTTGTGGGGTCTTGGGCGGAGCGGGAGGCATGGCTGGGCGAGATAGTGGAGGCGTTTGATTTCGCGGCGTCCGAGGGTCACGGTGTCCAGGATGAGGCTGCATGCGAGGCTCAGGAAACCCATCAGGGCCAGGCCAGTGGAAAGCACAGCGGTGGGGATGCGCGGCACCAGGCCGGTTTCCAGGTACTCCGTCAGGAGGGGCCAGGCGAGGATGATGGCGGTCAGCTCCAGCAGAACGAACACCGAGAAGAACAACTCCAGCGGGCGCTCCTCCTTGATCAGCACGGAAATGGTCTTGACGATGGAGACCCCGTCACGAACCGTTCTGAGCTTGCTGGGAGACCCGTGGGGCCGTTCGAAATACGGGACTTCCATCTCGGCGCAGGGCAGACGCATCTCAAGCGCGTGCACGCCCATCTCGGTCTCGATTTCAAACCCCCTGGAGAGCGCGGGGAAGGACTTGACGAAACGGCGGGACAGTGCCCGGTAGCCGGTCAGGATGTCGGAAAACCTCTGTCCGAAAATCAGCCCCACCATGGCGGTGATCACCTGATTGCCGAACCGATGACCGGGACGGTAGGCAGCCTCCTGGTCCGGCACCCGCGCGCCGCTGACCATGTCCAGTGGGCCTTCGATCAAATACGATATCATCTCCAGGGCGCGTTCCGCAGGGTAGGTGCCGTCGCCGTCCACCAGGACGAAGATGTCGGCGTCGATGTCGCCGAACATCCGGCGCACCACGTGACCTTTGCCGCGCACCGGCTCGGAACGGACCACCGCCCCCCCGCCCTGGCCGCTTCCTCGCCGGTGCGGTCGGTGGAGGCGTTGTCGTAGACATAGATGCGAGCGGTGGGGAGCGCGGCCTTGAAGTCTTTCACCACCCCACCGATGGCCGCTTCTTCGTCCCGGCACGGGATCACCACGGCAATCGAGAGATCGCCAAAATCGAATTCTTCATCAGCATTGGTCATGGTGGTGGATGATTTCCCGGCCTGGATGCCTTGCATGACGCCCGCCATTCCCGTCAGTTGTCGGTCGAGTCATGGCCCTGCACCCGGACCCCCCTGTAGGAGTCCTTGACTCGGCTGTTCATCCGCTCGACGGTGGACCGTTCGTTGTAGCGCACCCTTCCGGAACCGGCTGTGTACGGCGCAAAGCCGGGCCCGCGCTTCCTGGCCCGTTCCTCCTTCCGGCCCCTGGCCCGGCGGGTGTTGACGTCGATGATCGCAAAATGGCCTGAGAGGTAACTGTGCCAGCCGACCTCTTTTGTGTCGCAGGCCGCGTCCATCCGTTCTTAGAGGCAGGTCACCCGTTCCGTGCTCAGGGTCGCCAGGCGGAAAACCGCCTGGCTGTCGCGCAGCGAGGCGAAGGTCAGCAGCAGCTTATGGGGATGCCTGGGTCGGCGGTGTCCACGTGAAGCGTGTGATCCCTCTAGCGTAGCGGTCCATCCGCAACTATCGTTGCAGCCAACTCAGCCGTTCGGCCTCGCCCTTGCGCGGGCGATCCGGCTTGCGTTCGCCGGTTTCGCCCTTCACCTGCCGTTCGGAACTCTCTAGCGAGACTCAATGACGGTCGAATCGCGCGAGACAAGACCGACGATCATTTCCACGAACACCCCTAACCACCGCGTCGTGCATCGCGCTCCGCAGCCTGCTCCGCGCGAACTCCCGTGTTCCGATCATAGCAACCGGACCGACATGGGACAAGGAAAAGGAAAGTCGAGTCTCGGCAGGAGCCTCCGTTCCTGCAACTCTAAGACAATCAATGCCACTTGGCGACAGGCCCACGAAACCCTGAACCGTGACTTGTTCTTGGACTGGGAAGCTCGTACGCGGGCTTCATGGACGTCGCAGACGCGCTTGGTGGTTGAGGAGACCGCCCTCCTCCTTGATTCCCGTCCGCCCTTGATTCATAGTGACCGGCGGAAGGGCAGGCTGGCTTGGCTGGCATGAAACGCCTGTCCATGTGACGGCTTGCTCTGGTGAGATGATGATGAGATACACTACGACTCTCGTCGGTGTTTGCTTCGCTTTCTCTCTCGCCGCGTGCAGTAGCGGCCATCTGTCTGTCGAACTTCCTGGGGGGGACGGGGCGCTTGGGCTCAGTTTCCCTGCCGGACAAGCCGTTCAGCATCGACTCCCAGTGCGAATCTCCGGCGGGGTTCGTCCTTACGAATCGAGCATCGAGGACTGTCCGGATTGGGTGACCCTGATCCCGGATCGAAGGATTCTGGGGGGTACGCCTCCCATTGCCGAGGCCGGAAACACCTTCTTCTGCACTTTCAGCGTCACCGAGTCCGACCCTGGAGTTCGGCCGGCACGAACGGTGTCTTATGGTCTTCGGCTTGTGGTAACCGCCCCGCAAGAACTGTTGCTGACGCCTCCGCGCAAGATGGACCTGCGTTTGGGGAGCTTCCACAGCGAAGCGTTGCCGGTCGCCACGGGCGGCGTTGCGCCGTACACCTACACGTTCACCTGCGCCAGCGGGATGCTGCCGCCGGGGATGGGCTTCGCGCCCGAAACCCGCACGTTCGCGGGTACGCCGGGCGCCCGATTCCGCGATTCGTGCACGTACACGGCAACGGACAGTTCACAACCCGCCACCACGGTTTCGCAACCCGTCGAGGTCGAGGTGGAAGGGGCACAGGCGCTTCAGTTCCCACCCCTTGAAAAAGTAGCTCTTGTCGTGGGGAGCTTCCACAGCGAAGCGTTGCCGGTCGCCACGGGCGGCGTTGCGCCGTACACCTACACGTTCACCTGCGCCAGCGGGATGCTGCCGCCGGGGATGGGCTTCGCGAACGGCAATCTTTCTGGCACCCCCAGCGCCCCGTTCCGCGATTCATGTATATTCACGGTCACGGACAGCTCACAGCCGCCCGCGACCGTCGCGATGACCGTCGAAGTCGAAGCGGCAGGGGTGGCACTGGAACTCTTGAGCCCGGTGCCGACCCCAACTCTTTCGGTCGGGAGCCGTTTCAATGAACTGTTCCCGGAGGCTCGCGGCGGCGTTGCGCCGTACATGTACTCCTTCACCTGTGACGGAGGAGTGTTGCCGCGCGGAATGAGCTTTACGAACCGCAGGTTTTCTGGCACCCCCAGCGCCCCGTTCCGCGATTCATGCACGTACACGGCAACGGACAGTTCACGACCGTCCGCGACAACCTCAAGCACCGTCGCGGTTGTGGTGGAAGGAGACCCGGAGCCCCTGGTACTGCCCGATGATGTCGCACCAGGCAACGAGATCAGTCTTGAGGTAGGGGAACCCTACGAGAGAACGCTAGCGGCGGCTGCGGGCGGCACTCTGCCGTACAAATATTCGTTCGAGTGTAGCCGGAGCTTGCTCCCGTACGACATGGAGTTCGTGTCCGGTACTCGCGTCTTGAGCGGCACTCCCTACATACTTCCCTCCGGCACGCCCAGCGATTCGTGCGAGTATAAGGTAACGGACAGCGCACCGACGCCCGAGATGGCGTCTAAAACCGTCCAGATGGAGCTGACAGGCATGCCGGATGACCTGACATTTCCGGTAAATGTGGTTTCCGCGAACGCCATAGAGCTTACCGTCGGGGAGTACTACAGTGCGACGCTGGCACCTGCTGCTGGCGGTGTTCCGCCGTACACTTACTCCTTTGCTTGCGACGGCGGGGCGTTGCCCTCCGGCATGAACTTCGACTCCGACTCCCATCGTTTCTCTGGTACCCCCCGCGCCTTGTTCGACGATTCGTGCACCTATACCGTCACGGATTTCTCGTCGACGGACTTCGGCCAGACCGGCACGACGCTTAAGATAATCGTGTCAGTCAGGGTGCAAGGGGAAGCGCCGGCATTACCCACGGATGTAGTGCCTGGCAATTCTGTCTCGCTCACTGTAGGACAGCGCGCCAGAGTGGTGTTCGCGCAGGCATCCGGGGGTACGGGCACGCCGCCTTACTCTTATGCCTTTGGGGAGTGTGATCTCCCGGACGGCCTGGCATTCACGGCCGAGGATCGCCTTCTTTCCGGCACCCCGTCCGAGGCAACAGGTGTGTTGACCTGCACATACAGCGCAACTGACAGTGCCTCTCCATCCACAAGCGCGTCGCGGGAAGTCACCCTGGTTGTCAATCCCCGCGATTCGGGCATGTGGCGATTCCATCCAAGATCCCTTGCGGGGAGCGAGTACCCTCTCGATCCCACAGTCGACGGCAGGCAGCCGCTCGTCATTTTGCCGCGTGCGATCGACGGGGCGGGCGTGGAGACGTACGGGCTCCTGGACGTTCGTGCACCGCTGGAATTCAATGCGGCTACGCGGCAACTCTACTATGTCCATCGGGGGAGTCCCCTGTTTGGCACGATCAGCACGTTCGCCTACCAGGTTTCCGTTGGCGGCAGGCTTCATGACGCCGTGTGCGTCGATATCGAATACCTCAACCCCAATCAGGGCGTGCCGGGCACCATCGAAATTTCGATCCGCGATGCCGCATACTGGGACGGCACCCGGCGGTTCCGGTGCGAGGACGCTCCCCCGGGCACGAATTCCAACTCCCTTGGGACGGTGTCCAACCCGGTCCACGAGGCGCTCGGGCCGGTTCATGCGCGGCGGGCCGCCGATGTCGCCCACGCAGCGGTTCGGGAACGGGTTCGCGTTTGGTCGCCGGGGCGTCCGGGCGGCGTCTTTGCGTTCTCACCCGCGGTAGACTTCGGCTCGCTGTCGGGGGAGAGCGGCGGCTTTGACTACCGCGGCTCCAGCCAGTCGCTGAGGGTCGGGGCAGAGACGGGAGGCGGCCCCTGGCAGGCGGGGCTCATCGCCTCGTTCACACAGACCGAACTTCGCTATGATGCCGAGGCGAGCCTTGCCGAACGGGGCTACCGTTCCGGTGAACACGATACGGAGATCGTCTCCCTGCATCCCTTCGTGGTATGGCACGCGGCGTCCGGCGGACACGTGTGGGCATCGTTGGGCGGTGGAAGGGGAGAGCTGCGGCACCGCGACGACCTGGGCTTCCCGTCGTGGTCCGGCTCCGACGTGCGCCTCCTCGCTTATGCCCTGGGCGGCTCTGTTCCCCTGACCGACGTGCTTTCCGGACAGCTCGAGGCGGAAGCGGGCATCGAGTCTTTCGCCTTCGAGATCAAGGGCGGCGACCGCATCTCGACCTCGTTGCCGACGCTGCGTGGCCTTGACTATCGGGGGGGCCTGGCGTGGAGCGCACCGGTTGCCGGCTCGCCTTCGGTGTCCGTAGCCTACAGGCATCTGACCGGGGACGGCTCGGAGGGTGCCAGGGTGGACGTGCAGGGCTCGGTGTCTTTCACGGGAGTCCTCGATCCGCGTCTTACCCTGACCGGGAGCGCCGAGGGCTCGCTAGGTCTCGGTGACCTTGAGCACAAGTCCTGGAGACTGGGTGGGGGGCTGCGCTTCGCTCCCCATCGATCCGGTCACGGTTTCGGGGTGCGTCTCGACACAGGTCTTGCGTCCGGCGTCAGCGAAGGTTCATCCAGCGTGAGCATGCGCGGCGAAGTCGGCTATGGCTTGCAAGGCGGGCCATTCTTCGGCACGGTTCGGCCCTACGTCGGCCTGATCCGCGATTCGGGTGACCATTCCGTCCGGCAAACCTTGGGGCTCGACCTCGGTCGGGCGTCGAACTGGCGGGTCAAGGTCGAAGTCTACGAATATACCGCAGGCGACCCACGCGCGTTCCAGTTCTCGCTTCGCCACCGCTTCTGAATCTCGCGCCCCGCACAAGATGCCACCTTTGGATGCATGACCCGGCGGGACGGTCTCTCAATGGCGACCGGACGGTCCTTCCCAAGAACGTTATTGGGGCGTTTCCAACGTGTTTAAGCAATTGGACGGGGAGAGATACAACTGCCGTTGCCGCATCCGATGGAGAAGGAAGATTTTTGAGTTTGACAGATGCGAGGTTCGTTGTGAATGGCTCGACAGAGCGTCTCGTTTGAGGACTCATTTTGCGGAACATCCTCTGTAGCCCCCTCGCCGCGCGGCAGGATCGCGTCATGCGGCCGTGATTCAAGGTGCACAATGGCGGCCACGGCCAAGCATCCGGCCGTGAGCCGGGCTGCCTCCGTCGCGGGACTGAGTGCTTCTTCCGTGAGACCCTCACCCTCAAGTAGCGCCGCGGCCTTGAGCTTGTGTGGTGCCGGATCCGCCAGTATCCTGGCCCGGAGGACCAGGGCGGTGCGCCCGCCTTCCTCTGTCTCGGCGAAAGGATACAACTCGCGGAGCTCATCTTCGGGCATTGAGACCAGGCGCGCTTCCGCCAGACGCTGTATGTGTGTACTCTCGGCGCCGGTGTTGATGACCCGGATGATCGGCCCGGCCTTGCTGAACCGGCGTTCATCCTCGGCGAGACGCGTGAGCGAAAACGGGAAGAGAGCGGTACGACCACGCGGTGACCGCATGCCCAGCACGTTTTCGTCGGAAATTGGGACGACCTCGGGGCGACTTGCGCGATCCACACCTTCGGGTCGGCCGGTTAAGAATGAAATGTCCGGGAAGTCCCCGTCACGTCACAACCGAAGCACGCCGCATGCTGGTTCCGCATGATCCGGGCTTGGGCGATTTCGGAGCCGGTTCGTTCTGTTTGCGACGCAGGACGCGCCCGGTTCCTAGCATGTCCGCCGCCCCGCCCGTCTTTCGCCTGTGGCGGCAGCGTGACAATCACGATTTATGGAGTTCCGGTCGAGATCGTGATAGTCAGGGAACTACAGGAGCATGAGGAGAATCCCGAGGGCGGGAAGGTCCGAAGGTCTTTCCGGGCTTGTCTTGCGCTCGATTCAAACCGGGGCAAGCGCCGCCATTTACATTCCCGGCCCCCATTCGCTTGAATGGACACCGGAGCGGGCAGCCCGATCATGGTCCGGTACCGAACATATCCCTGTGGACGGGAAGCGGATGACGAACGCGAAGTTGATGATTGTCGGGGACGCGGCATACCTTGAAGAGCCCCTGCGGGGCCTTGGATACACCGTGTGTGCCAGAGTGCCGTTCTCCTGGCGGGCCATCGAGGAGGCCGCCGGGACGGACCCCGACCTTGCCTTGGTCGATATCGGTTTCGAAGACGGTGCCGACGGCCTGGAAGCGGCGGATCGGATCGGAAGTCGGCTCGGGACCCCGGTGGTCCTTCTCGCGGACGGCGCGGTCGAGACTGGTCAGGGGCTGTTTAAGCGGGCCTGGACGGCCTTTCCGTTGGGCTGTGTGCTGAAGCCCTTCGAAGAGAGACAGCTGCACTGGAACATCCAGGCCGCCCTTGCCCAGCATGGGAGGGAACGCGGACACAGGGAGGCGGAGCGAGGACTGGAAGACGCGGTCACCGAACTCCAGGACCGAATCGAACTCATGCAGGCCGTTCTGGACAGCATGAAGGAAGGGGTGTTCGCCAACGACGAGACGGGTCGGCGGCTGTTTGCCAACGCGAGCGCGCTGGATGTCGGCGGAACCGACGAACCGCCCCGTTTAGCCGAGTGGAGCGAACGGTACGGCATCTACTTTCCCGACGGGGAAACACTCCTTCCGATGGAGCAGTCTCCCCTACTGCACGCCTTCCAGGGTAAGACGACGGAGTGGGCCGAGTTCTTCGTGCGCAACGCTCGGAGGCCGGAGGGGATCCATGTCGGCATCAGCGCGAGGCCTTTGGTTACAACGGCCAACGGCCTAAAGGCGGGTGTTGTGGTCTTTCAGGACATCACCGAGAGCAAAGCGGCACAGGCCCGGCTGAAGGAGACCCTGAACAGGCTGCAGGAGCAGAACGAGTTGCTGGCGGCCACTTTCAACAACATCCGGGACGGCGTCATCGTCTCCGACTCCAGCGGGAGGTACCTGTACGCCAATCCGGCGGCCCAAGAGATGCTGGGCGACGCCTATGTCGCCAGGAAGGACGGCCTGTGGTTGGAGAAGCCCGAAGGGTACTACTACTATCCCGACCGTGAGACCCCCATCCGGAACAAGGATCTGCCGCTTTCGCGCGCCGTCTTCGACCAGGAGCCCACAGACGACATGGAGATATTCGTACCCTTAGGGGACGCCGGGCAGGGCTCTTTCCTCCGGGTAAGCGGACGGCCCCTCTTCGACAACGAGGGCGGAACCCGCGGAGGGGTGATCACCATACACGAAGTCGGCCGGGAGGCGCTCGCCGACGAAGCCCTGATGCGGGCCTACCAGCAAGGGCGGCTGGAGGTCGTCGACACAATCCTGCACAACATCGGCAACGCCATCACCAGCGTCGCAACCGGAATCGACACCGTTCACCGGAGGAACATGGACAACCGGCTCATCCGCGAACTGAGCGCGATCGCCGAGCTCATCGGGGATCATCGGGAGGACTGGGCCGATTACATCGAGAACGACCCGCAGGGGCGGCAGGCGATACCGGCCCTCACGGCCCTCGCCCGGAAATTCGTTGCGCAGAACACGAGGGTTAAGACGACGATCGCCCGCGTGAGAGATAGGGCGCAGTACATCGTTGACATCATCCGCAACCACCAAGAGTCTGCCATTGTGAGGCCGAGCCAGACGGAGGTCAACGTTAGGCACTCGATCACGAAAGCCGTCCGTTTGATGCAGGATCCGAACCGCAAACAACGGACGAGAATAGAGATAGACTGCAACAGGGTGCACACGCTGTACGGTATCGACGACAGCCGGTTTCAGCAGATGATGCTCAACCTGCTCAAGAACGCGATGGAGGCCATCGACAAGCTCGCCGTATCGGGCGGGCTCAAGGAAGAGCCCCGCATTTCGGTCCGAGTCCGTTTCAACACGGATTTTCTGGACATCGTAATAAGCGACAACGGCGTCGGCACCGCCGAGAAGGACACCCGGAAGCTCTTTGTCGCCGGTTACACGACGAAGGAGAAGGGTGGGCTAGGTCTCCATTCGGCAGCCAATTTCGTGATCGGAATGGGCGGGAAGATCAGCTTGCAGAGCGACGGCATCGGCAAGGGCGCAACCGTGCAGGTCAGGCTGCCCCCCCCCCCCGCGGCCCAAGTGGGAGAGGGGGATGAGCGAGAGGACTTCCGAACTAGGTGATTCACCGGCTGGATAGCTGCTGGCGCGCAAGCCTCCGGGCTCGTTTCTTTTCCAATCCCACGCTTCCGTAACCGTTCCCTTGCCGCCATCTCCAGCACAACGGCCGGGGCCGTCAAGGGCAGCAACAGCCTTGGGCCACGGACTGTGGAGGCATCTCTACGGGCGGAAGCACTCGTCGAAGTTCCTTGGCATGGCGTACCGTCTTGCCGTCCTCTCAATCCGTCACCGGACGGAGGCGGGAGTACAGCCGTTCCGTCTGGTAGGAAGGCGGCGCCGAGACGCGGAACGTCAGCGGCGGCGGCAACGCGGTGTGGATCGACCTCGACGGCTTGCGAAACCGTGGCGGCGGGCTGTGAACTGTCCGTTGCCGTGTACGTGCACGAATCGCGGAATCAGGTTCTTCTTGCGGGGTGTTCACGACATGCTGAAGGAATAAAATGCTGTTCGTGCCGGCCTAGGTCCAGGGTCGGATCGGTGACACTGAAAGTGCAGAAGAAGGTGTTTCCGGCCCCGGCAAATGGGTGCCCCCAGACGTGGGTGAAGCCGAGAAAGTCGAAGGTCGTGACCGACGCCATCCAGTGACGCCCGTAGGGGTTCTTGGACGTGCGGGGTCGCGGCGAAGTACGATCTGAGATCCGCGTCGATCACCCACCGTTGGCCCTGCTCGACGATGCCCTTGCGAAATGGGTTCAGGGCATCGTGAGCCGACCGCCCGGGCCGGAAGCCGTACGAGCACGGCAGAAAATCCGCCTCGTAGGCCGGCTCCAGCAGCATCGGGATTGCCAGTTGCGCCACCTTGTCTTCCAGTGTCGGTATGCCCAGAGGACGCTTCGTGCCGTACGCCTTGGGGATGTAGCGCCGCCGCGCAGGCGCACGACGGACGGGGTCTGGATTTCATGCTGGCAATCCCTGTCCGGCTTCCTTGCCCACAGGCAAGGTTCCCTGGCAATCCATCCCGTGACTCTCCGGCGGGCCACGACCCCGAACGACCCGTTGCGCCTCGCCTGTAACGGCGCTCCGGCTGGCGGGCTGCGCCTTTGCGGGGCGGGAGTCGAACCCGCTGGACCGCTGCGAAACGTTTCAACTCATGGCATCCGGCTTTCCAGGACTTCGCCTGGCGCAATAACCCTTCGGACTGAGACACCATCGAGACTCACGACCCGGATCGGATGCCGGGCCGCGCGACCGTGTAGCCTAGCACGCCGGTCTCGTGCGCCAGAAGCGCCTTGGCGGCCGTCTTCTGCTCCCCTGTCAGTTCGCCGAGAAAGGCCGCGTTCACCGGATGGCCGCAGTTGCGCTCGTCCCGGAGTTCCAATCCGATGCCGAGTTATTCGAGCAATTGCTCCATGGCCGGACGGCAGCCGCGCGGCAGGCCGATGTGATGGGACAAGAGCTCGGCGCAGGCAACGACGCGCGGAATGCCGAAGGTCGAACGCCGCATGCCCTACGCCTGGTAGAACTCCGGGTTCTGAAAGGCCGCAAGCCGCACAAGCCGGTTGACCAGTCCCGGCGGCAGGCCGGCCTGGGGAACATAGATCTGGTCGCCCAGCACCACATCTATCCGCTCAGGCACCGGCCCGGCAATCGGCGGCTTGGGCCGGCGCCTTGATGGCAACATGGCCCAAGCCTCCTCGTTCTCGTCGTCGAGCGGCAGGCGGAGGCCGATCACCTGGCCCACGCGGCTGGCCTCGTCCACGATCGCCGCGGCCTCGGCCAGCGTCATGCGGCGGAGCGACGACAGGAACGCCCATTGATCCCCGTGCGGCGTGAAGCCCCCGTCCAGGAACAGGTGTTGCCCTGCTCCCGGGGTCCGCCCTGCAGGGGCAGCGCAATGAGGTTGCCGAAACCGCCCTCGGGCAGCGTGTCCTGGCTCAAAAAGAACCGGTCGTAGGACTTGAAGCCCAGCTCCGGGCGGCTCTCCATCGCCTCGGTCAAAAGATGCGAACCCAGGCGCGGGCGAGCGCGGCGGGCACGGGTTCGGCAAGGAAGATCCACAGATGGCCTCTGTAGACCGCCTGCGTACGGCCTCCGAAGGACGGGTGCTCCCGCAACGCCACCAACCGCGAACCGGCCGAGCCCCCCTCAACCGCTGGGCCGCGCGGAAAAGGCTTGTTGACAGTACGTTTTTCAGGACCTATGATTCCCGTACTCTACAGGTCCAGTTGAGGAGACACGCGAGTGAAGTTCTCTCAGGACATCGTTCCCTTGGCCGACCTGAACGGAGATCCAGGACTGGTATGCCGGCCAAGGCGTTCCGGACGTGGGCTTGCGCCTGATCCGAAGGATCATGGAACGCGTCGAGAGCCTTGCGCATCACCCCGACCTGGGCCGCATCGTACCGGAGTTCGGGCAGGCTTCGCTCAGGGAACTGACGAATCCGCCATTCAGGATCATCTATCGGCGGGACCGGGACGCCGTGCGGGTCGTTCGGGTCTGGCGTGGCGAACGCCTGTTGCGGCTGCCCGACGACGCAGAGGGAACGGTTTGATCGGCCATCTTCGGCCGATGGGCATTACTCACGCCTGAAGCGCATGACGAGTTCGTTATGTCGATCGCATCCCTTGCATCGCTCGGCCGGGAAGACCTTGAGGAATGGGCGGGATCGGCGGTCGTGGAGCGCGGCAGGAACTACCGGCGCCGCGTGCGCGACCTTGCCGTGACTCGGGACGAGCGTTTGATCGCCGACGTCATGGGCGGCGAGAGCTATCTCACCCTTGTGTGGATGGCCGGCGACACGCCTGACTACCAGTGCAGTTGTCCTTACGCAGGGCCGTGCAAACATGCCGTCGCCGTGATCCTGACTTGTCAGGACCACCTCGGTTCCGGAAAACCGGTTCCGGAGATCGAGGCCGATGAACTGGATGCCCGGTTGTCCGCGTATGGCCTGGCGGACGGGCTGGAGCAGGCTCCCGATGTCGAGAAGGCGCGCGCTGCCCTCAGGGCCATGTCCAAGGCGAAACTCGTCGAATGGGCGATGGGCAGGTTTGCCGTCGATCCGTCGCTTTTCGATACGTTGCCTTTGGCGGCGCCGCTGACCGACAAGGCTCTGGCCCGGACGGTAGCCCGGCTGCGCCGCCGGATCCGCGAGACGGCGAACGAGCGAGGCTGGCAGGATCATTGGAACCACCGCGGTTACACGCCGGACTATGAGCCGGTTCGGGTGCAGCTCGAAGAGCTGTTGAAGGGCGGGCATGAAGCCGTGGTGGCGGAGTTGGGAGAAGAAATATTC
>JAJDTQ010000068.1 GCA_022827045.1 Candidatus Binatia bacterium
GCCTATGAGAAGCGGCGCATCGATCGCACCTTCGCCAACCTGAACCGGAAGGCCCGGACTCTCGGCTACCGGCTTGTCCAGGCCGCCGTCAACGAAGAAGTACCCAACGGCGCACCGGCAGCGGCTTAGTTACTCAAGAGGGTCAGGGAGGACTCCCTCTAGGCCCGCTCAGCTCCCAGGCAGTACTCGGCGATCTCGCGGTAGGTGGGTTGCCAGAGCTCGCTGCGGTGCCGGTTGGCGTATTCGATGATGCGCTCGAAACCGATGGCGAGATACGGCCGGCCACCCAGCTCGGCGTGGACGCAGGCGTCGATCATGCCGGGCCGGCCTCGCCTGGCCTCCTCGTAGATGAAATCGAACCCGTCCTTGAACCCGGTGAAGAACGTGCCGGCGTTGCCCAGCCCGTTGCCCCAGGCGCGCCAGTCGTTGGCGTACCAGGTCTTGGGGATGACGCAGATGCGGCGGCCGTTGACCGACGCGACGTAGGGGACATCGTCGTCCGACGGGTCCCCGGACCACAGGTAGCCCGCTTCGGCCAGGAGTCCCAGGGTGACGTCGGTATGGTGCCCGCCCGGTCCGAACCAGCCCACCGGCCGCGTCCCGGTGATGTCCTCGAGGATACGGGTGCAGGACTCGATCTCCTCTTTCTGCTGCCCCGGGTCGAGCTCCACCATGCTGACCTCGTTGGTGGTGCCGTGGCCGGCGATCTCGTGACCCGCTTCGTGCAGCGCGCGCACCGCGTCCGGCCATTTTTCCGCCGCCAGCGAGTTCACCAGCACCATGGCCCGGACATCCTGCCGCTCGAGGATCTCCAGGATCCGCCAGATCCCCACGTTGCCGCCGTACTCGGCGTGGGAGAGGGAGCTGTGGTTGACGTCGATGCGCGGGTCCATCTTGAAGCGGCCGGTCTTGCGGAACGCCTCCAGGGCCACGCTGAAGGTGCAGCAGACGAGCTTGTCGTCGGGCCATCGGATGGTGCGTCTGTCAAGAGAGTCCTGGGCCATCATTCGCTCCTTTCGGCACTATGCGCCGCGGGACCAAGGCGGCCGTACCGGTAGTGCCCTGTAGGTGGTTAGCCGAAGGCGTAACCCGACACCGCTCCGTCGCGGCGCAAATCCATCATGCCGCCCGGGACGACAGTTTTGCGTAGCGCTTGCGGTGCCAGGAAGCGTTGCCGTACTGGGACGACAGGGCCATGGCCCGCCGCAGGTATAGACTCGCGTCGTATTCGTCGGTGAAACCGATGGCGCCGTGCATCTGCACCATGGACTTGGTCACCGACAGGACGGCGTCCGAGGCCCGCGCCTTCACCGCGGCCACCATGGCGCGGTTGCCGCGACCCTCGTCCAGGGCGGCGCACACCTGGTAGACCAGCGAGCGCGTCAGCTCGATGTCCACGTGGTCGTTGACGGCTCGGTGCTGCAAGGCCTGGAACGAGCCGATGGGGCGGCCGAACTGCTCGCGCGTTCCCAGGTAGTCCAGCGCCAGCGCCAGGCCCTGTTCCATGATCCCCAGCATCTCGGCCGACGTCCCCAGTAACACCAGGTCGAGGGTGGCCGCGGCGACCTCCGTGCCTCGCGCGCCGGCCGCGATCACCGCGTCGGCGGGCACGGCCACCTCCGTCAAGGCAAGGGCGGCATGTCCGGTGCCGTCCACGCGACCGCGTTGCACGATCTCCAGCCCGTCCGCCTCGCGCGGAACCAGGCACACCACGGTGCCGTCGCCGCTGCGGGCGTTTACGATGAATCCGTCGGCAGCGGCCGCACCGGGAACCGCGCCGGTACCGCCCGTGATCTTGAAGCCGCCGCCCGCGGGTGCGGCCTGGACGCGCGCGCCTTCCGGATCCTCGGCGGCCGGGTCGTGAAGCGCGGGCAAGATGATGGAACCGCCGCCCATCAGTTCCTCCAGGGTCGCGCCCATGGCCTTGGGCCCCGAAGCGAGGGCGCGTGCCGACGCCATCACCGCCGCGATGGGTTCTGTCATGAGGCCCCGGCCCGCTGCTTCGAGCACCAGCGCCGCCTCCGTGGTTCCCAGCCCCAGCCCGTCCCGCGCTTCCGGCACCAGCAGCGCGAGCCAGCCAGCTTCCGCCACCACCGCCAGCCGGGCCGGATCGAAGCCGTGCTCCGTGTCCCGCAACTCCCGGAACCGGGCCGGGCCGGCATGCCGTTCGATGAGCTTGTCCGCGCTCTCCCGAAGAATGGTCTGTTCCTCATCGAGGACGAGTTCCATTGAGTCACCTTTCCCGTGTTGAACAGGCCGCTCCCGGCCCGACCACCGCAAGCGCGTCCAACGCCAGTCCCCCGGCGCCCTTGGGGAGCACCAGGAAGGGGTTGATGTCCAGGCTCTCGATAACGTCCCCGGCCGCGGCCGCCAACCGGCCCAGCGCCACCAGCGCTTCGATGACGGCGTCCCGGTCGTAGGGCCCCTCTCCACGGTAGCCGTCTAGCAGCCGTCCGACGCGAGTGGAGTCGATGAGCCTCGCAGCGCCCGCGGGGGTGATCCCCGGCGGTCCGAAGGCTACGTCCTGTACCAGCTCCAGCCACACGCCGCCGGTGCCGAACATGATCACCGCGCCCATCTCCGGGTCCCGCTGCATGCCCAGAACCAGTTCCAGTCCGGCCGGCGCCATCCTTGCCACCAGCCATCCTTCCAGACGGATGTCCGGGTCGTAGGCCCCGACGTTACGCATGATGTCCCGGCAGGCGTCCTGCACGGCGGTCGCATCGCCGACGTTCACGCGCACGGCGCCGGCGTCGCTCTTGTGCGTGAGGTCCGCGGCAGCTCCCTTCACCACCACCGGATAGCCGATGCGTTCGGCCAGGTCCTTGGCTTCCTGCTCGGTGGCCGCCAGCCCCTCCTCGATCAAGGGGACCCCGAAGGCGTATACCAGCTCCTTGGACTCGGGCTCGGTCAGTGGGAACGCCGTGGTTGCGCCCGCGGCCCGCTGCCGCAGCAACTCGACGCGCGCCGTCACGGTATTCGGCAAGGCCGGCGCCGGCACGGTCTCCGTCTCGCGGCAGCGCCGCCGGTAGTCCATGACCGCGCGGATGGCGCGGAACGCGCGCTCTGGCTCGTTGAGGCAGGCCATGTGCGGGAAGCGGCGCCGGGCGGTACGGCTGAACTCCGTCAGGTCATAGGACGCCGGGGAAATGAGGGCGAAGGGTTTGCGATCGGCTCCCAGAAGCTGCTTGTCGATGGCCTCCATAGTGGCCAGCACCCTCGCGGCGCGGCGGCGGTTGGCGTCGTTGGCGCCCTCGTGGGGCGGCAGGTCCTCCTGGAGCACCACCATGTCCACGCCGGGGTCGTTGTAGACGGCGTCCACGACCTTGAGGGCGTCGTCCAGCGGGCGGTTGGTGAGGTAGCCGTTGCCGTCCAGGGGGTTGCTGATGGGTTGGGCCTCGCCCAGGAGTTCGCGCAGGCGCGCCCGGGTCTCGGGCGCGAACTCGGGCAACGGCACCCGGTGCCGGTCGGCCGCGTCTTCCGCCAGCCCGCGCACGCCGCCGGAGTAGACCAGCCCGCCGACGTTCTCGCCGCGGGGCTCGCTGGCGTGCAGCAGCATGTCGATGACGTTGACGGCGCCGTCGGCGCTCTCCACGCGGATGACGCCGGCGGGACCGGCCACCGCGTCGAAAGCTTCCACCCGGCCGGCCAGGGAGCCGGTGTGGGACAATGCGGCGCGGCGGCCGCCCTCGGACACGCCCATCTTGAGCACCACCACCGGCTTGCCTGCGTCGCGGGCCATGCGGCAGGCGGCGAGGAAGTCTTCGGCGCGGCGTACCGCCTCCACCAGGCAGAAGACTAGGCGTACTTCCGGGTCGGTGACGAAGTAGCTGATGTAGTCGGCCGTGATGAGTCCGGTCTCGTTGCCGCTGGTGATCACGTAGCTCACGTCGATGCCGCGCTCCATGAGGGTACGCGCGATGCTGGGCGTGGTGGTGCCGCTCTGACCCACCATGGCCACGGGGCCGGGCACCAGTTCCTGCACCCGGTCGTCCGGCAGGGTCAGCAGGCGGGCGCGGGCCGACAGGTTGCCGAGGCAGTTGGGTCCGGAGATGGCCAGGCCGGTCTCGTCGATGGCCTCGCGCAGTTCCGCCTCGAGCACCCGGCCCGCGTCGGTGCCCGCCTCGGAGAAGCCGGTGGCGTAAAGGGTAGCGCTGCGAGTTCCCATGGCCGCGGCCTCCCGCAGGATGCCCGGAACGCTGGCAGCCGCCCGCATCACAACCAGGTGGTCCGGCACCGTGGGCAGGGAACGCAGGTCGGGGAAGCACTCCACCCCCCAGATGCGCTCGTGGTTCGGGTTCACCGGGTAGACCGGGCCGTCGAACTCGAAGCGGATCAGGTTGGCGAAGATCCGTGCCGTCCATCCGGAGGGATTCTCCCTCGCCCCCAGGATGGCGACGCTGGTGGGATTCAGCAGTGTGGCGACCTTGTCGGTGCTCATGGCAGTGGGGGAGTATAGGCCACGGTTCCGGCCAGTGGCAACTTTGCGGGCCTCCCGCCCCGTACCGTCATTCCGGCGAAAGCCGGAATCCAGGAGGGAGGGGGCGGGGAGTCGCTCTCGTCTGCCCCTCCGGACCCCTGGATTCCGGCTTTCGCCGGAGTGACGCGCCGTGAATGCCGGTGCCGTCTCGCACGGCGCAGCCCGATCTGCTAGTTTCCGCTGCATGAGCACCATCAGCTTCATCGCCGACACCAAGGAGGACGCGGCTTTTCGCCAGGAGGTCCGGAGCTGGCTGGAAGAGAATCTGCCGCCGGAGCTCCAGGGGTGGTCCACCCGGCCGCCGCCGGAATTGATCCGGCCGTGGCAGCGCAAGCTCTACGACCGCGGCTGGATCGCGCCCAACTGGCCCAGGCAGTACGGCGGCATGGACGCCACCGTCAACCAGCAGTTGATCCTCCAGGAAGAGTTCGGACGGGCTGGCGCGCCGGTGCTGTCGCGGCAGGCGGTGGGGCACATCGGGCCGATCCTGATACGCCACGGCACCGAGGAGCAGAAGGCCGAGCACCTGCCCAGGATGCTCTCGGGGGAGGTGTTGTGGGCTCAGGGCTATTCGGAGCCGGGCTCGGGGTCCGACCTGGCCAGCCTGCGGACCCGGGGCGAGATCGACGGCGACGAGCTGGTCATCAACGGCCACAAGATCTGGACCACATGGGGCCACCACGCCGACTGGATGTACGCGCTCATCCGCACCGACCCGGACGCGCCGCGCAAGCAGTTGGGAATATCCATGGTGCTCATCGATCTCGGGACGCCGGGGATCACCATCCGTCCCATCAAGACCCTGGCCGACGACGAGGAGTTCGCCGAGGAGTTCTTCGACGACGTGCGGGTGCCGCTCACCAACGTGGTGGGTAAGCTGAACGACGGCTGGCGCGTGGCCAAAGCGCTGCTGGACTCGGAACGGCTCGGCAACGCCAACCCGCAACTGGCGCTGGACATCCTGGACCGGGTGCGCAAGGTGGCGCGGGCCACGGGCGCGGCCGACGATCCGGTGTTCCAGGACAGGCTCACGCAGGCCGAGCTGGACGTGCTGGCGCAGTCGGCCGTCTTCGCCCACGCGGTGCAGATCGCCCGGGCCGGCAAGGAGATCGGCTCCGACTCATCCTTCATCAAGATCGTGTCCACCGATATCGTGCAGCGTATCGCCGACCTGCTGCTGGAGGCGGCCGGCGAGCACGGCCCCGAAACAGGGGCGCTGGAGACGCCGGACGGCCCGGTGGACGTCTCGGTGATGTGGCGCGAGGTCCGGCGCATCTCCATCTACGCCGGCACCAGCGAGATCCAGCGCAACGTCACCGCCAAGCGAGTGCTGGGACTGCCGTAGGAGCCTGTCCGAGTAGTCGAATCGTAGCGAGAGGCACAGAAGTCCATTTGCCGGTCTCCGACCCCCTCTCCCTCTGGGAGAGGGTTGGGGTGAGGGGTTTTGATGCAGGCTGTTTCGCGGGGATGACGATCCCAAGGGTTCAAGAGCCAGCATGCCCGAGCTACCGGACGTTCAGCTTTACATCCATGCCCTGGAGCCGCGGGTCGTGGGCGAGACCCTCGAAAAGGTCCGGCTCGCGAGTCCGTTCCTGCTCCGGTCCGTGGAGCCGCCCATCGACCAGGCGGAGAACCGCAAGGTCCTGCGGCTGCGCCGGCTCGGCAAGCGAATCGTCTTCGAGCTGGAGGACGACTTCTTTCTCATCTTCCACCTGATGATCGCGGGACGGTTTCGCTGGCGCCCGGCGGGAGCTCGTATTCCCGGCAAGCTGGGCCTTGCGGCCTTCGACCTCTCATCGGGGACCCTGGTCCTCACCGAAGCCGCTTCCATGAAGCGCGCCTCGCTGCATCTCGTGTGTGGCGCCGGGAACTTGGGGCAGCACGACCCTGGCGGCATCGAGGTGCTGGAGTGCAGTCTGGACGACTTCCGGCGCATGCTGGTGAGCGAGAACCATACGCTCAAGCGTTCCCTCACCGATCCGCGGCTGTTCAGCGGAATCGGCAACGCCTACTCCGACGAGATTCTCCACCGCGCCCGCCTCTCGCCCATGAAGCAGACGCGCCATCTCGACGACGCGGAGATCCAAACACTCTACATGGCAGTGCGGGAGGTGCTTCAGGACTGGAGCCGGCGGCTCATCGAGGAGACCGGCGACGGCTTCCCCGAGAAGGTGACGGCGTTCCGGCCGGGCATGGCCGTGCACGGGCGCTACCGGGAGCCATGTCCCGAGTGCGGCGCCCGCGTGCAGCGAATCCGCTATGCCGCCAACGAGTGCAACTACTGCGCCCGCTGCCAGACCGGCGGCCGGCTCCTTGCCGACCGCTCGCTCTCGCGTCTCATGAAGAGCGACTGGCCCCGCACCCTGGAGGAGTTGGAGGAGATCCGGATAGAACGAAGCCTCTGAAGGGGAGGTGCGGACTCGAAGCGTGTAGGTCGGGTTGGCCGAAGGCGTAACCCGACTCCGCCCCTGTCGGATTACGCTTCGCTGATCCGGCCTACGAAGCTCTCGCCCCCTCTCCCTCTGGGAGAGGGTCGGGGTGAGGGCGCTACCGCAGCTTCAGTCCCTTCCGGCGCTTCTCTTCCGCTACTTCCCAGCCACCCTGCGTGTACCATTCCACCTGCCGGAACAGTCCGCTGAGGATCTTCACGTCCCGTTCCTCCAGGCCGGCGCGGCCGAGGACTCGCCGCAGCGCCAGCAGGATGTGCTCGGGGTTCTGCGGGTCCAGGAAACCCACCTTAAGAAGGGTTTCCTTCATGCGGTCGAACAGGGCCTCGACCGCCTCGGCGGGGGCGCGCTTGATGCGCTCTCCCCGTGGCGGGCCCAGGACGGCGGCGAGGTAGACTTCGTAGAGGCACACCATCACGGCTTGGGCCAGGTTCAGGGAGGGCTGGTCGGGGTGGCTGGGGATGGTGACGAGGCGCTGGCAGTACTTGAGGTCCGCGTTGCTGAGTCCGTGGTCCTCGGGGCCGAAGATGAGCGCCGCGGGTCTGGCATCCTCGGCATGTACCGCCGCCACGAGGTCGTGCGCCGCGTCGCGCGGCAGCTCCACGTGGTCGCGGTATAATCCCTTGCGACAGGTGGTCCCCACCACCACGCCGCAGTCCGCGACCGCTTCGCGTATGGTTTTGAACCGGCGAGCGCCGTCGAGGATGTCCCGGGCGTGCACCGCCATGGCGCGCGCCGACAGGCTGTCGGTGCGTCCGCCGCCGACCAGCGCCAGGTCACGGAGGCCGGTGTTCTTCATGGCCCGGGCGACGGAGCCGATGTTGCCCGACCCCTTGGGCCGTACCAGCACCACGCGGATGTGTTGGAGTATCTCGGTCAAGGTGAAGTCGGACACAAGCCGGACCGTTCACCGGCCGTGCGGTAACGACTCATCCAACGGTCAGGAGCCCTTGGCCCTGGCCCTGGCGATCATCGCCGTGAGGTCCTGAATGGGAACCGCACCCCTGACGATCAGGTCGCCGACCACCAGCGTCGGCGTCCCGTCGATGGCCAGGGCGGTGGCGAGGCGGCGGTTGTTGCCGATGACGTTGAGGACCTTCGGCGTCTCCATGTCTCTCTTGAGGCGCCCGACGTCCAGACCCACGGAACGCGCCACGGTCATGATGGCCTTGTCAGTCAGCGGCCCGTTGGCCTTCATCAGGGCCTCGTGGAACTCCAGGTAGTATCCCTGGCCGCGGGCCGCCAGCGCCGCCTGAGCCGCCCGGAACGAGTCCTCGCCCAGCACCGGGAACTCCTTGTAGACCACGCGCAGCTTCGGGTCCCGCTTCGTGATGGTCGTCAGAACGGACGCGAAACGCTTGCAGTAGCCGCATCGGTAGTCGAAAAACTCCACCAGGGTGACGTCGCCGTCCGGATTGCCGCCCACGAAAGAGTCCGGGTCCGCCAGTAGCGCCTTCGCGTGTTGTTGGACCGCGGCCCGGTCGCGATCCGCCTGTAGTCGTTGCTGTTTCTCGCGGTGGCGCTGTACGGCTTCGAAGATCACCTCCGGATTCTTGAGAAGATATTCACGGACGATCTTCTCGATCTCTTTCACGGAACGCTGCGCGGGAGCCTGTTGCGCCACCGACAGCGAAGCCGTCCACAAGAGAAAGACACAGACGCACCCTGCCGCAATACGTAGCATTGTGGGACTCCTTGGACGATGAAGACGGTTCCGAGCGTACGGGATCAGTCTACGCGAGATCAGAGGGCGGCGCCACTTGATTTCAACAGGATTTTTCCATAATACCGGAAATATGGAACACAAGGATGCAGTGGGTGCGCTGGCCGCGCTGGCGCAGGAAACACGGCTGGACATCTTTCGCCTCTTGGTGGAGGTGGGTCCCGAGGGATTGCCCGCCGGGCAGATCGGGAAACGGCTCGGGCTGCCTCTGGCTACTCTCTCGTTCCACCTGAATACGTTGAAGCAGGCCGGGCTCGTGGACTTCAGGCGCGAGTCGCGCTCGTTGATCTACCGGTCCAACTTCGGGGTCATGAACGAGCTGCTCGCCTATCTGACCGAGAACTGCTGCGGCGGCAACCCGGCCGCGTGCGGCATTCCGGTATGCGACCCGGCTCAAGACGACTCATGGAACAAACCCAAACGAACCCGAAAGACTTCCCGCGTCGCCTGACCGCCGAAGCCGTGGGCACGGCCTTCCTGCTGGCCGCGGTGGTGGGCTCGGGCATCATGGGGGAGCGGCTGGCCGGCGGCAACGAAGCGGTGGCGCTGCTCGCCAACACGGTGTCCACGGGCGCCGCGCTCACGGTGTTGATCCTGACCTTCGGGCCCATCTCCGGCGCGCACTTCAACCCGGCGGTGACGGTGGCCGAGGGGTTCCTGCGCGGGCTGCCGTGGCGTGACGTCCCCGGCTACGTGGCCGCTCAGATCATCGGGGCGGTCGTCGGCGTGGTCGTCGCCAATCTCATGTTCGACGAGCCCGCGGTGTTCTTCTCGCAGAAGCACCGGGTCGGCGCGGGGCAGTGGCTGGGCGAGTTCGTCGCCACCTTCGGCCTGCTGTCGGTGATCCAGGGCTGCGTCCGGTTGCGGATCTCGGCGGTGCCGTTCGCCGTGGGCGGCTACATCACCGCGGCCTACTGGTTCACCTCGTCCACGTCTTTCGCCAATCCCGCCGTGACCATAGCCCGGACGCTCTCGGACACGTTTGCCGGCATCTATCCGATGCATGCACCCGCGTTCATCGTCATGCAGTTCATCGGCGCCGGCGCGGCCACCGCGTTGTTCTGGTGGCTGGTGCCGCCCGCGCAGCCGGTCCTGTCGAAGAGGCCCGAATCCGTCACCCCGGACTTGCTCCGGGGGCCAGAGGAGAGGCGCCTGGCCCCCGGATCAAGTCCGGGGTGACGTCGTAGAGGTCCCGGATGACGGCTGCGTAAACCGCGATGACTTGGAGGAGGTCTGTATGAGTGAAGACAAGTTGTTCAACGTGCTGTTCCTGTGCACCGGGAACTCCGCCCGCAGCGTCATGGGCGAGTGCATCCTGAACCGTCTGGGCCGGGGGCGGTTCAGGGCGTTCAGCGCCGGCAGCCACGCCAAGGGCGAGATCAACCCGCACACCATCGAGACGCTGAAGAAGCTCAACTACGTGACGGATGATCTCCGTTCGAAGAGTTGGGACGAGTTCGCGGCCCCCGGAGCCCCGGACCTGCAGTTCGTCTTCACGGTGTGCGACCAGGCGGCCCAGGAGGTCTGTCCGCTTTGGCCCGGGCAGCCCATGTCCGCGCACTGGGGCATTCCCGATCCGGCTGCGGTGGAAGGTAACGACGCCGAGCAGCGGATCGCCTTCGCTGACGCCTACCGGATGCTCTACAACCGCATCTCGATTTTCGTGAGCCTGCCCCTGACCTCCCTCGACCGGCTGTCGCTGCAACGGCGTCTGGACGAGATCGGCCAGGAGATCCTCGTGCCCTCCGGTCTCGTAACAGACTCGTAACAATTGTTTAACTCCTCTGTGATCTGACCGTCATAGACCCATAATTGCCGTTGGTTAGATTCCTGCCGACACGGGCGCGGTCGTGGAACCGTCGCCCGGTGGCTGAACATTAGCGACAAAGGATCTAACCAAAAGGAGGGTTCCCCTATGTTTCGGAAAGGACTGTTAGCGGCGGCGGTGGTCGCGCTGGCCGTGGCGGGTCTGGCGACCTCGGCGGCGGCGCAGCAACGTGACTATATCCAGATCGTGGGATCGTCCACGGTCTACCCGTTCACCACCGTGGTCGCCGAGCAATTCGGCAAGACCACCAAGTTCAGGACTCCCAAGGTCGAGTCCACGGGCTCGGGCGGCGGCCTCAAGCTCTTCTGCGCCGGAATCGGAGTCGAGCACCCGGACATGACCAACTCCTCGCGCCGTATCAAGAAGACCGAGGTCGAGCGTTGCGCCAAGAACGGCGTCAGGGAGATCGTCGAGCTCAAGGTGGGCTACGACGGCATCGCGGTGGCCAACTCGAAGAAGAGCAAGGCGCTGAGCCTCACGCCCCGCGACCTCTATCTCGCGCTGGCCAAGGACGTGCCGGCCAATGCCGACGGCAGCAAGCGCAAGCCGAACCCCAACAAGACCTGGAAGGACGTCAACGCCAAACTCCCGGCGTTGAAGATCGAGGTGCTGGGCCCCCCGCCGACGTCCGGAACGCGGGACGCCTTCGTCGAGCTGGTGATGGACGCGGGTTGCAAGAACTTCGCCGCCATCAAGAAGATGTCCAAGAAGCCCCGGCGGGCCGCTTGCCGCACCATGCGCGAGGACGGCGCGTTCGTCGAGGCGGGCGAGAACGATAACCTGATCGTGCAGAAGCTCGACGCCAACCCCAACGCTTTCGGCATCTTCGGCTTTAGCTTCCTGGACCAGAACACCGACAAGCTCCAGGGCGCGTCCATCAACGGTGTGAAGCCCGAGTTCGAGACCATCGCCGACGGCAGCTATCCGGTGTCGCGTCCGCTCTACGTCTACATCAAGAAGGCCCATCTGGACGTGATCTCGGGCATGCGGGAATTCCTCGCCGAGTACACCAGCGAGAAGGCCTGGGGCGACGACGGCTATCTGTCCGACAAGGGACTGATTCCGATGCCCAAGAAAGAGCGCCAGCAGTTCTCTTCGGACGTCAAGAACGTGAGAAATCTGGCTCTGTAGCCCAGCAACGTCATCCGGGTCCCGGCCGCGGCGGGAGCGATCCGCTGCGGCCGGACTCTCAACCCGACCGCTGGCCGGTCGGCATCAAGCCGCGAAGGTTCCACTGAAGCAATGGGCTCACCGAGTCTGATCCTCGCGTTGCTGGCCGTGAGCTCCGTTAGCTACTACCTGGGCTGGCGCCGATCCATCTCCCTGACCCGTGGGACCGTCCGCAACCTGCACTCCCTCCCCGGCTACCACGGGCTTTACACCGCCCTTTGGGCCGCGGTCCCGGCCCTCCTGCTGCTGGCCGTCGGAGCGGCTCTGAAGGGCCCCGTTGTAACCCGCATCGTGGTCGCCGACCTGCCGCGGGAGATTCAGAGCCTGCCGCCGGAGCGGCTCAATCTGGCCATCACCGACATCCGGAACCTGGCGTCCGGCAACATCGCTTCCCGGAAGAGTCCGGCCATAGTGGCCGCGGCGGACCGATACGTCAGGCTGCAAGGTTACGCCGCCATCGCCATCTGGGTGGCCGTGCTGGCCCTGGCGGCGTTTTGCAGCGCCATGGCCTGGCGCACCGTCAAGCCCGACAAACGTGCACGGAATTCCGTCGAGCGGATCGTGCTCGGCCTGCTCATGGTCAGTTCGACAATCGCCATCCTGACGACCATAGGGATCGTGCTTTCCGTGCTGTTCGAGTCGATCCGCTTCTTCCAGGCGGTGCCGGTGACCGGCTTTCTCTTCGGTACCGAGTGGAGCCCGCAGATGGCCATTCGGGCCGACCAGGTGGGAGCGTCCGGAGCTTTCGGCGCCATCCCGCTGTTCGTCGGCACGCTGCTCATCTCCTTCATTGCCATGCTGGTGGCGGTCCCGGTGGGTCTGATGTCGGCCATCTACCTGGCCGAGTACGCACGGCCGAACGTACGGGCGGTGGTCAAGCCCCTGCTGGAGGTGCTGGCGGGAATCCCCACCGTGGTCTACGGCTTCTTCGCGGCCCTGACGGTGGCGCCGTTCATGCGCGGACTGGGCGAGAGCGTGGGGCTTGACGTGGCGTCCGAGAGCGCCCTGGCCGCGGGGCTGGTCATGGGCATGATGATCATCCCGTTCGTCTCCTCGCTTTCCGATGACGTGATCAACGCCGTGCCGCAGGCCATGCGCGACGGCGCCTATGCGTTGGGCTCGACCCAGTCGGAGACGATCCGGAAAGTGGTCATCCCCGCGGCTCTGCCGGGCATTGTCGGCGGCGTCCTGCTGGCGGTGTCGCGAGCCATCGGTGAGACCATGATCGTCGTCATGGCTGCTGGACTGGCCGCCAACCTCACGGTCAATCCGCTTCGGGCGGTCACCACCGTCACGGTTCAGATCGTGACGCTGCTGACCGGCGACCAGGAATTCGACAGTCCCAAGACCCTCGCCGCGTTCGCGTTGGGTCTGGTGCTCTTCGTGGTCACCCTGGGCCTGAACGTCGTCGCCCTTCAGGTGGTTCGGAAATACCGCGAGCAGTACGAGTAGTGGCCGGTATCCTGCAATTGTGCGCCAAGATGCGCAGGGCTTTTCGTTGTCGGCAAGGCGCGATTACGAGCAGTGGCGGGTACCACGCGAGGAAGAGCAACGTAGCCGACAGCGAAAAGAACAAGCAGATTGGCGCACAATTGCAGGATACCGGCCACTAATCATGGAACCGAGTCCGAAGAGCACCATCGAAACCGTGCGCGCGACCCTCGCCCGCCGGAACCGGGCGGAACGCCGCTTCAGGAACTTCGGGCGGGCGGCGGTGTTGCTGGGGCTCGTCTTCCTGGTGCTGATGTTCGTCAACATCGTTGTCACCGGCTACTCCGCCTTCTGGCAGACCTACGCGAGGCTGCCGGTCTACCTCGATCCACAGGTGATCGACCCCCAGCGCACCGGCGATCCCGACATCCTCGGCGCCGCCGACTACGGCGCTGTGGTCAAGACGTCGGTGCGTTCGCTCTTCCCCGAGGTGAGGGGGCGACGGGACCGGCGAAATCTCGCCAGGCTTGTCAGCCGGGGAACCGTGTTCGAGCTCCGCCGCATGACCCTGGAGGATCCCTCGCTGGTGGGCACCCGAGCCGAGATCTGGGTGCCTGTCGACGACGACTACGACATGCTCCACAAGGGCAACGTCGACCGGGCGCTGCCGGAAGCGGACCGGCGGCTGTCCGACAAACAGATCGCATGGTTCGACCGGCTCGTGGCCGACGGACGTGTCGAATCGCGTTTCAACGCCACGTTCTTCAGCGCGGGCGACTCGCGGGAACCCGAACTGGCGGGGATCTGGGGCGCAGCCATGGGATCGTTCTTCACGCTGGTCGTGACCTTGTTGCTGTCGTTTCCGCTGGGGGTGGCCACCGCCGTCTACCTGGAGGAGTTCGCTCCCAGGAACCGTGTGACCAGCCTGATCGAGGTCAACATCAACAACCTGGCTGCGGTGCCGTCCATCGTCTTCGGCCTGCTGGGCCTGGCGGTGTTCATCAACTTCTTCGGCCTGCCACGCTCCGCGCCGCTGGTAGGGGGGCTGGTCCTCACGCTGATGACCCTTCCCACCATCATCATCGCGGGCCGAGCGTCGCTCCAGTCCGTGCCGCCCTCGATTCGGGAAGCGGCCCTGGGGGTGGGCGCGTCCAAGATGCAGATGATCGTCCACCACGTCTTGCCCTTGGCCATGCCCGGCATGTTGACCGGCACCATCATCGGCATGGCCCGCGCTCTGGGCGAGACCGCGCCGCTGTTGATGATCGGCATGGTCGCGTTCGTCGTGGACATTCCACAGGGCGTGACGGACGCAGCGACCGCGTTGCCGGTGCAAATCTTTCTCTGGCTGGACAGCCCCGAACGGGCATTCGTGGAGCGGGCTTCCGCGGCGATCATGGTGCTGTTGGCCTTTCTCATCGCGATGAACGCGTTGGCCATCGTGCTGCGGCGGCGTTTTGAAAGACGCTGGTAAACTGTCACAAAGGGTTACGGACATGCCGTCCGTCGAAGCGCGGGCTGGACGGCACGGAAACAGTTCAGGAGACGCCGATTATGGCCGACCAACCGGGTGTAGCAGTCATGGAAACGGGCGCGCTGGAGTTCCGGGCAGCCGAGGTCGACGACGCTGACGAACGGAGAGAAAGCCGGGAGACCGTCGGTACGCCGTTCTCCGACGACCCGCGCATGACCTGCCGCAACGTCAACGTCTATTATGGCGACAACCACGCCATCAAGAACGTGAGCCTGGACATCGGCCGGGAGCAGGTGCTGGCGATGATCGGCCCGTCCGGGTGCGGCAAGTCCACCTTCCTGAGGGCGCTCAACCGGATGAACGACACCATCGACGGCTGCCGCATGACCGGCGAGATCAAGCTCGACGACGAGGATATCTACGCCAGGGACATGGACGTGGTGCAGCTACGGGCGCTGGTGGGCATGGTGTTCCAGAAGCCCAACCCTTTCCCCAAGTCCATCTTCGACAACGTCGCCTACGGCGTACGCATCCACGGGTTGGCGGAGTCCAAGTCCGAGCTCGAAGGCATCGTCGAGCACAGCCTGAAACGCGCCGGCTTGTGGGAAGAGGTGAATGACCGGCTCGATCAGCCCGGTACCGGCCTGTCCGGCGGCCAGCAGCAACGACTGTGCATTGCCCGGACCATCGCGGTGAGTCCGGAGGTCATCCTCATGGACGAGCCCTGCTCGGCTCTCGATCCCATCGCCACCGCCCGGGTAGAGGACCTGATCCACGAACTGGGACGCGACTACACCATCGCCATCGTCACCCACTCCATGCAGCAGGCCGCCCGGGTGTCGCAGCGCACCGCCTATCTCCACCTGGGAGATTTGCTGGAAGTCGGTCCCACGGACCAGATCTTCACCAACCCCATCCACCCCCTCACCGAGGACTATATCACCGGGCGCTTCGGCTGATCACCCGTGTCGTCATTCCGGCGAAAGCCGG
>JAJDTQ010000212.1 GCA_022827045.1 Candidatus Binatia bacterium
GCCTATGAGAAGCGGCGCATCGATCGCACCTTCGCCAACCTGAACCGGAAGGCCCGGACTCTCGGCTACCGGCTTGTCCAGGCCGCCGTCAACGAAGAAGTACCCAACGGCGCACCGGCAGCGGCTTAGTTACTCAAGAGGAACTCCCATGAATTCGGCGTTGTTGTAGATCATCACACCAACGGGTTGGTATTTGTTGAGAGCAAACAGCTTGTTGCTCGCATATATCTTCCCGGTCCCCTGGAGGGTCATCGCGCTATCGGCAGCTAAGGCGATAGCCGTTTTGTTCAGGAGTGCGATTTCTGCGGTCATCTTGCACCTTGTTTACACAACCCGACGCTCCCAAGCAAACCCTCCCTTCCCGCTTCAGTAAACAGCCCCTTGGTGCATTGGCCACCCACAAAGCCAAAATCGCTCGTTGGCTGGTCCGCGGAAACCTTCTCGATAAAGCGGCGCCGCCAAGTCACGGGAAGCGCGACTACCTATCCTCGACAAACTGGCCGACTCGTTCACAGCACCTGTATTGGCCCCGTATACCGCCCTACCAACTCGTCTGTTGTGAGCAACGTAATCCCTTCGACTTGGGCCTGCGCGATGAGGATGCGGTCGAAAGGGTCCTTGTGTAGCGGCGGGAGCAGCGCCACGGCTACCGTATGGGCACCGGTCACGGCCAACTCGGTGTAGCCGTTCTCAAGCAAACCTCGCCGAAGCAGATGAGGATTCACGCGGAAATCCGGGCGCTCCATTCCACTCTTGATGGCGATTTCCCAGATGGACGCGGCGCTGAAGACCAGTCGTGTCTCCGACTGTTCAAGCAGAGTACGCCCCTCATCGGGTAGCCGGTCAGAAACTCCAGCGGCCCAGAGCAGCACATGGGTGTCCAGCAGGAGATTCACTCCTTACCCTCAAACAGGGCCTCAATCTCGCCGGAACCCATGCGGTCAAAGTCTTCGGGTACCGAGATCTTGCCGTCGAGAAAACCGATTCGCCGCATCGCTCCCGCTTCCGGCGCGTCGACTGCCACCACCTTGACCACCGGTTTCCCGGCGCGTGCGATGATGAATGGTTCCCCATTGGCCGCAGCCTCAACGAGACGTGAAAGGTGCGTCTTGGCTTCGTGCATGTTGACGGTGCGCATACTTCGACCCTCGCCGTAGAACTTAGTCTATAAAACTTAGTCTATTTGACCGAGTACCGCAAGTCTGGATAGGCGGACAATCGGGATCACAGGTCCCGGTCCCGTAGGTCCGGCCGTTTCACCACCAATCCGGCCGTGATGCCGATGCACACAGCCGCGGTCACCATCAGCGTCCACGGCGCACCGATCAGCGCGGCGATGGCGCCGGAGTGGGCCTCGCCGAGGGAGGGCGCGCCCACGCCCAGGATGCGCTGGAAGCTCGCGGCGCGGCCTCGCAGGTTGTCCGGGGTGCGGGCCTGGATCACGACCTGGCGCACCACGGCTTGCAGGGCGTCGAAGACTCCCACCAGGAACAGGATCGCCACCGACCCGAGAAACCACGTGGAGAACGCCAGCCCGAAGAGGCAGCCGGCGTAGGCCATGACGCTGAACGCGATGAACAGACCCTTGTAGGAGATGTTCCCCAGCCACATGATCGCGGCTACGCCGGGGAGCGAACCCAACGCCGGCGCGGCCAGCAGGATGCCCAGGCCCTCCGGCCCGAGGCCCATGGCCACCGCGAAGATCGGCAGCAGCGCACGGTAGCTGCCGAAGAAGACCGCCGCAAACTCGGTCACCAGAAGGACGACGATCAGCGAGTTGCGCCGGATGAAGTCGATCCCCTCGAGCAGGCTCTTTACCGGGGGCTGCTCCCGGTCCAGGGGCCCGGACTGGTAGCGCATGCACACCATGATCGGGACGGACACGATGTAGATCAGGCACGCCACCCCGTAGGTCCATCCGGAGCCGGCGGCGCCGATCAGGACGCCGCCCACCGCGGGGCCGACGAGCTGCGACAGTTTGCGCACGGAGGCGACCTGGGCGAAGGCGTTGACCAGCAGTTCCCGCGGCACGAGCCCGGGGATCATGGCGGTCCGCGCGGGGCCGGCCGCGGTGGTCAGGGTCGAATTCACGAATGCTGCCAGGTAGATATGCCACACCTGGATCAGGCCGGTGAGGGCCAGTGTTCCCAGGGACAGGGTGATCACGGCATTCACGCCCTGGACCAGGATCACGAACCGCAGCCGGTCGATGCGGTCCGCCACCACGCCTCCGGCCAGTTGGAATACCACCGTGGCCAAGCCGCGGACGAGGCCGGTGAAACCGGTCAACAGGGGGGAGCCGGTGAGTTGGTAGACCAGCCAGAGCTCGATGGTGCGCTGGAGCTGGTAGCTGACCGAGGTTCCGAAAAGGGCGATGTAGAGCAGCCGGAAGTCACGGACGGCCAGGGAGGACAGGCCGCCGTCCCGGTTCATGGAACGTCGGGGACGCCAACGCAACGGTTCGACAGCCTACCGGCCGTTGGCTTTGCCGTTCCCGCTAGCTGCATGGGGGCCGTAAAGGTCGGTCTCCATGAGCTCCGCGACGGCGGCGCCGGCGTCGGTGAGGCGCAGGGTGCAGCGCGACTCCAGCATCCAGGCGTAGTAGCCCTCGGGCACGTCCTCGGACGGGCCGTGGTGAATGACGCCCTTGGGCACGCAAGTCAGCATGCCCGGCTCGCTTACGCCGCCCCAGGCGCCCGGGCCCTCGAAGTAGTAGATCAGCTCGTCGTAGTCCACGTTGTTGTGGATGGGCGGGCGCCGCTTGTGACGCGCGCTCAGGTTGTAGAACAGCTCGTCCCGCCCGGGCGACGAAATGAACTGGACCGGAGGACCGTTCGGATCGGTGGGGACGTCCCTGAGGTTCAGCTTCCACACCGGGCTGGGGCCGTCCAGAAGGGCCTGGGTGGCCAACGGATTCGTCGGCTTGATGTAGCGGGTCACGCCGTCGAAGGACTTGAGCAGCAGCACCGTCTCCACGTCCTGGGCTTCGTCCTCGCCGATCACCGCGCGCCGAAGCCCGGTGCCGAAGGTCGGCGACGGCTCGAAGTGAAGAGCGCCAGGGGTCTCGACGATGACCGACAGGCTCGGGCCCGTCCGTGGGCGGACGCGGTACGGGATGCCGCGCGGAATCACCACGAAGTCGCCCGACTCCCCGGTGAGCGTGCCGTAGGCCGTGCGGAACTCCAACTCCCCATCATGCACGAAGTGCACCTCGTCGGCCTCCACGTTGGACAGCACGAAGGGCATGGAGTGGGCGCGCCCGGAGACGCTAAGCTGAACTCCGGTGCGGCCCGCGTGGATCGGCACCGGCAACGCCTCCGCGTCCTCGCGGTCCGGCAGCTCCACGGCGCCCACGTTCAGCCGGTGCGGGACGTGCGGCCCCGTGACCGAAATGTAGTCGGGGCTGTGGTGCGTGCGCGAGACGTTCACTCCCGTCCCGGCGAAGCCTTCCCTTCCCCAATGCTCGCGGTATTCCGCGCCTTCCTTCGCCATGGCCGTTCCTCCGGAAATGGATGTCAGCGATACCGCGCCGGCGACCGACGCGGGAAACCCGCCACGACAATAACACCGCGGCCGGGCAACTGGAACCCCGAGATATCCGCCTCCCCGGAGACCGGCAGTGGATACGGCACGTGGCGCTCCAAGCCCTGGACCCCGGGTCAAGCCCGGGGTGACGGAGGGGTGGGCCGAGCCCGTCTTGCCATCTGCCCCACTGCTGGGCTAAGAGAAGCGTCAGTAACACGGGCAAAGGGCATTTCAAGATCACAGCGGGGAGCAGGAATCCATGGACTACTTCGAACCCAAGACCGTTGACGAGGCGCTTTCGCTGCTGGACCAACACGGTGAGCAGGCGGAGGTCATCGCCGGCGGCACTGACGTGATGGTGGACATCAAGTACCAGGACGAGCCGGGGTGCCTGGTGAACATCAAGCGCATTCCGGACCTGAACGCCATCCGCGAGAGCAACGGCGGCGTTCACATCGGTCCGCTAGCCACCATCCACGAGCTCGAGGAGAGCGACCTCGTGCGCGAGCGGCTGCCGCTCCTGTGGTCGGCGGCGCACCAGTTCGCCTCGCTGCAGATCCGCAACACCGCCACCATCGGCGGCAACATCTGCCGGGCCTCCCCTTCCGGCGAGACCCTGGCGCCGCTGCTGGTGCTGGAGGCGGAGGCCGAAGTGACGTTCTCCGACGGCGCCCGCACCGAGCCCTTCAGCGCGTTCTTCAAGGGGCCGGGCGAGACCAGCCTCGGCTCCAAGGGCCTGCTCACGGGCATCAACGTGCCCTTCCCCGCCGACGGAAGCCACGCCGTGTACCTCAAGCACGCGGTGCGCGGCCCCATGGACATCGCCATGGTGGGAGTGGCGGTGATGGCCACCGCCAACGCGGACAAGACCGCGCTGGACGACGTCCGCATCGGCCTGGGAGCGGTAGCGCCCACGCCCATCCGCGCCCCGAAGACCGAGGCGCTGGTTTCGGGCAAGGCGCTGGACGCCGCCCTGGTAAAGGAAGCCGGAGCGAGCGCGGCTTCCGAGTCGAGCCCCATTACCGACCAGCGGAGCAGCGGCGAGTACCGCGGCTGGATCGTGGACGCGCTGACGCGCAGGGGACTGGAACAGTGCTGGAAAGCGTTAACCGGTAAGGAGGTGGCCTGATGGGCCTCACGATTACACTGACGGTAAACGGCAACACCCACACGGCCGAGCTGGAGCCGTCCACCGCGCTGGTGGACTTCTTGCGCGACACGCTGGGCTACAAGGGCGTCAAGCTCTGCTGCAACACGGGCGAGTGCGGCGCCTGCACCATCATCATGGACGGCAAGCCGGTGAACTCCTGCGTGGTGCTGGGAGCGGATGCGGCCGGGGCCGACGTGGTCACGGTGGAGGGCATCGCCGACGGCGAGGAGCTGCACCCGGTGCAGCAGGCCTTCATCGACACCGGCGCGGTGCAGTGCGGCTACTGCACGCCGGGCTTCATCGTCTCCCTCAAGGCGCTGCTGGACCGCACCAAGAGCCCCACGGCCGAGGATGTCGAGGAGGCCATCTCCGGAAACATCTGCCGGTGCACCGGCTACACCAAGATCTTCGACGCGGTTGAGCTGGCCGCCAAGCGGATGGCGTAGGAGCCGAATCGGTAGGGGCGACCGGCGGTCGCCCCCCGGCGGGTTCCACCGCGACGTGGACCCCGGGCGAATGTCCTGAAAGGATGGAAGGAGTTAGGACCCATGGCAAAGGCTGAATACACGGTCCTGGGAACCGACATGCCCCGCATGGGCGGGGTCGAGCGGGTGGTCGGCAAGGGCATCTACGGCATCGACCTGAACCTGCCCGACGCACTAGCGGGCGGGGTGCTGCGGAGCGAGTACGCCCACGCCAAGATCGTCGGCATCGACACCAGCGAGGCCAAGGCCATCCCCGGCGTGCGCACGGTGGTGACCGCGGCGGATGCGCCGGACGTGCGCTACGGCCGCTCCTACATCGACCGCTATATCCTCGCCAAGGACAAGGTCCGTTACATGGGCGACCCGGTGGCGGCGGTGGCGGCGGACAGCCAGGCGCTGGTCAAGGAAGCCCTCAAGAAGATCAAGGTGACCTACGAGCCGCTGCCGGTGGTGGTGGATCCCGAAGAGACCATGCTGGAGTCGGCCCCCACCCTCCACGAGGACATGCCCCTGCCCAAGAACCTGCCGGAAGGCGTCCAGGTCAAGAACGTCTGCGGCTACACCGGGGTGAACATCGGCGATGCCGAGGCGGGCATGGCGGAAGCCGACGTGGTGGTGGACGAGGTCTACGAGACCAGGATGATCCACCCGCAGTACCTGGAGCCGCGCATCGCCGCGGCCCGGCCCGAGGAGGACGGCCGCATCACCGTGTGGGCCAACGCCCAGGCGCCGTTTCCGGTGCGCACGGAGGTGGCCGCCCTGACCGGGCTTCCGCTCAACAGCGTACGGGTCATCTCCACCGACATCGGCGGCGGCTTCGGCGGCAAGGGCAGCGGGGTCACCTCCAGCGCCGCGCTGGAGCCCATCTGCGCGCTGCTGGCGCTCAAAGCCAAGCAGCCGGTGATGATCGTCATGGACAAGGCCGAGGAGACCATCTCCACCACCATCCGCTCGGGCTGCAAGATCTGGATCAAGAGCGGCGTCAAGAAGGACGGCACCCTGATGGCGCGCCAGGGCAAGGTGGTTTACGACGCCGGCGGCTATTCGGGCTTCGGCAACCAGGCCGGCGGCCGGTGCACCCAGATGGTGGGCGGCTGGTACCGCCTGCCCAACATCCACATGGACGGCTTCACCGTCTACACCAACAAGCAGGTATGCGGTCCGGTACGCGGGCCCGGCGGACCCCAGGCCACCTTCGCCATGGAATCCCACATGGACTCCATCGCCGCCGAGCTGGGCATGGACCCCATCGAGTTCCGGCTGAAGAACGTGCCCGAGAAGGGCGACAGCATCGTCGGCGTGCCCAAGCTGCGTGACAGCTCGCTGGCGGAGACCCTGAACCTCGCCAAGGAGAAGATCGGCTGGGGCAAGGTGAAGCTCGAAAAGAACCAGGGCATCGGCTTCGCCACCGGCGCCTGGATCGAGGGCTCGGGCCCGGGCGGCGGCGCGGTGGTCAAGATGAACGAGGACGGCTCCGCCACGGTGCACATCGGCAAGGTGGACTACGGCACCGCCGCGCGGTTCGGCATCCCCATGATCGTGGCCGAGGTGCTGGGCATTCCCACCGACGACGTCACCGTGCTCAACGTGGACACGGACGCGAGCCCGTGGGACGCCGGCACGGTGGGCAGCCGCTCGATGCTGGTGTCCGGCAACGCCGTCAAGCTAGCGGCCGAGGACGCCCGCGACCAGATCCTGCGCATGGCCGCGGGCCAGCTCGAAGCGAGCCCGGAGGACCTGGAGATCGTCGACAGACAGATCCAGGTCAAGGGCGCGCCGTCACGGTCGGTGTCGCTGGCGTCGGTGTGCAACGCCGGGCACAACGAGATCGGCGACGTCATCGGCCGCGGCTACTTCGACTCCAAGGCCTCCCAGGCCCACGAGCGCGAGACCGGCAGCTCCCAGCCCTTCACCACCCACGCCGCCATGGTGGAGGTGGACACCGACACCGGAAACGTCAAGGTGCTGAAGTACGTGGCCGTGCACGACGTGGGCTTCGTGGTCCATCCCAAGGCGGTGGAGGGGCAAATCGAGGGCGCCGCGGCCATGAGCCTGGGCCAGGCGCTGTGCGAGCAGGTGGTCCATGACAGCGACGGGCGGACCCTCAACCCGACCTTCGTCGACTACCTCATGCCGACCATCAACATGCTGCCGCGCATCGAGGCCATCACCGTGTCGGGCTATCCCGGCGCCGGCCCCTACGGCACCAAGGGAGCGGGCGAGATCGGCTCGGTGCCGCCCATGGCCTGCATCGCCAACGCCATCTACAACGCCACCGGCGTGCGTGTCCGCAGGCTCCCGCTGAGCCCCGAGAACGTGCTGCGGGCGCTCCGGGAAGCCGGGAAGTAACGCAACTCCGAACGGGCGGCCTGCCGCGCTTGACGATGAAACGGACGTCGAGCGGCGGGCCGCCCGGCGGGTGAATCCGCTTGCTCTCGACCAAGGGTCTTCGCCGCCGGCTGTCGGACCTCTACTACGGCTGGCGGATGATCGGGCTGACGGCCCTCGTCCGGACCATCGGCGGCGGACTTCACAGCTTCGGGTTCACCGTCTACTTCCTTCCCATCCAGAAAGAGCTGGGCATCACCCACGCGGCCACTTCGCTGGCCTTCTCCCTGGCCCGGGCCGAGGGCGCCATCGAGGGCCCGCTGGCGGGCTACCTCATCGACCGCTTCGGCCCCAAGCCCGTGATACTCACCGCGGCGCTGTTGTGCGGCGTCGGCTACGTTCTTTTTTCCTTCGTCGACAGCTACGCGAGCTTCCTCATCATCTACGTCGGGGTCATCTCCCTGACCTTCACGGCCGGCTTCGTGCACGCTCCGGCGGTGCTGGCCGTCAACTGGTTCCGGCGCTACCGCGCGCGGGCGCTGACCTGCCTGAGCGCCGCCATGCCCGTGGGCGGAACCGTCGTCACGGTCCTGCTGGCGGTGGCCGTCCACTTCTGGGGCTGGCGGACGGCCGCGTTCACGGCGGGATGCGTGTTCCTGTTCGTGGCCGCGCCGCTGGCCCTGAGGATTCGCCGGTCTCCCGAGAGCATGGGGCTGCAGATATCCGCAGAGACGGCGTCGTCTTCCGCCCCGACGCCCGAGGAGGGAGAGGACGGGTCGGAGAATGACGGGTCGGAGACACGCGGCGAGTCCGACTACGCAGCCGGCCGCGCCATGCGCACCCCGGTCTTCTGGCTCTTCGTCCTGTGGATGACCACCCGGACCGCCGCCTACACCACCGTCATCGTGCACTTCGTGCCCCTGATGGAGTGGAAGGGTCTGACGCCTCTCGCCGCGGCGCTCCCTCTGTCGTGGTTCAACGGCATGAACATCGTGGCGCACTTCATCATGGGATGGATTGCCGACCAGACCAACAAGGTACGCCTGGTGGCCTGGTGCATGGTGCTTTCCTTCATCGCGGTCCTGGTCCTGATGTGGAGCACCACGCTCTGGGGGTTGCTGCTGTTCGCCACGCTGTTCAGCGTGCTGGACTCATCGATACCGGTCATATGGGCCGCGGTGGGAGACTACTTCGGGCGGCGCCGTTTCGGCACCATCCGCGGCAGCATGAGCTTCTTCTACATGTGGGGAGGCGTCGTCGGTCCGTATGCGGCCGGCGCTCTCGTCGACCACTTCCACAGCCACGCCTATGTGCCATGGCTGCTCTTGGCCCTGGTGGGGGCCGCCGGGATCACCACGGCCCTGCTCATCGGACCGTGGACCCGAGGGGTGGGGCGCCGCGACTGACGGCGGCCCCGCGACACCCCAAGGAGGCTGCATGACACTGATCATCGACAATCCCACCGTGGAGAAGGTCCTCGACCCGTCGGAGGTCAACGACGCGCTGGAGCTGGCGGCGCTGGAGCTGGCCACCGGCGGCGCGGTCAATGCGCCGCCGTACCGGGTCTTCACGCCGAGAAACCCCGACGAGTACCGCCAACACCCGAGGTTCCCCCAAGGCGGAGGCGACCCCACCCACCACTCCTTCACCTCCCTGAGCGGCGCCATCGCGAAGCTGGACGTCACCACGGACCGCATCGATTCCGACATCATCACCTACTTCGAACAGGACGGCAGAACGCTCCAGCGGCGGGTGCCCGGCCGCACGGACGGGAGGTTCTGCGGCCTCATCTTCGTCTACAGCTCCCGCACCGGCGAGCTTCTGGCCATCATCCACGACGGCTATCTCCAGAAGTTCCGGGTGGCGGGCACGGGCGCGGTGGGCGCGAAATACCTGGCCCGAAACGATTCGCGCACCATGGCGCTTATCGGCACGGGTTGGCAGGCCCAGGGCGCTGCTCACTGTTTCGCCGCCCTCGGCAACCTGGAAAGGATCGAGGTGTACAGCCCGACTCCCGGCAACAAGGAGAAGTTCGCGGAGCAAATGTCCAACGAGGCCGGGATCGACATCGTGCCGGTTCCTTCCGCCCGTGAGGCGGCTCGAGGCGCGGACATTGTCTATATGGCGACGAACTCCAAGGACCCGGTGGTGATGGCCGACTGGCTGGAGCCCGGGCAATTCGTCAGCAACGTCTCGGACGTGGAGCTGGAAATCGCCGGATGGGAACGCTGCGACGTGCTGACCATGAACCGCCACGGCCGGCGCTGGATGCGGTACGCCATCGGCGGCGCCGAAGCGATCCCCGAACACGGGAAGGATCAGTACACGCGACCGACTTCCATTGATTGGGACAAGCTGCCGCTCTTGGGCGACGTCATCGCGGGGAACCACCCAGGACGGACCGCCGACGGCCAGATCACGGGCCTCGTCCTGCGCGGCGACGGCGTGCAGTTTACCGCGGTCGCCCATCTCATCTATAGTCGCTGCAAGGAGAAGGGGTTCGGGACCGAGATTCCCAGCGAGCTGTTCCTGCAGGACGAGAAGTACATACCCTGACCCTTCCGGAGCATGAACAAAGAGAAGCGCACCGCCATCTACCGCCGGCTCCAGGAACGCGACCCGAACCCCTCCACAGAGCTGGACTGGGTCGACCCGTTCGAGCTGCTGGTCGCCGTGGTGCTGTCGGCCCAGGCCACCGACGTGAGCGTCAACAAGGCCACCGCCGAGCTGTTTCCGGTGGCCAATACGCCGGAGACGATCCTCAAGCTGGGCACCACCCGCCTCAAGCGCTACATCCGTACCATCGGCCTGTTCAACAGCAAGGCCGACAACATCATCAAGACATGCAGGATCCTCGTCACGGAACACGGCGGCCAGGTGCCGCGCACCCGGGAAGCCCTGGAGAAGCTCCCCGGCGTGGGCCGGAAGACCGCCAACGTCATCCTCAACACCGCCTTCGGCGAGCCCACCATCGCGGTGGACACGCACATCTTCCGCGTCGCCAACCGCACGCGCATGGCCAAAGGGAAGAACCCCCTGGAGGTAGAGACCCGCCTCACCCGGCTCACGCCCGCGGAGTTCCGCAAGGACGCCCACCACTGGCTGATCCTGCACGGCCGCTACGTCTGCAAGGCGCGCAAGCCGGAATGCCCCACCTGCGTCATCGCCGACCTGTGCGAGTTCCCGGACAAGACGCCCGCGGACGCCCCTTCCAGCAAGCAACTCGGGGGATTGAAGGGCAAGATGACAATTCATGCCGATCTCGTCCGCTCCGAGTCGACAGATGACTGGGATATGCTGAAGTAACGTCACTGCTCGACACCGTGTCTGGATCAAGTCACTAGAGCAGAGAGGTAGAAGCCTAAGTATGCCAGTCCAAAAATTCGATGATGTATTGGCGTGGGGCTACGCTGCGGCTGGTGCAGTGAGCGACTCGACGGTCTGGATGCGTTTGACAAGCGAGTCGAGGTCACGGCGGGTGACTGTCCCTCGGAACGGCGTGGCCGCTTGCTGGGAGTGTGCCTGGAGCCGCAGGAGGCGGTCGGTGACGTCGGCCGTGGATTCAAAGTCATTGGGCGAGAGCACTTTCCTCTGAATGACCGAGAAATAGATTTCCACTTGGTTCAACCAACTGGCATGGACCGGAGTGTGCAGAGGGATGATGTTGGG
>JAJDTQ010000012.1 GCA_022827045.1 Candidatus Binatia bacterium
GGCGTCAACTCCGAGGCCGTGCTCAAGGCCGCGGTGAAGAGCATCAACGACGCGGGCGGCGTGAAGCTGGGCGACGGCACCATGGCGAAGATGGAGTTCACCTACTATGACTCCGCCTGCAACGCCGACCAGGCGATCTCCATCGTGCGCAAGGTCGAATCGCAAACCGAGGCGTTGATCGGCATCGGCCCGACGTGCTCCGGCGCCGCCGCGGCCATGTACGGCATCTTCCAGAAAAAGGTGGACGATGCGTCCGACACCGGCCTCCAGTTCCCCATCCTCACCGACACGGCGATCCGCCCCGGCCTTGCGAAAAAGTCCCAGTGGACGTTCCGCAACGTGCCCAACGAGATCACCATGTACGACGAGATGTTCAAGTGGCTCCGTAGTCAGTATCCGGACGTCAAGACGATCTATGGCGGAACCGAGACCGACCAGGCCCACTCCCGGATCACTTTCGCCGCCGTCATCGTCCCCATGGCCAAGAAGCACGGCTTCGAGTGGGTCGGCGGCGGCATCAAGGAGGTGACCGGCAAGGTCGCGGCGGGCATGAAGGAGGTGCTCGAGGTATCGAAGTCGTCCAACTGGCTGCTTGCCGATACGAGCTTCTCGGTCCAGGCCCGGGCCTTCAAAAGGTCGGGCGCGGACATGATGATCGTCTCCTCGCACCCCTTCACCACCTGCGGGATGCTGAAGGAGATGCGGCGCCAGCGGATCAAGCCGAAGGTGCTCGTGGGACTCACCAGCTCGTCCAGCGCCGAGACCCTCAAGGGCTGTGGCGCCGCCGCGGAAGGCATGTACATCCCCACCGGCTTCGCTCCGATCACGGAGGCCGCCGCCAAGGTTGCGGCAGCGGCCGAAGCCAACGGCGGGGCGGCTGACCTGCACAGCGCGGCTGCCTGGGAGAACGCCCACATCATCAAGCAGGTCGTCGAAGCGACCGGCGTCATGGCCAAGCCGGACACTCTCAAGGCCGATCGGCGCAAGGTCCGCGACGGCCTCGAGGCCCTGGCCAAGGTCGATGGGCTCATGGGCGAGATCGGGCGGGTGCAGGACGAAGGCGAGTCCATCAAGCCCTACGTGTTCGTGCAGGGCCAGTCCAACGCGTGGAAAGTCGTCCACGATCCCCGCTGACGGTCTCCGGCGGGCATCGGATGCATGAATCCAGCGGTAGCGGGTGAAAGGGGCGGAACTCCTTCATCCCGCTGCCGGACTGGCTTTTTCATGGGGAGTTGGGATAACGTGACCGGGTCCACCGGCCCGGTCACGCCTGATTCCAGGGTCGTGCGCCGGCCGCGGTGACGAGCGACATCAGGCCATGAGCGACTTCTGGTTCGAGTTCGTCGAGATCACCCAGACCATTGGCGACGGCCTGTTCTTCGGGGCGACCTATGCGCTGATCGGGATCGGCTTCACGTTGATCTTCGGCGCCATGGGCAAGCTCAACATGACCTACGCCGCCGCGTCCCTGGCCGGGGCGTACGCCGGTCTGGCCGCGTTTGCCTTCGTCAATGCCCCGGCCCCGGTGGTGTTCCTGATCTCGGCGCTCGCCTCGGGGCTGCTCGGCTTCATCGCGTACGCGACCTGCTTCCGTTTCATACCGATCAACAACCATTTGGCCGCCTTGATGGCCACCATCGGCGGGCTCTTCTTCATCGACGAGATCGTCGTGCACGCCACCGACGGGTCGCCGCTCACCTTTCCGGCCCTGTTCGACGACGTGATGTTCGATCTCGGCCCCTACGGGGTACGCGGCGACCTGCTGTTCGTGCTGGCGATGTGCGTCGCCGGCACGGTGGCGCTGCTCTACGTGCTCTACCGGACGCGGTTGGGACTGGCCACGCGGGCGGTGTCCCAACAGGACGTCGCGGCTCAGCTTTGCGGCATCGACGTGCACCGGACCAACGCCACCACCTTCGTGCTCGCGGGCCTGCTCGGCGGCATCGCCGGGGCGATGACGGCATCCGCGGTCGGGGTGCTGTCGCCGCTGATCACCGTGCCGCTCACGGTCAAGGGCCTGATCGTCACGGTCATGGGGGGACTGGGGTCGATCCCCGGCGCCATCGCGGCCGGCCTGTTGGTGGGGGCGTTCGAAAACGTGTTCCTGTACTTCCGTGGCGTCAACGAGCGCGACATGTACGTCCTCCTGCTGCTGTTCGTCTTCCTGGTCTTCAGACCCCAGGGGATCTTCGGGTCGAGCACCGAGAGGGACTAGCCGCCGATGTCTTACTACCTCGGCCTCGCCCAACTCATCGGGATTCACACGCTCCTCGGGCTGTCCGCGTACGTGCTGATGCTGACCGGGCAGCTCTCCCTGGGCCAGGCCGGTTTTTTCGCCATCGGGGCCTACTGCGCCGGCATCCTCACCGTCATTTTCGAACTGCACATCGTCCCGGCGCTTTTTGTGGCGGCCTTCCTCGCGGCGTTCTTCGCGTTCCTCGTGGGCTTTCCGGCCCTGCGGGTGAAGGGGTTGATGCTGGTGGTGGCCACCATCGCGTTCGGAGAGTTCGTCCGCCTGTACTTCTTCAACCTGAGCTGGCGCGTGCCGCGCGACGGCATCCACGTGGGACCCGACAGCACCAACGGCTTCCGCGAGATCCGCTACTTCGTCGCCAACGGATGGTCCGCGTGGGAGATCACCTTCTTCGTCTGGATATTCGTCATCCTGGTGATGGCGGCGCTATGGTGGATGGACCGTTCCCGCGCCGGGGCC
>JAJDTQ010000019.1 GCA_022827045.1 Candidatus Binatia bacterium
GCCGGCCCGCTGGATCTGGTAGTCGAGCCCGTTCTCCCCGCCCTCGCAGCCCACGAAGACATTGTCCAGCGTAGCGTACCGGCTGGGCTCATGCTCCGGATCGGGGCCGTGGTAGTTGCCGTGGGAGTTCCACTCCCCGAAAAACCCGTGGGACCGATCCATCCGGTCCATCCAGAAGGTGATCCAACCGGCGCCCCCCTCCAGGAAGGCCACCCGAAGGTTCGGGAAACGGTCGAACACGCCGTGGTAGACCATCCCGGAGAACGCGATCATCAGGCTGAAGGGATGGCCCAGCCCGGCGATGGGAACGAACGCCTCGAGGGTGTCGAGGCCCATGCCGTGATGACAGCCGCCGTGCACCGCCAGTCCGCAGCCCAGCCGTTCGGCTTCTTCGTAGACGGGCCAGTAGGTCTTGTGGCCCAGATCCATGGGCAGGCCGCGCGAGGGCAGCATGGCTCCGAGCATGCCCAACTCGGTCACCGCGCGACGAAGCTCCTTCACCGCCTCCTGCGGGTCCTGCAGCGGGATCAGCGCCATGCCCTTGAGCCGCGGGTTGTCCTTGAGGTAGCGGTCGTGGAGCCAACTGTTGTAGGCGTGGGCCACCGCGCAGGCCCAGTCCGGCATGCTGATGTTGCCCATGGCGAGGCCCCAGGTGGGGTAGAGCACACTGCACTCGAACCCGGCCTCTTCCACGAACGACCGCCAGTCCTCGGGGGTCACGGGTTCGCCGCCGCCGAAGGCGCCCTCGCTCAGGTACTTGAGCCCCAGGTGATGATGGTCCAGGGAGGGGAAGACCCGCGTCAGGATGCGTTTGCTCGCTTGGCTGCGGTAGGGCTCCTCGATGTAATCGACGATGGACTCGTCCTCGATTACGTGGCCGTCGGCGTCGATGACGGGTAGGCTCATGGGTCCGGCCTCCTGTGAAATAATTCTAACCGAGCCTTGGCGCTGAAATTCGGTTACTGCGCGGCAGCTCAGTGAATACCGGTAATTTTGACGCTGGCATGCTTGGATTTGTAACGGCGGTTGAGGGCGATCAGCACTCCCGTGAGCCCTTCCACCACGTAGGCGTTGGCCGCCGGACCGGCGTCCAGGCCGGTGGCCCCGATGCGCTCCAGCAACTCGATGACGCGGTCCTTGGCCTCCCGGCTGTCGCCGCAGACCAGGACGTCGCCCAGGGGCTCTTCCGGAGCGCTCAGGTCCAGCGCCGAGATGTTGTGCAGGGCGCCGATGACCGGGGTGCCGTCCCCCAGGATCTTCTGCGCCTCCAGCAGCGCCGAGCCGGCCTCGGGCACGAACGGCCTGCCCTTGGCGAGCGGCACCACCGCGTCGATGACGATCTTCCCCCGAAGCTCTTCGGCGAGGTCGCTCACCATCTTCTCCTGGCCTTCATAGGGAACCGAGATGACCGCCAGCTCCGCCTCCCGTACCGCGTCGGCGTTGAGCATCCCCTCCACGAAATCGGTGCCCAGTCTCTCGTTCAAATCCTTGGCGGCGTCCGCGCCCTTCTGCGCGTCGCGCGAACCGATCAGGACCTTCACGCCGGGCCGTGCCAGGCGGCTCGCCAGGCCCATCCCCAGACTTCCGGTCCCTCCCACGATTGCGATTGAAATGGAGTCTTGCATGGGAAGGCTCATAGCATGTTCGCGTCAGGTCCGACAAATACGAGCCTGGGATGCGCGAAGAGGGGCCTCCGGGCAGCAGCAATGGAACTGCCGTGATGCGTTGCGTTGATCTGCTACCGGCCGCCGCGGAACAGGTCGTCCGCGGCGGGGCGGATGAGATCTTGCGCCGTGCCGTCGTGGGACGGCAGCTCGCAGCCGCGGACGATGGCGGCGGGGATGTGGTCGGTCTTTCCCATGACCAGCTCCGCCGCTCCGGCAATCTGATCGGCCACCGCCGTAACCGACGCCTTGAGCTCGTAGCCGTAAGGGTCGCGGCCTCCACGGTAGTCGATGAGGGGGGCGAAACCGGCGACGCCGATGGCTACGTCGGTGGTGCCCAGGCGCCAGGGGCGGCCGAAGGTGTCGGTGATGACGACGCCCACGGTGACCCCGGTAAGCCGTTGCACCTCTTCCCGGAGGCGCCGGGCGGACCCGTCCGGGTCCTCGGGCAGCAGCAGCGCCCGGTCAACGCCGACGTTCGACAGGTCGATGCCGGCGTTGGCGCATACGAAACCGTGGTGGGTCTCCACGACGATGGTGCTGCGTCCCCTGGCCACGATGCGGCGGCTCTCCCGCAGGATGAGCTCCAGCAGGCGAGGGTCCTTGCCGTCGAGCTCGGCGGAGAGCCGTGACGCTTCCGCCGATGGCCTGACAGTGCTCAGGTCCACGGCCCGGCCTTCGGACTTGGAGACGATCTTCTGCGCCAGCACCAGCACGTCGCCCTGCAGCAGGGCGATTCCCGCCCGCGCGCATGCCTCCACCACCAGCCGGCCCAGCGGGTCGCCGGACTCGATCTCGCCGAGTCCTTCCACGGCAATGATTTCAAGGCGCCGCGCCATGCACATGCTCACCAAGGGACGCGCCGGTCGCGCAGGACGGCTCAACCCGCCTCGGCGAAAAAGCTGCTGCCGTTGTCCCGCATGGCGGCGAGGCGGTCATGGGTGCGCCCGCCGTCCAGCCGCCGGATGAGCTGCCGGAGGTCGGCGGGCTCATCGATGTCCAGCGCAATGCGCGGGTTCTCGACCACGTTGACGAGGACGCCGCGGGAAGCCGCCTCGTCCTGGTGATAGCGGAAGCTGTCGTAGCCGAACCGGAGCCTGAGCACGTCCGGCGGCGCCAACAGCAGCGCGTTGGTACCCATGCGGTCGTGGGAAGGCGTGAGTACGGCGAAGGGTATGCCGGGATCGGCGGGCGCGGCCCGGAGCACGGACTCCACATCCTCGGCGCGCAAGAGCGGGATATCCCCCGGCAGCACCAGCGCGGCGTCCATGCCCGCCCCTTTCATCACGTCGAGGGCGAAGTGGACCGCATCGGTCTCACCCGTCTCCTCGGCTTCCCGGATGACGTCCACGTTCATGCCCGAGACCCAGTCCACCACCTCGGTGGAGCCGGTGACCACGCAGGTTTCGTGGATTCCCCGGGCCCGGGTCACTTCGGCCAGCACGTCGTGCACCATGGCCTTCATCAGTTCCGAGCGCTCGGGCAGGCTGAGCCGCGGGGAAAGCCGGTGTTTGGCCCCGTGAAACCCCTTGACGGGTATGAGCGCGCCAATCTTCATGACCGAACAGAAATCCATAGCACCTGACCGGGCAATTTTGAAACTTTCCGTTCCGTCATTCCTGCCCTTTCTCCGTCATTCCCGCCTCCCTTCCGTCATTCCGCCTCCCTTCCGTCATTCCGCCTCCCTTCCGTCATTCCGCCTCCCTTCCGTCATTCCCGCGAAAGCGGGAATCCAGGTGGGGTGGTGCCGGGGCAATGGAGCCGCCACACCACCACCCCTGGATTCCCGCTTTCGCGGGAATGACGGGAAAAGGCAGAAATGACGGGAGAGGCGGGAATGAGATGTGCGGGGCTCGGTGCCGTCCCGGCGTCCGTGGGTCGGTGCCTGTCCGAAGGTTGGTGACGGATGCGCGGGCGTTGTCTCAAGCGGTGAGCCGGAGCAACTCCCGGGCCAGCCGTTTCTTGTCGTCGAGGGTGTCCATGCGTATGGGAGTGGCCCGTACGTCGATGCCGAGCTTCTCCACGGCCGGTTGCAGGTCACGGTCTTCCGTGTCGATGACCATCACGTCCACGAAGTCCCGGTAGGCCGCGGCGAGGCCCGCCGCCGACGCCTCCACGCCCAGCGTGGCCATGAGCTTGTGGGCCGGCCCGCTGAAGGACCGCCCGCCCACCATGGGGCTCACCGCCGCCACCGTCGCGGCCGTTGCCCGCAGGGCCTCCCGGACGCCGGGCACGGCAAGGATCGGGCCGATGCTGGTTGCCGGGTTGCTGGGGCACACCACCACCATGGAAGCGCCGTGGATGGCGTCCAGCAGGCCGGGCGCCGGGCTGCAGCCCTCGATGCCCCGGTAGCGCAGGCTCAGGACATCGGGCTGCCAGCGCGCCTTGACGAAATATTCCTGGAAGGAGATCTCGCCGCCCGTGGTCGACAGCCGGGTCTCCACTCGCTGGTCGGACATGGGCAGCACGTTGGATCCCACCCCCAGCTCACGGCATAGCTCGGCGGTGACCGCTGACAGCGGCCGCCCCTCGGCGAGAAGCCGGGTGCGGGTCAGGTGGGTGGCGAAATCGCGGTCGCCCACGTGGAACCAGGTCTCGTTGCCCAGGCGCTGGAGCTGGTCCAGCACCGTGAAGGTGTCGTCCCGGATGCCCCAGCCCTTGGCCGGGTCGATGAGGCCCGCGAGGGTGTAGACGATGGTGTCGACATCGGGGGATACGTGGAGGCCGTGCACCAGCGAGTCGTCGCCGGTGTTGCACACCACCACCAGGTCTTCGGGAGCCGTCTCCTCGTGAAAGCCCAGGACGAGCTTGGCGCCGCCCGTGCCTCCCGTGAGGAGGACGACCATCTTCCTACAAACCGGCGGCCGGCTGGTCCGGAGCGCTGTCGGTTCCTCCGAACCCCGCCGCGGGAAGATCGGCCTCGTCCTCCCAGGTTCTCAGAATCTCGTAGCCCGTGGAGCGCTCCGCCGGAATCCGGTTGATGCCGCGGATCAGCGAGCGGAACTCATGGGGCCAGATCATCTGCCCCTCGGTGGAGCCCGCCAGCCGGGAGATACTCTCCTCCATGAGGGTGCCGCCGAAGTCGTTGGCGCCGGACTTGAGACAGAGCTGCGACATGCGCCGGCCCATCTTCACCCAGGAAACCTGGACGTTGGGGATGGCGTCGTTCAGGAGCACCCGCGCCAGGGCGTGCACCCGGATGTCCTCCTCCTCGGTGGGGCCGGGCCGCGCCAGCCCCTGCGCGTAGAGGGCGGTGTTTTCGTGCACGAACCCGAGCGGGACGAACTCGGTGAAGCCGCCGGTCTCCTTCTGGATGTCCCGCAGCAGCAGCATGTGGTTGACCCAGTGGCTGCCGTCCTCCCGGTGGCCGTACATCATGGTCGAGGTGGTGAAGATGCCCACCTCATGGGCGGTCCGGATCACCCGGATCCACTGCTCGGTGCTGACCTTGTTCTTCGACAGCACCATCCGCACCTCGTCGTCCAGGATCTCCGCGGCCGTGCCCGGCACGCTGTCGAGACCGGAGTCCCGCAGCATTCTCAGGTACTCGTCCACGGGCATGCCGGTGAGCTCCACGCCGTAGGTGATCTCCATGGGCGAGTAGGCGTGGATGTGGATGCCGGGGACCCGGGAGCGGATGGCCTGCAACAGGTCGCGGTAGTAGAAAGGCGACATGCCCTTGGGCAGGCCGCCCTGCATGCAGATCTCGGTGGCGCCGCGGTTCCACGCCTCTTCGGCCTTGTCCGCCACCTCTTCCAGGGAGTTGTCCCAGCTTCCGGGCTTGTTGGGCCCGGTGTGGAACGCGCAGAACTTGCAGCCCACGTAGCACACGTTGGTGAAGTTGATGTTGCGGCACACCACGTAGGTGATGCGGTCGCCGACCTTGGCCTGCCGCATGAGATCGGCCGTGACCGCCAGGGCGGCGAGCTCGTCACCGCTCACCTCCGACAACGCCAGCCCCTCTTCCCGCGTGACCTCCCGGCCCGCCAGGGCATCTTCAAGGATCCGCGCGACCCGACCGTCGATGCGGGGCAACAGTTGGTTCAGCCGCCCGGCCCCGTCGTCATAGTCGAACATCGCTTCGATGTGGCTCATGATTTCCTCCAGCGGCGCCTGGCGGCACGAGGCCGTCCTCGCCGCACAACCTCTCAACATAGGGAATCAGCTCGGGCGCGATGAACCGCTCCGCCCGGGCGATGTATTCGGGATAGATGGGGAGCCGGGGCCTCAACGTGAAACCGGCCGCCCCCGTCCGCTCCGCCAGCTCCACCAGTTCGGGCCAGGGGGCTTCGGGGTTGATGAAGTCGCGGGTCACGGGCGACACTCCGCCCCAATCGTTGATGCCCGCGTTGAGGTACCATTCATAACATTCCGGCGTGAGATTGGGCGGCGCCTGGATGTTCATGTCGCCGCCCAGGACCAGCCGCGCCAGCGCGATGGTCCTGGCCTCCTCGTCATAGTCCGCGTGCGGCTGGTCGCGCATGGGAATCTCGGGCTTCACACGGAAATTCTGCACGATCACTTCCTGTATGTGGCCGTAGCGGTCATGCAGATCCCGGATGGCGTACAGCGATGCGATGCGCTCCTCCCAGGTTTCGCCGATGCCGATGAGGATCCCGGTGGTGAACGGGATGCGCAACCGGCCCGCCTCGGCCAGAGTCCGGAGCCGCGCCGCCGGCTTCTTGTCCGGCGCGTCGGCATGGGGGCCGCCCGGCTCCATGAGGCGTTCGCTGACGTTCTCGAGCATGAGCCCCATGCTGACGTTGACCCGCCTGAGCCGTTCCAGGTCCCCGCGGGCCATGAGCCCGGGGTTGGCGTGGGGCAACAGGCCGGTCTCCTCCAGCACCACCCGGCAGGCATCGTGCAGGTATTCCAGCGTCCTGCGGTAACCCGCCCGGCCGAGGAACTCCCGCATCTCGGGGTAGATGGCCTCGGGCTTGTCCCCCAGGCTGAACAGCACCTCGGTGCAGCCCATCATCCCGGCGCGCCGCACCGTCTCCAACACCTCCTCCAGGGTCATGGTGCGGGCGCCCGCTTCGCCGGGAGCCTTGCGGAACGTGCAGTAACCGCAGAAGTCGCGGCAGAGATTGGTCAGCGGAACGAAGACCTTGGGGGAGAAGGTGACGGTCCGGCCCTTGTGGCGGTCGCGCAACTCCGCGGCCGCTCGAAGCAGCGCCGTGAACTCGTCTCCCTCGACACCGGACAGCAGGAGGGCGTCGCCCGGCGCCAAGGCCCCGCCGTCGAGACATTCCTTCAGCAGTCGTGGGACTCGGCGCGTCGTCATTGGCCAAACGCTCAAATTGGTTTGCATAACGGATAAGGGTTGGCAGGTCAACTCGGAGACTCTCCGGTCCCGAGCCGTGGAGGGGGTCTTGCATTTTCGCCGCAGATGAAGGAAATTTCTGTCAAGTGTCAACCCCGTCTCCGGCGTAACGGAGACAAGGAGTCCGTCCATGTCCGATGACCCACAAGATGACAGTAAGCCTCCGTCGCACATTTTGCCCCTGAAGGCTTCCATCGTCCTCCCCTGCTCCCTCAAAGTCTCGATTGCTCCACCGGGACTCATGTGTCCCTAGATTGAACTGAACGTCCGCGGGAATCTTCCGCGCCCGGCTCGCCCGGGGGCGAGGTTCCTCATTGCCCTTTTGCGTCCCGGCATACCGGACGGGAGATAGATTCATGCTTGACAGCATATGGTTGGGTGCCACGATCATCTTCCTGTTGATCCTGGCCAACGGCTTCTTCGCCGCCGCGGAGATCGCCGTGATCGCGACCCGCAGGACGCGTATCGATCAGGTCCGGGGCCGCGGCGCGCGCTCGGCGGCGGCCCTGGGGCGGCTCAAGGACGAGCCCGACCGGTTCCTGGCCACGGTCCAGATCGGGATCACCTTCGTCGGCACCCTGGCCTCCGCCATCGGAGGGGCCGGGGCCATCCAGCTCCTGAAGCCGCACCTGCAATCGCTGCCGATTCCCTACGCGGAGACCTGGGGCAACTACGCCGCCATCCTCATCGTGGTGCTGCCCATCGCCTACCTGAGCCTGGTCCTCGGCGAGCTGGTGCCCAAGTCCCTGGCGCTGCGCTTCTCCGAACGCATCGCGTTCTTCGTGGCATTGCCCATCGACGCCATCTCCAGGAGCACGTCGTTCGTCGTGCAGATCCTGACCCGTTCCAGCAACGCAGTGCTGCGGCTCTTCGGCGGCAAGGAAACCGGCACCGCCAGCTTCATCTCCGAGGAAGAGGTCAAGTCGCTCATCCGCGAAGGCACCGCCAAGGGCATCTTCGACGAGACCGAAAAAGAGTTGATCCACAGCGTCTTCGACTTCGTGGACACGCCGGTGCGGGCGGTGATGATCCCCCGTACCGAGATTCACGCCATCGATGTCGAAACGGAGCCGGACGACATCCTGCGGAACTTCGTGGAAAGCGGCTTCTCCCGTATGCCGGTGTACGAGAACGACCTCGATCAGGTCCAGGGCATCATCTACAACAAGGACATCCTGCGGGCGATGCAGGCCAACGAGCCCATCGACCTGCGCAACATGATGCATCCGCCCTTCTTCGTGCCCAGCTCGCTGCCCATCAGCCAGCTCCCGAAGGACCTGCAGCGGCGGCGCATGGCCCTGGCCCTGGTGGTGAACGAGTACGGCGAGGTGGAGGGGCTGGTCTCCCTGGAAGACGTGATCGAGGAGATCGTCGGCGAGATCCGCGACGAGTACGACGCCGAGGAGCGCGGCCCGGTGGAACGGCTGCCGGACGGCTCGCTGGTGGTGTCGGGCTCCGCCCTGCTCAGGGACCTCCAGTCCGACTACGACCTACCCTTCGAGGAGTCGGTGGACTACCACACCCTGGCGGGTTTCGTGCTGGCCAAGCTCAAGCGCATTCCCCGAGGCGGCGAGAAGATCGAAACCGACGGCCACCGGCTCACCATCGTCGACGTGGAAGGCCGGAGGATCGTGAAGATCCGGGTAGAGGAGAACCGCCGGCTGAACGCCGCGGTGTAGCAACGGGCTTCGAGCCGGTGACGTGGGCGTCCGGGCCACCCCTCGTCCCGGATGACCTCGAATACCGCGCTCCGCACGAGAATCAACCCGTTCGCCCTGAGCGTTGCAAAGTGAAGTCGAAGGGCGCCAAACACCTACGGCTACCAGCCCATGGTGCCGCGTAGCATGACCCCGTGGTCGGTGTCGCCGCGCGCCGGATTGCTGTGCACGCCCTCCAGACTCATCCGCACCGACGACCCGATGGTGAATTGCCCGCCCAGGCTTAGCCGCTTGGCCCCCTCCCCGGATAGCGATACATCGGTGTAGGGCGTCAGCACGCCCTGGCCGCCCCACGTGGTGTCGAAGCCATAGGCGATCCGCGCGTGGACGCGCCCTGTTTGATCGTTGGGCGCCAGGCCGGTGATACCGGTCTCCCACAACCGCCACACGCCGCTGGCCGTCTGACCCCAGGCCGGCCGCACACTGAGGGCAAACCCCAGGCCGGCCGCACCCGGGTCGAGCCGCAACAACCCACTGACTCCCCATTCCTCGTAGTCGCCGCCATGAGCCAGCACGGTCCGAGCACGGCCCTCCAGTGTCAACCCGGTCGACGAGTCCGCATAGCGCAGGCCGCCGCCGGTCTCGATACTGGAACCGGTCTCGCCGTCCCCGCCGTCATACCGCATGCCCAACTCCACCGACGGCGTCAACGTACCCCCTGAGTCGAGCTTCCGCACATGGCTCCCTTCCAGCATCAGCCGCTGACGGCTGACATTCAACGTCGCCCTCTCGAGGTTCCCGGAGCCGTCGACATCGGCCCACGTAAACGCGGCCTCGCCCTTGAGCCTTAGGCTCGTGGTGCCGCCTCGAATCACCTTGTCGCTGGCTACCAGCGGCCCGCTTGCGCCCGCCGCCACCAACTTCTGCGTCAGATCGCTCGCTTGCGTTGCCGCCGACTCATCGTCGATCTCTACCTCGCCCCAGCCATAGCCGGCCGTGGCCCACAGGTTCATGCCGCCCTGCGTCTGCCAGCCCACGTAGGGGTTGACACTCGTCACCTTGGTCGCCAACTCGCCCGTCAGCGTGTAGGAGTCCGTGTAATCCACCGTCCCCTGCGCCCACCCTACTGACACGCCCGCCAGCAGGTCGTCGCTCAGCCTGGTATCGATCCCGAGGTTGGCGCTCACCACGTTGCCGTCGTAGTCCACGGTCTGCTTGTTGCCGCCCGAGAAGCTGCGGTAGTCCCCGCCTCCCCAGAACGTCAGGTTGCCGATCAGGCCGCTCTTCCCGCCAGCCGCCGCGTTGAGAGGCAGGACGAAGGATGAGCCCCCGAGCAGCCGGTCGAGGTCGAGCGACCCCTCCCCCAGCGCCCGCCCGTGTGCCAGCACGGCATCGGAGAGCGTGGAGGCGCCGCCGAGGCTGAACCCCTTGGCCGTCGTGATGCCGGAGGCGGCCTGCTCGATGCGCCGCGAGACGGCGTCGACCGTGCTGGCGGTCATGGCCCGCATGACCTGGGGCAGCACCGACTCGACCACCGTGTTCTGGCGCGCGGCCACCACCTCGGGCGAGTCCAGATAAATGCCCGATCCGACGACAATGCGAAGGGGGACGACGCGTCCGCCCAAACTGAGTTCACCGGCAAACTCGCGGGCATAGCCCACCTTGGGGATGTCCGCCCTGTCGGAATCGTCAGCGGGATCGTCGTAGTAGTACTGCACGAAGCCGCCTTCCGGGCTGCTGGCCGCTGCGGCGAGGACCTGCGGCAGAATGAGCTCTCCGGTACGGCCGTCCCGGGCAATCCCTACCAGCGGTCGCAGCTCGAATCTGTTCGGAAAGGCTCCGTGAAACAGGACGATGTTGTTGGTGAGATCCAGGACGTAGAGGTACACGGAACCGTGCCTCCAGGGCCCGTTCGGATCCCGCAAGGCGATCCTGGCTTTCGAGGAATCGTCCAGATTGCCGCTCGTTTGGTGTTTGATAAAGAACTCTCCCGCCTGCGTGACGAATGCCTTCAGGGTTTCGCGGTCCACCACCTCTGCGGCTGTAACGGTGGGGTCGCCGGAATCGATGGTTTCCTGAGCCAGGTGCGATTCATTAAGATCGAATCCGGCGAGCAGCACAATCGGGACCGGGAAACTGGGCGAGGGATAGGCGATGGCATAGCCGGAGGCGCCCGGGAGATTGGGGATATTGAACGCGCCGCCATTCCCCGCTGCAGCGGCAGCCAAGGCGGCCAGGACCGCGCGAGGGTTGGCCAACTCGGCCGGGTTGATTCCCAATGCCTGAAGGATCGCTCCATAAATCAAGGGGTTGAGCAGCCGGCCCGACAATGACATGTCCTTTGCGTGAAAGAATATCCGGTCGGGCGTCAGTTGCACGAGGTAGGTGGACCCGGAACGCCAGGGACTCCCCTCGTGCCTGAGGAGACATCCGATGTAAAACGCTTCCTCTGTAGACGCTACTCCCTGGCTGAACTGATCTCTCGCGGCCAGCGCGAAGTCCATCAGGCTCGCGCTGCCGTCTTCCACCTGTTGCGCCGTCACAGGCGGATCCGGAGGAGGAGTGACGCCGGCAGGGAGTGGACATTCTTCCTGCGTCTGGGCCAGGGCATATTGCGCATCGGAAAAGACGCCGGCCGGCACGAGCAGGCCGACAACCAGAATCATCGATGCCGGGATGGGCCACGTTCCAATTTTCCTCATGAGTATCCTCCTGGGGCGCCGTCAGCGGAACGCGGGCATGACCGCACGCGCGAACAGGCGCATGGACTTCTTCATTTCCTCGTGCGGGAGGCCGCCGAAGTTGAAGTTGTGGGTCAACGTGTCGAAGTGGTAGTTGCGCCGGGCGTTCTCGATGATCTCGATGCACTGTTCCGGCGTGCCGTCACTCCGGCGTGCACCTTGTCCGGCGGTGGGGATGGCCAACGGTCATGATGTGGTAGCGGTTGCGGTCGGCTCACCCCAGCTCTTCGGGCGAGGTGCCGGCCACCCAGACGAGCGGCAGCGGTTGCTGCACGGGCCGCAGGTAGAGCGTGATCTCCTCGAACCGCCAGAACCCGCCGGCATGGCTGAAAGGCTCCTTGGCCCACGCCTTGGTGATGATGTCATGCGCCTCCTGGTAGCGCGCACGGCCCTCTGCCTGCGGCACATCGAAACGCGATAATCCAGCGCCGTGTTGCCCAGGCCGATGCCGAACTCAAGTGTGTGACATCACCACGTCCTCACTCGGGCAAACACAGTCCCCGCAAAACTGCATAGCAACAAGAGAGTAACTTGTGCGCATCTTTACGGATTGATTTTGTATTTGTTTCGTAAATGCTTTGGCGCCTGGATGGACCGGATCCGGCATGCCTTTCCCGTCGATGGCAACGACTATGATAGGGTGCCCTTTCGGCAGGACGGCTTGCTTGACGAGGGGTCCCAGTCGCCGTTGAGTGAGTTCGCGCGCACGCTCGTGCGGGCAGCCGCCGTCATGGGTGCCAAGGAGGCGGCCGGGCTTCTGGTCGATGGGAAGCATGGGCAGCCGGTGAAACTTCCCTGTCAATCGACAGCACCAGGCACATCGACGAGCTAAGGTTTCGCCACTGTCTCCCCGCCCATCCACTCGACGAGCGCCGCAACCGTCTCACGCTCCTTTCCCAGGAACCCGTGCGCGGTCCTCGCCCGACAGGGATTGTCATCTATCGGTGCGGCCCCTCCGGTTACGGTGATGAAATCCTTGCGCGGACTGTTCGCCAAAGCGTCGTACGTGGCTCGCGCGCCGGCGTAGGTCGTGACAAAACACCCGTCGTCCGCGTGATGCGCAATCAAGACGGGGCGGGTGATGCTCCCCGCATAAGACGATATCCGGTCCAGGCTCGCGGTGAGAACGTAGCCCTGGACGTTCGCGTTCGTTATCCGGGTCGCCAGGTACGCGACCGACAGCGTGCCCCTGCTCGTCCCGATCAGGAACACCTCGCGCACGCCCTCGCTCACCAGAAAATCCACCAACGCGCGTATGTCCGTAAGGTGCCTCGATGATTGCCTGAAAGCATCGTCCATGCCGCCGTCTCTGGCCCCTGCCGGCCCTTCGGGTTTGTCCGAGGGCGCATCGACAATGGCTGTAACGAAGCCCTCCTTGGCGAACAGCGGAGAGCTTCTCACCAGGAAATTCCCGGTGAGCCGGAAACCTCCCGCCTTCTCCACCGAGATCGGCGTTCCGTTGCCGCCCGTGAAGAGGATGACGGCCTTGGTTCCTGGGTTCGCACCCTTGGCGAGCAACAGTCGTTGGCGTACGTCCTGGCGTGTGGGAATGCGCACTTCCTCCCAAGTGACCGACGCGCTCACCGGGAGAACGGGATGGGGCGCGACGTCGACCAGGTTCCGTTCCAATACCGCGGGTTCCGGCATTGGCATCGTGACGGCTCCGCCGCCTCCGCAGCCAGCTAGAACCAGTGCGAAGGCCGCGGTCATCCCGGGCAGACAACGGCTCATCGGGTACGTGCTTCAGTCCCTGCGTGGCTACTGGCAGGACGCTTTCCGAGAGAGGTAGCTCACGGCTACGACGCCTTCCGGATCAGGCCGCGGCCCTGGAGCAGCGTCTGCGCCTCCTTGAGCAGCGCCCGGATCTCCGCGGGCCTCCCCACCGTTACCCGCATCATGTTCCGAAGCTCGGGGGTGTCGAAGAAGCGCACCAGGATGCCCCTGTCCCTGAGCCCCTCGTGCAGCCACCGGATGCTGTCGTTGCCCAGCTTCGCCATCACGAAGTTGGCCTGGGACGGCTGCACCTCGAAGCCCAGCTTGCGGAGCCCCCGGATCAGCGTCCTGCGGGTGCGCTGGATCCGTCCGACGTTCCGCTGCATCCACTCCACGTCCTCCAGGGCCGCCACCGCCGCCGTCAGGCTCAGACGGCACAGGTTGTAGGAGTCCTTGACCTTGAGCATGTTGCGCACGATGTCCTCGCTGCCGAAAGCCAGTCCCACGCGCATACCGGCCAGCGAGAAGGCCTTGGAGAAGGTGCGCAGCA
>JAJDTQ010000197.1 GCA_022827045.1 Candidatus Binatia bacterium
AGCTAGTCCATGCCGTTGTCGGCTGTTGTATTCAGTGAGCAGCCCGACAAAGCGGGTGCTCGAACGGTGTTCGTAGGCGGCATGGTGGGAGTTGCAAGGGGGGCAGTCAAGGAGAAAATGTTACCGTCGTATATAATTCCCGTAATAAATCCCGCCGGGACAGTGATTGTTTGACCGTCAACTTTTACAACGAGAGGCCGCAAAAGCCGGCGTGTGCCGCTCGATAAACGTTCCGTCCATAACGGCCCCGGACTTGGAGCAATGCAACTCGGCCTGTATCCCATAAGACTCCCCCTACCCCCCATAAGCGCTAACTTGTTTCCTTGAAGCCTCTTGCAAAACTTGTGAGGCGGTCGGATACGCGGCAACTTCAGACCAGGACCGCCTCACCGCGGTGATGTGACGAGAAACAACGATCCTTAGCGACCAAAATTGTTCCATTACTATCGGATACCCTGGACGGACCACCCTGCATGTCCGCAAGGCCACCCGCGCCGAGCGCCATCTATCAGGCACTGGGTACCGACCCCGCCCCGGGAGGCATCGGGAAGATGGTCGTCTGACGCCACAACGGGGTCGCAAAAAAACCGGAATGTAGTGCCACACGCGAAAAATATGACCTACAAACCATTGAAAAATAACAGACTTTGAAAACGCTTGTTAAACTTGGGTTAGGGGGCGACAGCGATGCCGTCTCCTCGCCCAACCCACAGGCATCGGCAGGAACAACTCAAAATGCCATCGCCCTGCCTGCCGAGACTACTGCTCCTCGTAATGCCACGTCAGGCCGCCGTCCACGAAATACGTTGAGCCCGTGACGTAGGCGGCATCGTCGGAAGCCAGGAAGACTGCGACGCCCGCCACATCTTCCGGCCGGCCGAGGCGGGCAAGGGGAATCTGCGACAGCAGAGCGTTGAGCTTGGCGGGATCGTTCAGCAGCTTTGTGTTGATGGGGGTTTCGATGGCACCGGGAGCAATGGCGTTGACGGTGATGTCCAGATGGCCGAGCTCGACCGCCAGGTTGCGGGTCAGCATTTTGACCCCGCCCTTACTGACGCAGTAGGCGGTGAAGTTGGGAAAGGGCAACTCTTCGTGGACGGAGCTGATGTTGATGATGCGAGCCGGGCGGTTGGTCTGCTTGGCGTGATTCACCATCGCCTGGGTGGCGAAGAAAACGCCTTTGAGGTTGACGTTCAGAACACGGTCGTATTCCTCTTCGGTAACCTCCCAGAATGGTGCATGCACCTCGACCCCGGCGTTGTTCACCAGAATGTCGATCTCGCCGAAGTGATCGACGGCCGAGTCGACGAGGTGACGCACCCCGGCAGTGGTCGACACGTCCGCCTGCACGATCAGGCCACGCCGGCCGGCTGCCTCCACCGCGGCGAGGACCTCCTCGGCGCCGCCAGGGCTGCGGTTGTAGTTGATGACCACGTCCGCTCCCTCATGGGCAAAGCGCTCCACAATACCGCGCCCGATGCCCTGGCTGCTGCCCGTCACCACGGCTACCTTCCCCGACAATCGCATGACCGCTCCTTCTGTTGACGTTGCCCTCGGAGAGCACAAAAGCCGCGCGGCACCTCTAGCGGCCTCGTTGCCAGCGCAGCCACTTGTTCATGATGTTTCGTACCACAGGGGTCAGGCGCGTGCGGTTGTACAGGTCGCCGGTTTTGCGCACGGCCTCGGCCTGCGTGGGGTAAGGGAGGATGACCTTGGAAATCTTCCCGAGTCCCAGGCCGTGGGTCATGGCGGCAGCGTAGATACCGATCATGTCGCCGGCATTGCGTGCCACGATGGTGGCCCCCAGAATCTGGTCGCTGCCCTTCTTGACGTGCACCTTTGCGAACCCCTCGTCATCGCCGTCCAGGATGGCCCGGTCCACGTCGTCAAAAGGCTGGGTGAACGTGTCGATGGCCGTTCCGGCGGCTGCCGCGGTGGCCTCGGTCAGACCCACGTGGGCAATCTGGGGTTCGGTGTAGGTACACCATGGAATCGTCAAGGACGACGCCTTCTGGCGGCCCTTGAACAGCGCGTTGGCGATCACGATTCGGGCCATGAAGTCGGCCGCGTGCGTGAACTGGAAGCGCGAGCACACGTCACCGGCGGCAAAGACGCGCCGGTTGGTCGTGCGCAGGTTGTCGTCCACTTGCACCCCGCGCGGCGTAAACGCCACGCCTGCCGCCTCGAGACCCAGGCCGTCCACGTTCGCCGTACGGCCAGCGGACACGATGATGGCATCCACCGCCACTTCGCGGGTGTTGCCGGGGCCGTCCTTGTAGCGCAGCATCTTGTCCTCGCCGCGTACCTCGACGGCAAACAGCGAGGCAGACAGGGCCAGTTCGACGCCGTCGCGCAGCATGGACTCCTGAACCAGATGCGCGGCGTCAGCGTCTTCCCGGTTGAGCACGTGGTCGCCCGTGTGGATAAGCGTGACCCGGGAACCCAGGCGGCAAAACGTCTGCGCCAATTCGCAGCCAATCGGCCCGCCGCCAATGACGGCGATCCGTGCCGGGCGTTCAGTCAGGCTGAATACCGTCTCGTTGGTCAGATAACCGGCCTCGGCCAAACCTTCGACCGGCGGTGCAACGGCGCGGCCACCTGTTGCAATGACGGCCTTGGCGAACCGCAGCGACTGGCCGCCGACCTCAATACCCCGAGGTCCGGTGAATCGCCCCTCGCCCAGAAACACGTCGACGCCCGCCTCGCGGTATCGTTTGACCGAATCGTTGCGGCTGATCCGTGCCCTTAGCCGTCGCATGCGCGCCATCGTCGCGCCGAAATCCACTGTTGGCTCACCGCCAGGCTGCACGCCGTAGTGCGGCGCGTCTCGCACGTCGGCCCAGGCTGAGGCGGCGCGGATGATGCCCTTGCTGGGTACGCAGCCGTAGTTCAGGCAGTCGCCACCCATCAGGTGTTTCTCAATGAGCGCCACCCGCGCCCCCAGCCCGGCAGAGCCGATGGCCGATACCAGACCCGCGGTGCCCGCCCCCAGCACCACCAGGTTGTACGGGTTGTTCGGGACGGGATTTTCGTAGTCGGCGGGATGCGTGTTGGCCAGCAGGTCCAGGTTGTGCTCGTCCGCTGGTGATACTTCGACGGCGGCAGCGGCAGGGTGTTGAGCGGATTCGGGAGCCATCTTCGCGTCCTCCAGATATGGTGCCGGCCTATGCGGCCGCTTTGCCGGAACGCGCCCTGATTTTCTTGTACACGACAGGGATCAGTGCCAGGACGGCCAGCCCGACGAGCGCCGTGATGATCTGCGGGGTGAGGATACCGGCAGCACTGAATTCTTCGCCCTGATCGAACACGCTGCCCAGTCCGGCCCCCACCGTGGCAAAGACGAACGTGCCGGGAATAATGCCGACGAAGGTGCCGACAACATAAACACGCCAGGACACTCCGAGAAATGCCGGCACCAGATTGACCAGGAAAAACGGAAAGAGGGGTACCAGGCGCAGCACCAGCAGGTAGCTCAAGGCGCCCTCCTGAAAGCCATCCTGCATCTTTTGCAGAGCCGGCCCGGCCCTGGCACGCAGGGCGTCACCGAGGGACGTCTTGGCGATCAGAAAGAGGGCTGTGGCCCCGGCGGTGGCGGCGAAGACAACGCATACCGTGCCCCACGCCGACCCGAACAGAAATCCGCCCGTAATGGTAAGGACGGCGCCTCCAGGCAGCGAAAAGGCAATGGCGACGGCGTAGATGAGCATGTAGACGAGCGCCGCGACCACACCGTAGGTATCTACCCAATCGAGAAGCGCGGCGCGGTTCTGGCGCAGTGTCTCGAAGCTGAGGAAACGGCCGAGATCGAAAGCGAAAAACGCCACGAGTCCGAGGATCAGCATTAAGACCGGGATCAGCCGTTTGAATGAGAGTGAGGCTCCCTGAGGTGTCGTTGCATCGTTCATACCGAGTCTCCCGCCTGCGCGCCAACCTGCCAGGGAAGTGTTGTTGAGGTTCCAAAAATAGCCGCCATTCTGGCGATGCCCTCTACGCCCGCTGCCCCGAGGCCGACAAGCGGCGGTCAAGGTCGTAGGCGGCGCTGATCAGCGCCAGGTGGGTGAAGGCCTGGGGGAAGTTCCCGAGGTGCTCGCCGTGTGGACCTAATTCCTCGGCATACAAGCCCAGATGGTTGGCATATCCGAGGGCCTTTTCGAACAGGAACCGTGCCCCCTGCAGGTCGCCGCTGCGCGCCACGCATTCCACGAACCAGAAGGTGCAGATGCAGAACGTCCCCTCGCCGCCCGCCAGACCGTCCGATACCTCCTCCGTGCGGTACCGGTACACCAGCGAGTCGTCGACAAGGTCTTGATGAATCGCCCTTAGCGTCGACATCCAGCGCGGGTCCTTGGGGCCGATGAACCGCACCAGCGGCATCATCAACGCCGAAGCGTCCATGGCGGTGGTGTTTTCGTGTTGCACGAAGGCCCGCCGCGGTTCGTTCCAGAACTTGCTGAATATCTCCCGGTAGATGTCGGTCCGCACTCTGTGCCAGCGGTCAAGCGGTGCCGGCAAGGACCGCTTGTGGGCCAGCCGGAAGGCGCGATCGATGGCCACCCAGCACATCAGGCGGGAGTATAGGAATGCCTGCTGCCCGCCGCGCACCTCCCAGATCCCCTCGTCCTTGCGCTGCCAGTTGTCGCACACCCAGTCGACCAGGCGCGTCAGGTTGTCCCACAGGTCGTACGAAACCGGGTCGCCGTACTTGTCGTAGAGATACACCGAATCCATCAGTTCGCCGTAAATGTCGAGCTGCAACTGGTCGTAGGCGCCGTTGCCGATGCGCACCGGCGATGACTTGAGATAACCCTCCAGGTGCGGCAGGTGCTCCTCCGTCAGGTGGTGGCGGCCGTCGATGCCGTACATGATCTGCAGGGAGCCGTCGTCGTTCGGCTCCGCGCTCCGCGCCTCGATCCACTTCATGAACTCGCCCGCTTCTTGCGTGTATCCCAAGCGTATGAGACCATACAACGTGAAGGAAGCGTCGCGGATCCAGGTGTAGCGATAATCCCAGTTGCGCTCGCCGCCCACCTCCTCGGGCAGCCCGAACGTCGCTGCCGCCACCACCGAGCCGTGCATGCGAGACGTGAGGAGTTTCAGCGTCAGCGCAGAGCGGTTTACCACCTCCCGCCAGCGCCCGCGATAGGTCGAGCGCGCCACCCACCGGTGCCAGAAATTGACCGTGTCTTTGAACGACTGCGATACATAATTCGACGATAACCCCGGCGAGGGCTCGCCGGGTACTGCCTGCTCCAGAACGAACGACACCGCCTGGTTGCTGCGCAGGGTGAATTCGGCAACCGCGGCGCCGTCCTCGATGCGCACCGGAACCTCGGTGCACAGGCGCAGGGCGGTCCTGTCCGGCCCGTCGGAGACGAACAGGATGCCGTCATAGGTTTCCATCACCCTGTGGGTTGCGCGCCCGTAATCGAAACGGGGCTCACAGACCATGCGGAAGGTGATCTCGCCGCGCACGGTCTTGACCCGCCGCACCAGGTTGTGGGCGTGCCCGTGGCCGTCCTCCTCCACGGGCATGAGGTCCGACACCTCGGCCACCCCCTCATCGGACAGGAATCGCGTGAGCAGAACATTCGTGTCGGGCAGGTAGAGTTGCTTGTGGCTCGACGTCGCAATCATCGGGGCGATCTGGAATCGTCCCCCTTTCTTGTCGTCAAGCAGGGCCGCAAACACCGTCGGCGAATCAAAGTGCGGGAACGACATGAAATCGATGGACCCATTCATCCCGACGAGCGCCACGGTATGAAGGTCCCCGATCACGCCATAATTCTCAATCGGCTGGTACGGCATGACGACTCTCCTTCCCAGGAAGCACGCCGCGGGAGCTGGCAGAGGCAACGCCAGGCGTACCTACTTCAGCGCTGCCTGCACCTTGGCAGCTACGTCCGCCGGCAGCCACGACGTCCACAGGTCCTCGTGCTTCACCATGAAATAGCCGGCCATTTCATTGCCCTCGGCCTGGTTGTTCTCCCCCCATGCCAGTACGGCATTCATGACGTCATTGGGAATCGAGATATTGCCGAGAAAGACGAACTCATCGGGGTGGCTGTCCGCGAACGCCTGCGTGGTCACCGCCAGTACCGCTGACGGCGGGTAGCGGCCGGGGTGCGGGGCGTCGCATTCTTCCCGGGTGTTGCACGTATGGCCCTCGGCGTCGAAATCGGCCAGCTCGATCATCACCATGGGATACTTGCCCAGGATGGCGGTCGGCGCCCAGTAGTAGCCGAACCACGGCTCGCCGCGCTCGTAAGCCTTGGCGATGGCGCCGGAGAGTCCCTCGGCCGAGCCGGGATCAAAGTTGTTGAAGGTGTCGCCCAGGCCGTAGGCACGGAAGAGATTGTTGTTGATGATCTTGCAGCCCCAGCCGGAGGGGCAGTTGTAAAAGCGTCCCTTGGACGAGTCCTCCGGGTCCTGGAACAGTTGCGCGTTGTCCATCACCTGCTGAATCGTGCGAATCTCCGGGTGCGCCTCGGCAAAGTAGGCGGGAATCCACCACGCCTCGACACCGCCGTCCGACAGCACGTTGCCGGCCGACACGATGCGGCCCTCGGCCACGCCATTGTCAAAGCTCTCGCGGACGGAATTGATCCAGATTTCCGAGGCGATGTCGGGCTCACCCTTTTCGACCATCGAGGTCATGGCCGGCACGGTGGAGGTCTGCACCAATTCGACCTCGCAACCGTAGCCCGCCTCCAGGATGAACTTCTCCACGTTGGCGATGACGCGCGCGGAGTTCCAGTTCATCTCGCCCACGGTTACCTTGCCGCATTCGGCCAGCGCCACGCCGGAGGCGGCCAGCAACGCCATCACCGCGACAGCTGCCATGCTTCCAAAACGTCTTTCTGAGGGGTTCATCGCTTGCTCCTTTTTCGGCTTTGCGAAGTTAGAGGTCCGGCGTATTTGGGATACGCTAGAAGTAGTAGCGGAAATTGAAATTGAGCCGCCAATTCCACGAGTCGTCCTCGTTGACACCAAAATCCCCGCCGGCACTGTCAAAGCCCACAAAGTAGTTGCCGTCGGAAAACGCGAGGTCGCTGTACATGTACAGCGCGCCGATCGTCCAGGCCGCCCCCACCGTTGCCAGCTGGCTGTCGTTGAATCCGTCCGCTGCTTTCAGGATGGAACTCCACTCGACATACGGCGTCACGCTGTCCAGCCATGAAGCACCCGACGTATCGAACCCGTTATAGCGCAGAGACAGAGCGGGAATGAATCCTTCAGAAGCAACCAGATCGGCGTAATTGTATGCCCCCATGTGAATCAGGTCGCCGGTTCCCCAGGGCACCGCGTCCGTAATGTCGTACACGTAATACGTCAACTGCGAATAGAGGGTGAAGCCCCCGAAGACATTTTTCATGTGCCCCGAAAGGGCGTGGTGTTCGCCGCTGTCATCGCCGCCTATGTTTGTGCCCTGCAGCAACCCATATTGAAACGATCCGCCGATTTCTGTCCCGCCTTCAAGTGCATAGATCGCTCGCAGGTTGAACTGGTGCTGCTCTTCAAAACCGACTTCATCACCCGTTCTGACCACGTCATAGGCATACCGCGAGCTCTCAAGGCTGCTCCCTTTTCCCCGGAATTCGCTGCTCGGGTAGTAGCCCGCGTCGAGCGTCAGCCTGTCAAAGGACCTGTTCCAGGCAATTCCCAGGTCCATGTCGTCAGCGAGCCCGACATAAAAGTGCTGATCAAAAAACCAACTGCTGGAGACCCCGTAAGCCGTCGGCCCGAAGGGAACCCGCACAACGCCGGCCTTGAGGGTGCCCGAATCACCGAAGTCGTACCCCAGCCATGCCGTGTGAAACATGCTGTAATTGCTGTTGGAATAGCCGTGTTCGTTGTACCAGCGATATTCGACTCTGCCGATGACATTCTGGTAGTGCAGATCGGCATTCAGGCGGAAAAGCTCAAGCTCAGCCTGGCCGATATCCGTACCGCGGGGATGGGGTTCATCGTAGCTCCCGTAGACGTAGTTCACCCCGATCACCCCGCCCAGCTTGATCGGGGGTTTCTCTGATTCCTGCGCCACTGCGAGCGAAGCCGTAAGCAGCAGGCAGGCAAACGCGAGACTGCAAACCCATCCGTGTCTTTGATCATCATTCACAGCCTTGTCCTTTCCAGTAAGTGTTACTTGCTTCGAGCCTCGTCGCGTGCATCGGCAAAATGCGATTGTCCTGTCGCTTCACCTCAGATCATGGCTAACCATCTCCCTGCTTTCGGTGTTGTCAAAGCTCTTCACGATCAGCCCTGTGCCAAGGTCGTAGCAATATGTATAGCCGTCCGTTGACGTCACCCTGAAAGCCATGAATGTCCCCGCCGGTATGAGCGTCCACGGGGAATGTGGCAGTCAACGCCTCACTCGCACCGCTGTCCTCGCTTTCGTACAGACCGGTCACTTCGACCGCTTCGCGCCCACGACACGACCGTCTGTCCGTGATTCGCTCTCGGTGGTTGACAAGCTCACCGGCCGGACTCTCATCGACTCTGGTGGCCGTGTAGGTCCAGGTGCTGCCGATGCCATGGTATGCGCCAGGCTATGTGACCTCGCCATCACCCCCGCAGGCGACAAGCATTAGGGTCAAGAGAGTGGCAGCGGCGTAGCGAATCATGCGGCCCATTCAACTGCCCCCTTGTGACCGGTCCCGGAATCCCTCATAGGCCCTCCCTCAAGATCGTGACGAAAGGCCTGAGCGCCTCGCTGGCGCCGCCACGACCCACCGCGGCTATCTGCTCGATGTGTTCGCAGGCGTCAATGCGGAAGCCCAGCGCCCGTTCTTCGACACCGGGGCTGAAAGCCGGGAGACGGGTGGCGACCATGCAGTCGAGCATCCGTTCGTCGCCTCCGGATCCGTGCGCGATAAAGAGTTCGGGATGATCGAAGGGAGCCTGCTTGTTGAGCACCCTGTCATCCGTATGGGTGCGGAGAAAGGCCGCCAAGTCAGCCAGTTGGTCTTCCGTGAAGTCCAGGGGTTCGATGTTGTCGGCCAGTTCCGAGCTCACCATGTCCCCACCGCGATTGTAAAACTCCATCACCTGCTCCAGAGTCGACATCCCGCCGTTGTGCATGTAGGGGCCGGTAAGCTCGATGTTGCGCAAGGTCGGCACCTTGAAGGCCCCATCGACTGCAATGCGCAGACCCGAAAGGTCATCTCTGCCGAATTCGGGAACCAGCGCCGTGACATCGTCCGGGCAGCGTGCAATGTCAGGGCCCGGCAAGTCCGTTTCGGTCAGGACCTCCTCAAACCGGCAAGGGTCCGGCAGCAAGTTCGTGCCGCCCGCATCGTCCACGCCGTCACTGGCGAAATCGCGGTCGGCAATCCCCTCGATGTACTGGGCGGAAAACGAGAGCGGCGGGCCGTCCGGGTGGTCGCCCGGTTCGGCACGGCGCCCGAGGCCGAAGTCGCCGTGGTGCTGAACCCCGATGTTGAAAAACCCTTCGTCCAGCAGGGCCGGCTCCAGGGTGTCGGACAGGGCCGTTGCGGCGCGGCGGACCACGCCAACGGTGTCGATTTGCGCCACCGAAGCCGAGGTGAGGGCTGCTCCGGGATGACACTCAATGCATTTACCGTCGGTCAGAAAGAGGTGCAGGCCGCGCAGTTCGGCGTCGGTCAGGGCTTCCGAGGTGCCTGTGGCGAGGACTTCCCGAACAAAGGTATCGAAGCGGCTTTGCCCTGACAGCAGGGTGCGCTCATACGCCTGGATGGCCAATCCCCAGAACAGCGAGAAGTTCGCCTCCATCATGTCGAAGCATTCCTGCCCTGCCTGATTGTCACCGCGCGGCAGCGCCGTGCGCTCGGTGCCCCGGCCGCAGGTGGTCCAGGCCGGGGCCTTCCACCACACCGGGTCAAACGTCTCCTGTATCAGTTCCCTGTAGGTCATGGTCAGCCCCAGGCCGTCGGCGTCGCGGAACATCCCCAGGACGCTGTCGCCCGGGTGTACGCGCTGGTTTTCCAGCGCCGGTCGCGGCAGCAGCTTGCGACCAATGTGGGCAAAGATGCGGTTGATCCCATTCGCCCCGCAGGACATCTCGGAGGCGCTCAAGGGCGGCGCTACTGCCTGGGAAGCGAGGCTGGAGTTTTCGACCCGTATGGCAACGCGTATCGGTGCCGCATGCGGCCCGGCTGCTTTCCACACCCGGGCGTCGCCATCTCGTCGTCCGAAGGTATTGACGCCGTTGAAGACGTGACTAGCCCGGCCATCCCAGAAGTTGCGGTGGTTGAGGGCGGCGTTGGCCACCGTCGGTGTGTTGCGAGGGGTAACGCGGCGGACCCGCGTTTGCGGGTCCGTAAACCCGCCGACGTTGAAGAGGTTATCCCCGACCGGCTCGCAATCCACGTTATCGTCCGGATCTCCTCCGATCCGTGTCCTGCCGTCAAGTCCCAGGCTGTGAAACTCGGCGTTCAGAACCCCCTGGCTGCCCACCACGTCATCCGTGTCGAACAAAGTGGGCGAGTCGCGGTCCGTCGGATCGGCCTTGTCGTGAAACGGAAAATCGTGCTCGTTCAAGACGTAGTTTGCCCCCTCTCCCCCCTCGAAACCGCTGCGTACCGGGTCAAACACGAACAGTTGGTGTTCGACAGCAGTGTCTCCCCGGGGAAATGCCTCGTCCTTGCCGCCGGGATGGAGGGTGTTCTGGATGCGGCGGTCGGTGCCGGCGTGGAAGTGGCAACTGGCGCATGCCTGGCCGCTGTTTCCGGTGTACATCTCCCAGAAGAAGGCCTTGCCGAGTACCACCGCCGTGTCGTGATGGGTGATGAAGTCGTCAATGCCGGGAATCTCCGGCAGGTCGGAATCTGAAAGGGCAGCCAGGTCACCGGTTTCGATGGCCGTCCTTATTTCCGGGGTGATGGGGTCATGCGAGTCCTCCGTCGGCGCGCCGCCACCGTCATCGCAGGCAGTCATGACGAAAAGGGACAGAGCACAGACGACACATCTCCATGCTGACCCGTGCATCAGGCACCCCTCCGCATTCATGGGCCGGAATAGACCGGAGTGTCTTGCAGTACCCTCTTTGAAGTATACGCTTGGTTTGGGGGCTCCCCGCCATTTGCCAGACTGTTTTCGCGGTCGGAGTGCTCGCCGACAAGGTGGATATGGTTTCCCCCTCCACTTCTCACGAGATCGGCCATCCGCTGCTGTGTAGCACGTCGTCGCCGCGCCGTCCTTGCCGCCGAAATTCGCCCATCTCCGTGTCGGATGGGTCGGGCCCCGGAGCGCCGGGGAGGTGATGCGGGACTGTGAAGGGGGATTCTGCTACCCCGGAGGAACCGCAACGCCCACCCCGACGCCCCACCCCATTCTACAGCAAGCAGCGCCGTTGCGATAGCGGCGTCGGCAGTGGGGTCGCCAAGACGTCGCGAAAATCAGCCGGCAGGGGCGCCTTGCCCCAAAGCGCCTCCAAACCCCGGATCACGTCGCGGGTTGCCTCCTCTGCCTCGCCGTCCGCGAATCGCTCCGACGCTTCGCAATCTTCCTCAAAATCAATCTGGACGCCTTCCAAGTCCTGGACTGCATGACGTTCTTTCACGATGCCCTCCGCTGCCTCTGCAGCTCTTCGTTGACACGATTGAGAATCGCTCTGACCCGCCGCCGGGCCGTTGCCTCGCTGACCCCGAGAGCAACACCGATGTCGGCAAAACCGAGTTCAAGATGGAAGCGCATGCGCAGCAGCGTCACCTCATCCGGGTCGCACCCCTCAAGAACCCGGGGAAGCCGTGCCAGCATGTCCCGGTGCCTTTGCTCTTCGTCCCTGGAAATGACGGTCTCTTCCGGTGTCTCCGCCGGCGCACAATGCACGCTTTCGGCGATGGGCCGCTGCTTCTCTTCCAGGATCAATTTCCTGCGCCCCGTATTGCGGCCGTTTTGCAGCACCTTGTTGTCGCGGACGCCGTACAGCCACCCGTCCACGACTTCCGGGTGTTCAAGTTCGGGCATCTTCTGCCACAACAACTGGAATATCTCCTGCACCACGTCCTTTCCGGCATCGCCGAACCGCCAGGTGCATTGCGCAAGCAGTTTCCCTCCATGCCGGTCATACAACCTTTGTCCGGCTTCAAGGAATTTGTCGCGTGCGCCTTCGTCGTCACCCTGACTCAGAAGCCTCTGTCCTTCCCTGATCAGGGCCGGCACGTCCGCTGCGTCGTTCACCTCACCACCTGAATCAAGAATTAATTCCCCAAGTATGTGGAAGCGTCACAAAAAAATGCTGACAAGCGGGGCAACGCCTTGTTTCTCAAGGCAATCATTCCCTGATACATGCCGGGTTTGGAAGGATAAGCAAAATTACGGCATGTAATAGATGAGAAAGCGGAAGATGCCTGCGAGGAGACACGGTGTTCCTCCAATGGCAATGGGCGTCACGTACAAATGGAAGGAGGCAGCCCATGGTCGAGGTTGCAGCATTGGCATTCATTGTGTCCGTGGCATTCGTCATGATCGCCAAGACGGTGCCAGATCATGACCCCAAAGGATGGAAGCGAATTCGCGACGCCAACCGCGTCTATTTCATGCGAAATGGCCATCACGGATGAGTCGTTCAAAAGGAGGTTAGAGGCGCCGATTGTCGTGCTCTTGGGCGCGTTCGTCTCCGGGGACAGAATTCGCATTCTACGCTCCCCGAGACGGCAATACCACCGCGAAGAAGGCAATCGGACGAAAGGTATCCAGGTGCCCGGAGACTATGCGGTCACACGCCTCTCCGATTTGGCCTTCTTCTCCTCCATTGCTCACTCTCGCCGCCTAGCCGGCGAAGCAGCCGATCATTGTAGTCCTGCACAAAACCGGGGATGCGAAACACATCCACCAACACCCAAATGGCCAGTACCAGCAATGCCGCGCCGGTCACGACCAGCATCTCATCCGTGAGGCGCAGCAAGTACCGGGAAAAGAACGTCACAACAGCAAGGCACACCAGGAACAGCATGCCAAAGCCCGAAACCTTCATCCGCAGGTAGAACCGGTGCGCCCCTATGACACCCAACAGAAGCCACAACAGGTACGCCGTCACACGCGACTTCCTCTGCGCTTCGAACGCCACCCAGCGCTGATTTTCGATCATTCCTGAAACTTCCAAAAGGACGGCGGCGTCCTCGTCACATCCCCGGACATACTCCCAGCAAGACAGAAGGGGTGGTCAGGCGCGGGTACTGTCCATTCTCCAGCCTGACTCGTCTTCAGGCACCTCGTTTCGTGCCGAAGGCAGCCCTGCGCAAAGCCACATCAACCTGACGTTGGCAACTGCGCGTCAAAGCACGCTGTGCAAGTCAGCCAGACACCGGATTCCATGCACGCCTCGCAGGTCCGCACGCCGGTGCCGCAATCGGAACACCCGGCGGCAGTCTCCTCAATGACAACTGTGCCGCAGCCTACGCATGTCCATGCCTCGCTTTGGTCCATCATGCCGAGTTCCACTTGGTGCAGTCAGTAGAGGCGTGTGCGGTTGGCTTCGTCTTCCGCCTGGTCGATAGCTTGGGCGCTCGCTCCGGCAATCTGGTCTGCAAGTACCTGTCCGTAAGTCGGAAAACTGGAACGCTCGATCTGCGCCGCCGGTTCCCAAAGCCGGGAACGGATCAGCGACCGGCCACAGTGCAAGAACACTTCCTCCACCGTAACCCGAAGAGCGGAAACTGGCGGCTTGCCGCGCACCGAAAGCGGTTCGAGCAGCACCGGATCCGTCACGATCTCCGCCGTACCCTTGACACGCAGGGTTTCGTTCATCCCCGGCACGAAAAACAGCAGGCCGACGTGCGGACACTCGGCAATGTTCTTCAGAGAGTCGATCTGGTTGTTGCCCGGACGGTCAGGAATCAGCAGCGTCCGTTCATCTGCCACGACAACGAATCCCGGCGGGTCACCCCGCGGCGAAGCATCAACCCGACCCTGTGCCGAAGTCGTGCTGAGCACCACGAATGGCGATAGGGCGATGAAGTTGCGGCAGTGCACGTCCAGGTGATCGAGCACCTTCAGCGCCGCCCGTTCGTTGGGTTCACGGTAGATGGTGCGTAACTTGGCGGTGTTGCTTGTCTCATCGTTCATTAGGAAGCTCTCCGGCACGCGTTCATGACACTTTGGCACTTCGTTACCTTAGTCCAGACACGCCACGATGTCCAGGTACGCCAGACGGCAAAACCCTGCGGCGCTTTTTTGACCACGCTGCCAACAAGGGCGCCATTCCCTGCCTGCTTGGGCTGTTGGACCTGAGCTTGTCGAAGGTTGGACGGGGCGACGGTGACCATTGATGCTATGGGATGCCAAAAGGAGACCGCCCGCACCATCGTCGAGCAAGGGGCTGATTATGTCCTGCCTCTCAAGGAAAACTGACTTCGATGGGCTCTGTGATGTCGCGCGTTTTGCGCATGCGATGCGGCAGCATTGGGGCCTTGACGTGAGCTTTTCGTGAAGACGACTGTCGGATTCGCCAGAGCCTGCCCCCGGCTTGATCGGGGGGTGCCGGGGCGCAAACGATGTCGGTGTTACGCCACGTGGCGCTGAACCTGGTTCGTCGGGAATCACGTCGCAAGCGTGGCGTCAAGGCACGACGCAAGTGGGCTGGGTGGGACCGGGGCTATCTGTTGCAGGTCTTGACCGGATGCCGCCATATGCGCTTACCCTGGGATCGATCAGAGGCTGCTCGCCCCATCAGCGCCCTGATGATGGCGAGGTCGGTTTCGATGGCCCCGAGGCGCTTATCGATGTCACCTTGGCCCCTTGTCCACGTAAACGCGGCCCGGTTCAACCCCGAATTCGGCGAGGCGCCAGTCTCTGCGCCGTTCAGGTCCTGTCCGTCCATGGAGCAGCGGGCGTAGCCGATGAGGACAGGTTTCACGGGTTGAGGCGCCGGGGTTGTACTGTCGCGGGTGCAGGACGTCAGAGGCGTATGACATCGAACTGACAAGACACGCTCCCTCCCGCCTCCGGAAAGGTAAAGGTGTGGTCAACGGTCAGCCGGTCGGCCGACTCGATAACACCTTCTCCCTCGATGAGCAGATCGTCCTGCGATAGTGCGTATTCCAGGCGGTCGCCCGTTACCGTGCCGGAAAATGGCGCCTCGGCCTCGGTATCGAAGATCTCCAGCATGTCGCCGGTCTGAACGACCCGCACATCGCCTTCGATCTGGCGTTCCCACGTCGCCGGGTCTTCGAGATGCCTCAGAACTTCCGTCGGCAGGTCCGACATGCACTGGGCGTTGACCGCCTCCCACGTGCCGGTCAGGTCGTAACCAGTATCGGCGCGGCTGGCGCGGTGGCTGTCATTGTCGCTACAGCCCAGGCATACCACCGCCATCAGCAACACGGTCAGTTTCGCTCCATTGCCGATCATCGTGAGGTTCTCCTCTGGTGTGTCTGCACTCCCTTACCAGCCGCTCCTGACTTCCAGCCCCACGACGTGCTCGGTCGCGGCGCCGTCGCGCTCGCGCTGAGACGCCGCGACGCCGAACGACACCGCCGAGGCCACGGGCTCAAGCCGCCAGCCGAGCGTGTAATCCCGCGTCACGTCCGACAGCGCGTAGCTGACGTGCGGACTGCCCGTAAAGCGACCGCCGAAGGTTGCAAACCCCCAGGACGCCTCCGCCGACAACAGACCCCCCATCTCCCCCGTGCCGGCGCGCCGAACCAGCGCCTGCGAGCCGAACAGCGCCGCCACCCCGCCCGTCGCCGAACCGCCCACGCTCTGGCGAAGACTGACGCTCGGACCGCGCGCACTCGCCGGGTCGGGGTCGAAGCTCAGGGCCACCGACACGCCGCTGTCTTCCAGGTCCGTCTCGTGCGCCACCAGCGTCCGGCCTTCAAGAGAGAGGGAAAGCCCGTAGGCGGGCGCCAGCCAGGCGATGCCGCCGCCAAGCTCGACACCGAAACCCGTCTCGGCATCGCCGCCGTCGTGGCGCAGGCCCATCTCCAGTTTCGGCGTCAGCGTGCCGAGGCCGGAGAGAGAAACCGCCCAGTTGCCCTCAAGACCCAGACGCAGGCGCGTCACCGAACTGTCCGATGACGCAAGGCCCTGCACCGCCGCGGACTGCGTGCGCGTCCACAGGGCGTCGGAGGTCAAAGCCAGCCCGGGGCCGCCGCCTGCGCGGGCAAACACGTCGCCCCGCAGGCCCAGCGCCGCCATCTGCCAGTCGGTACCGGCCTCCAGGCGCTCGCCCATCCCGGTCCTGAGCGTCACGTCGCCCGTGCCGTAGCCCAGGGCGGTCCAAATCCGCAGGCGCTGCGATGCTTCGAGCAGCGCGTAGGGCACCGCCGCGGTCAGCGACGCCTCCACCTTCCCGTCGCCCGCGCGCATCGCATCGGTATCGCGGTAGCCGCCTTCGCCCGTGCTCTGCGTCAAGGCGAGGCCGATGAGCCATTGGTCGCGCGCATAGTCCGCGCCCAGCATCGCCGTCGTGACCTCGCCGTCGAGCGAGAGCGTCCCCTCGCGCCCGTCGAAGCGCGCTTGCGCCGCCCGGCCCCAGAAGGCGAAGCTGCCGCCGCCGCCGTCCTCTTCGCCGGTCAGCGAGAAGCGGCTGGCCACAAGCGCGTCGCGCGCCGTGAGGGTGCGCGATTGCGCCGGCGGTTCACCCAGGCCGCTGCCGGGGCCGACGGGATGGCCGCCGAACGCCTGCGCGACGTCGGACAGGGTAGGCGCGGCGGGGTCTCCCTGTGTGCTGCCGGCATCGGACGGGGCGCCGAAGTCGAGCGCCTGGCCCACCAGCGTGCCCTGCATGCCCGGCGTGCGCGGCGCCGCCATGCGGCCCGCGATCCCGTCCAGAGCCTGCTCCGCAACCGTGCGCCCGAACCGCGCCAGCCACGCTGCGGGCATCGGACCGTCGTTCCGGATCGTGACCGTCGCTTCCGCCACGCCGAGCCAGGCCCGCGTGGTCGGTGACATGCGATCGGATCCTTCCACCACCAGGGTAAACGTCTCATCGCCTTCATCGTGGCTGTCGCTGAAGATGACGACGTCAGCCCAGCAGCCGCGTTCCCCTGTCCGGGAGTTGATGGAGCCGTTGCAGAATATCTCGCTGCCGTAGGGAGGCGGGTCGAGATAACCGTAGTCCTGCCATGTCGCGGTTCCGCTCTTCGTGGACAGGTGCAGCCAGTATCCTTTCTCTTTCGTCCAGCGGTTTTCCACTGTCAGGCTGTCCGTCCAGGGAGAGACGGCGATCCAGACCGGTTCCTCCGACTGGGGACCGTCGCTCACCTTCGGTTCCGGAACGGTGATATTCGCCACGGAAAGCGCCGTTGCGTCTGGCGTGACCACGTAGTCCATGTACGCTGTCTTCAAGAGCGACCGCGGCAGGACCGGGTTGTTCCGGATCAGGACCTCGTTGTTCGGATCGGAGATGTCCCAGGTCCGCCTTGACGGGAACGAGGCCCGGATCCGGGATCCGGATGCGGCATCCACGTCAAGCGTCGGGATCGTGAACGATACGAACGTGTCCCCGTTCGCGATCGAGGCGTCGATCTCGACCTCGTGATGAGGATCGGAGGGCAGGCTCGTGTCCGCGAAGTTCCGGTTGAAGATGGCGTAGCCATCCTGGTTCCGAAGCCTGAAACGAACATCGATCCGCGAGTCGGGCAGGTAACCCAGTTGCGGGTTCCAGCTGGCCCGGCACGTGATCTCGCCGCCGCCCGTCACGATGGCCGGCGTGCAGGAGAACGCGTTGTCCTGCACGGTCTGCGAGTCCAGGATGTAGACGGTCGCGGATTGCGGCCTGTCCCTTTCCGCGACAGGCTTGACGCCGGAAGATGGCGTCACGCTCTCGATGGCGACCGTGAACGTCTTCGTCGTCTCCGGCACGTTGGGATCCTCGACGACCGTTCGGACGTCGAAGCTCTGCGCGCGCTCGCCCGTATCCAGCGTGGACGTCTTCACGAACGGCTCGGACGGATCGTCCGGCACGCTGACGATGAAATGCTCCGGCGATGTCGCCGTCCCTTCCGTGACACGGAAGGTGATGTCCAGATCGGTCGTCGCGATCTGGTCCAGGGCGATCACCGGCTGTGCCGGTCCGTTCTCCTCGTTCACGGCGTAGAATGGTCGCGTGAACCCGATGTCGGAGACGGCGGGACGCGCGGGATCGACGACGACCCACTCGAAGTTGTCATACGTCAGGTCAATCGGCCACAGGGACTCCGACAGGCGTCGGGTCGCCATCTCGGGCGGATGCCCGTCCTCCGGATAGATGACGGGAGACCGGCTCAAGTTCCTGCCTCCAAGCACGAAGACGTTGAACAAGCTCTCGAGATCGTGCTCGGGAACGAGGGTGTCGATGTTGCCCTCCTCGTCCTTCAGGCCCGCGGTCACGCGGACGCTTGCTGTCCGGGCGCCAGCGCCGGAGAAGATGAGACGTTCGCCGCCGGCGCGGGATTCAAGACGGACGCCGTCGTCGGTTCCCGTCTCCAGGAGCTCGCGCGTCGTGTTGGCGATCAGGCCTGAGCGTCCGGGCGGCCCGAAGTCCAGGTAAGTTTCCTCTCCTTCCTCAAGCGCATGTTCCAGCTGGACGGTGAAATCGGCATGTCCGCCGTTCTCGACGACTTTCCTGTTCCTCGCATCGGACGGCATCGTCTCGTCATGGGCGATCTTCACCCGGACGATGTCGTCGTCGACGAACCTGACGGTGAGCGCGTTCGAGCCCTTGAACGCATAGCCCTCGGGAAGGGTATCGGAATCGAACGTCCAGGTCAGGACATGGTCCAGTCCGGGACGGCTGTCCTGGGTCTTCAAGTTGAACCCGGTGCCTTTGCAATAGAAGGCATGACCAAAGTGTCTGTTCGTTCCGCCGGTCCCTCCGCGACCGAATTGCACGATCCCGTCCGGAAGCTCTCCGGCATGTCTCGTGAAGGACCCGTCCCTGTGCTGGCGAGACGTCCTGTGTTGCGACAGGTCCGTGTTCTTGTCCCAGGACATCGAGAACTCGACGAAATGCAGGGGGAGTTCGGGATCATGGTCGTCTTCAGGGACCGCAAGGCACATGACGAAATCGTACCCTTCCGGGATGTCATGCCGATTGCCGAGGATGTCATAGGCGCCATCGGACGCGTCCATGAAGAACGTCACCTCCTTGATGTCCGCAGGCTCGTTGTCCTGGATGCCCACGGTCGCGGAGGTCCTGGACTGCCGACGAAAGTCGAACGGCGACCGGGAGGAGTAGTTCAGGTAGTCCGAACCGGCCGTTCCTAGGGAGACGGTGACCTGCCCTTCTCCGTCCTTCAGGTCGTTGTCCGTGACGGGAAGACGGAGATAGCCCTTGGAGCTGAACGGCACGTCCGCCATTGAGCGTGGGATGGACACCGTGTGCAGTCCCTTGGAGACCCGGTCGTCGCCTTCGACATAGAGGCTGACCTCCAGGTTCCTGTCGGAGCCCGGCAGCCAGCACGTGTCCGTGTTGTCGTCCCGGTTGTACTTGTGCCAGTTGGGACCGAGATACTTCGCGCAGAGCGCCGTGTCGGATATTTCCGTGTAGGCGGAGACCTCGACCACCATTTCCTCGCCCTCGATCACGGGATCGTCAGGCGTCGTGCTGATGGCCACGATGGGGATGCCGGCCTGATGGTCAGGCGATTCACCGATGGTGACGTGATGGATCGTCGGATCCGTGACGTAGGGCTGCTTGCCTTCTTCCGGACCAATCATGAGGATCATGACCTGGTTCGCGTTGACCGGACTGGACGACGCGATGGTCGGGATCTCGAACGTGACCGGATGCGGCGTCGTGTTGCTCGTCTTGAACCGGTGGCTGAGGATGCCGGGCGTCTCGACATAGACCCGGCTGTAATCCGCGACGTAGGTGCGGACCGTGATCGGGGAATGGACGGGACCGCTGGGAACGAGACGCATCTCGATCGGATCGCCTTCCGTGACCGTCGTCGGCCCGACCATTTCCAGGCGCACGCCGATCGGTGCCGTGAACGCGGCTTCCCGAAGGAAGAAGTCGCTGTAAGAACTCGCTCCTGCCGGCCAGGACTCCGTGCTGCCCGTGACGATGCCGTTCTCGTCGAAGACGGGATCGCCCGGAAGGATGTAGATCCGGAACAGGTCGTTGTCGTCGCCGGGTCCGTCATCGACGGGATCGAGGACGAGGGTCCCGGACGTTTCGCCGGCCTTCACGACGATCCGCCGGTCGCTGACGATGTCGAAATCATCCGCCGAGGCCGTGAGATAGTCAATCCGGTACGTATATGTCCGGTCGTAGGGAAGCGCTTTTCCGAGATCGAACGTGAACGGGACGTCATCCTCGGATTCATGAACGACGATCGTTCCCGAGTTGAAGTCTCCAGAGCCCGTGATGTCATCGGACAGGATCGTGACGACCGTTTCCGGACCGTTCGTGATCGCCTGTCCGCCGACCCGGATCATCCGCACCGTGAACGTCTCGTCATGCTCGAGGATCGCGTCGTCGACGATGGCGATGTCGACCGTCTTCGAGGTCTCGCCGGCCGCAAACGTCACGTCGTGGTTCGTGAGCGCCGTGTAGTCCGACGGCGCCGAGGCCGTTTTCCCGACCGTGTTGACGCGGATCGTGAACGGAGAGGCTCTCTCGTCCTTCAGGTTGAGCGTGACGCGTGCCACGCCGGCATTGACGCCGTCGGGAGACTCCCAGACCTCGTGGCTGTCCTTGGAGAAGAAGTATTCTCCGGCCTCGTCGTTGTCCGTGATCGTCACGGTCGTCTCCGGACCGGACTCCATCTGGGCGTTGCCGTCGACCTTGATGATCCCGACCGAGAACGTCTCGTCTTCGTCGTCGATGACGTCCTCGTTGATCGTCACGGTCACCGTGCCGGAGGTCTGGCCCTTGGGGATGACGACCTCATGCCTGGTGAGGATCTCGTAATCGTCCCCGGCCGTGGCCGTTCCCGCCTTGGTGGAAACGAACACGCTGACATCGGACAGAGGAACGGAAGAGAGCTTGATGCCGACATCGATCGTGCCGTCGCCCTCGCCCACCGTGTAGGACGTTTTCGCGAACCCGACATGAGCCGGGTCGATGTCGTTCTCCGTGATCCGGTACCTGAACGTGTAGCCGGCGACCGACTTCGGGGCCGTCTTGACGGGATCGGCATCGAAGACATCGTCGTCCTCGCTATACCGGGCCGTCGTCTCGGAGTGCACGAGCAGGGACGTGTAGTCCGTGCCGATCGCGTACTTGAACGGACCGAGGATGTGCTGCCCGGCCTGGACGTTCTGGTCGTTGTAGGCCCGGATGACGTTGTTCCAGTTGCACCATCCCACGAACCCTTCGGGCCAGGTGATGGTCAGCGTGCCGGCCGGGTGCTCCTTGACCGTCATGAACTGCGTCGTCCGGGATTTCGGATCGCTTGCAGACGAACTGCCCGTGTTGGGCGCGCAGGAGACGTCGACGGGGTTTTGCCCGGCCCACTCTTCCTCGTCGTCCAGGATGCCCGCGCGCTGGACGGCACCGTTCGTGACGGCTGTCCCGTTGACGGACGTGATCCGAATCTTGAACTCCTCGAGGAGCTCCTCCCGGAACTTGTCATCCAGGTAGGTGACCGGAACGGCCTTTTCTTTCGTTCCCTTCGGGATGACGACGCTCTTGTTCGTGAACGCCGTGAAGTCCTGTCCGCCGATGGCGGTACCGTTCTCCGTGGAGACCAGGACGGTCGTGTCCGTTGTCTGCCTCGAGGTCAGCTGGAGGATCATGTTGGCGGGATTGGTCGTTTCCTGACTGCCCGGAAAGCTGTTCTTCCAGCCGATGGATGTCGCCGGCTCGTCATCGTCCTCGACGTTGAGGACGATCGTGAACCCGGACGCCGTGGCGCCGGTGTACGGAATGCCGTCATGGTCGGCGTTGTAGGTATCGTCGTCCCACTTGTAGCGCGCCGTGCCTTCGGAATGGATCCTGAGCGTTCCGCCGACATACTGCATCTTCATCGCGCCATGCGTGTACCAGATCTGGTCGTCGCCATGACCGGAAAGATGGAGCTCCCAGTTACACCAGCCGACGAACCCTTCCGGCCAGGTGATGTTCAGCCGGTTGGCCGGGTTCTCCACGACCCGGAGAGACTTCGTCGTCCGGGACTTGGGATCGGAAGCGCTCGAGCTGCCCGTGTTGGGGGCGCAGGACACGTTGATCAGCGACTGCTCGTTCTGTCCCTGGCCGATGGAGGCCTGGACGTTTCCGTCAGGGACCTTCTGTTCCTCGGCCAGCCAGTCCAGGTAGGCCGCGACTTCGGCCCAGCGACTGGTCGGCCACTGTTCTGCCCGCGACCGGACAAGAGAGGCGGCCATGGGGGATTCGGAGCTGTCCTCGCCCAGAAGGGCCAGAACCTGGTTCCACTTCTTCGCATGCGCGGGCTCATGGGCCCATTGCGGCTCGTCCCGCCAGGTCTCGACCTTGGCGACAAGGCAGTCGAGATCCCCGACCGGGCAGTCAGCCGCGTTACCGGGCTGCGCGGCAAATGCAGCCAGGAGAAACGCCGCAACCGCCCACCACCGAAAAGGTCGCCGCCAGGCAAACGGCTTCATGGCCACACGCGGACGCAAGTGGGGCGACCCGGCGACCCGGCGACCCGGCGACCCGGCGACCCGGCGACCCGGCAAGCATTATCGATCGAGTCCCTGCGGTGCTTGTCAACCCCTGGGACGGAATTTTGTGGGAAACGGACAGCCCTGCGAGGGGTCTCCGGTTGCTCATTTTGAGGTACCTCGAATCAGGACTGCGGGCGATCCGGTATCGTCCGCGTCCCCTGATTAAGAAGGAAGATAAATGGGCTGAGTCGAATGTCAGATTATACTCCCCCTGTCAAGTGCGATTTTGACCCGGAGGTCATCGAAGGACGGACGCAGGATGCGGCAGGCCGGCCGAGCATGAATTCACCCTGTCAGACGGGCCGACGGATCTCTCGGCGCCGCCGCCTCCCAAGGTGACGGAATCAGGACGCGGTCGACAAGACCTGCGAGGGCGGGTCGCTCTGCAATCACAACGCAGCAAAAGGCGTGGCTGCAGCCTGAAGGCGCTTCGTGTGTCCGGCGAAGGCGGTCACGTTCAGCGGCAGTCAGTCCCGCCAAGGCAACAGCCGAAGCCTTGTGGGCGTCCTGCCGGAAGGGGACACCAATTGCCACCGGTTCCGCGACTCGGCCTTCGTGCGGCATTTTTCGGGCGACCCTTGCTTTCCCCGCGACAATCCCGTCGCCGAGTATCCGGCAAACAGCCAGGCGCACGCGAAGATTGCCCCGCCCGCCGCCCGACTGCCGATTCTCCAAGGATCAATGAAAGAAATACTCGCCGCAGGAAGTGGCGCTACCAGGCGATTTGCCAAACGCCCTTGGCCGGTTGCATGCACCTGGGTAGCGGAATCCTGTGCCTCGGTACCCGACCTCCTGGCCAGGGGAAATTGTCCATGTAATCGCGTTCGGCGCTCCCGCCGATTTCTGGCACTGCCCCGGTAAATTACAGGAAGTTAAGGAAATGAGCGGAATCCAAAGAAAGGAATAGCAGGGGTAAGCTACCCCTCGTGAGGGCCGGCAGGAACGGTCGGGAGTGGTTTGCGGTCGATAGACAACGTACCGATCGAGAGCGGTTGATAACCTTTTGCGACTCCCTTCCAATTGTGCTCGCCAATCGGAAGACCACACCGTGACATGTCTACTCGGCTATGAGCAATCCCTGTGAGGAATCAGCCGAAAGACGGGGCCATCAGCCATAGAGTGAAACCTAGCACCACACACCATTGAGGCCGTGTGCGACCACCAGTAAACTAACTCCTTCGGCCTTCGCTAACCGCGGGAACGTGGCTCAGTGATTCTAAACCAAGTGGGAGATGGGTATTATTAGAGATACCCTCAAGGGCCATTTTCTGTTAAATTGGATGTGTTCGTGGCATCGTAGATTCCGCCTTCCACAAGGATTCGGCATACACGAAACTGGGGCATTTCCGCACCAAACGTCTACAAGAGGGAATTAATCGTGAAGACACGCTTCGGCAACAACATGCATATGGCTGTGCTGGTGTTTTGCGCACTGATATTTCCTAATTCCGCCGTTTTTGCCCAGATTTGTGGGGACCTAGAAGAAAAATTGTGTGCATATGTATCTATTGCAGTTGCCAACTGGAACCAACGTTTTGGCGAAACCGCTCGAATCACTGAGTGGTCCTTTATCGAGAATACTACCGTGGAAGTTAACTCCCTAGTCGACCAACTAGACGCGGCTGGAGACGGACGTCTCCCAACAGTCGATTCTGAGGGTCAGATCAACCTCGTACCTATCAGTACAGAGGCCATGGAGCAATGGCGCGAGGCCGAACGGCAGCATCTATTGTCCATCATTGGAGATAATGTTGGCACCGTTAACCTAGTAAATCTCGACTGGGAAACTAGAGATGGCACCTTCTCGTCTACACTTGTCGCGAACGATAGGAACCCTTTCTTGCACGAACGAGCTCTCTCCAGCATAGTCCTAGAACATTCGTCCAATAGTTGTTTGAATATACGTTTGGCTTGGTTGTGGGGACGAACTAGAGGAGAAATATTCGCAGCGTTGCCGCGCAGAGCCAGTGGGGATTGCGCAAGGGCTTCTGCAGCCTGGATGACATTGGGAAGCGCGGAAATCAAGATGGGGGAGATCATGTACAACAACGGAACATGCAGTAGCGCATATGCCTGGGCTTATGCCACACCGCTCGTATCAGCATCCTTTAGCAATGACAATTTCTCGTTCACCATCACAGGATTAGGCAGCAGAGGAACTGGGAACGGAGATTGCTTGTCGCCTTAATTCGGCGGCAAGGCCTGTCAGCCGTTGCATACGACGGCATCTTCTTTCCGGGCACCCATACGACTTCCGGCGGCGCCCGATACCTTGTCGTCCACCTTTTCGTATGCGATTCGCTGCCGGCTTCCGGTCCCCCAACGCCCGGGGGCACCGGCCCCGAAGCAAGGACCTCCGGCTCAACGCTGTTTCTCCTCCGTATGCCCGTCCCTGCCCGTTCCATCCAGGAGCGCATTGAGACCGAGTCGGTGATAGATGCCGTCCCATGCCACGGATGGAAACACGCCGTCCGCAACACGCCGCAGCGCCACCGAAGCCATCTCGGGCGTGAGCCTCTGGCGCCACGACTCCAGGTCCAGCTCACCATGCAACTGGGGCGACACCCCGGCCTCGAAGAGCGCCAGCCCCTCCATGACGGTGAGCCCCAGGAACGTCGTAGACACCAGCGACACGTTCCGCCCCGCCGCGTGGCCAAACGAAAGATCCGCGGTGGCGCCGTAGAGCTTCCTGCCAGCAAGCCAGTGGGAGAATGGTCAACGAGTATGACCCTAGTGTCCTGATCTTGAAGTTCAATTGATTATGAATGAAAATAGAAAACCGTGTATGTCAGAAGCCAGAGCCCTCGATTGCAAGCATACGATCCCCGGAGGCAACACATGAGCAGAGCCGCCGTCACGATCACCTTGTC
>JAJDTQ010000222.1 GCA_022827045.1 Candidatus Binatia bacterium
GGAGATCATTCAGAATGCGGTAGACAAGAACTACCAGGCATTCCGCAAGCAACTCCCGACACTTCTGGAGACTCACCCAGGTCAATTCGCCCTCCTACGCGATGAGCAGATCATCGACTTCTTCGGAACGGCACAAGAGGCGGCCGCGTACGCTCAGAGCAACTTTGATGATGAGTTGTATTCTGTTCAGGAGGTGACGGACACGGCGGTTGATCTCGGGTGGTTCTCCCATGCCGTCCATTAGGAAGAGTTTCGATCCGCGAATCGGACCCATCATCACATTCGGCATAGCCAAACCCAACCCTTCCGCAAAACCACGGCAACCCGCCTTACACCCGGAGGCACTCGGGGTGAGTGCGCTGGTGGACACTGGTGCAGCCAGAACATGCGTCACGGAGGAGATTGCCCGGAAAGCCGGCCTTCGAGTCATGGGAAAGACTTCCATCAGTTCAGTGCATGGAACCGAAGATGCCAACGTCTACCTTGCCGACATCCTGTTGTTCGTCGACCTTCGGGAGGACGGTGGCGTGGTACCCCTTCCAGGATGCTTTACAACCAACGTACCTCTGGTCGAGTTTGTGACGAACTCGCCGAATTTCGATGCTCTTCTGGGAAGGGATTTGCTTTGTCTATGCGACTTCCGGATGACCAGGAGGCATGAGTTTGTCATAAGCCACTAGGCTCTCCTCTTGCAGCGCCCCGTTTAGCCGTTCCCGACGCCAATCCTTCGAAATTGCAGGCATCGAGTGCTTCGCGCCCATGCACTTGGGGGTCCAGTGTGTTATGAGGACTTCTGCACTGCGGTGGGGCGCGTATCCCGCCGCGAAATCAATCACCGGAGGCACTTTATGACGACCATGATCACGGGCGCGGGGCTGGTGGGCTCCCAGATCGCGCGCATCCTCGTGCAGCAGGGCGAAAAGCCCGTCCTTTTCGATATCGCACCCAATCTCACCGCGCTGGCGGACGTAGTAGGGGACGTGGGCGCGGTCACGCTGTTCCGCGGCGACCTGCTGAACCCGTTCGATCTCGGCAAGGTCATCAACGAGCACGGCGTCACCCGCATCGTCCACACCGCTGCCTATCCCAACCTCGGCACCGGCGCCCAGGAGAACCCCTACGGCGCCATCCAGGTGAACATCATGGGCACCGCCAACGTGCTGGAGGCGGCGCGGCTCCACGGCGTGGAGCGGGTGGTGATGATCAGCACCGCGGCCGTGGCCCGGGGAATCGCGGGCGGCGAGGACAACGGCGACCACAGCAAGGAAGAGGCGCTGCCCCGGCCCAGCTCCTTCTACTCGGCGACCAAGCAGGCGGGCGAGAACCTGGGATACAACTACGCGCGCTCCCACGGCGTCGACTTCCGCGCCGTCCGCTTCCCCAACGTGTGCGGCCCCTGGATCCCCGGCGGCGGCGGCCGCCCCAGCGCCATGTTCCGCACCCTGGTGGAGAAGTCCGTGGACGGCGTCGAGCATACCGTCCCGCCCGGCGTCATGGAATGGCTCTATTCCAAGGACGCCGCCCGCGGCGTGGTGCTGGCCCTCCAGACCGAGGGCGTCAAGAGCCGCATCTTCAACCTCGGCGTCGGCAAGCCCTACGACAACCAGGAACTCATCGACATCTTCAAGCAGGTGGTCCCTGGCGCCAGGCTCAACATCGACGAAAGCGCCACCACCTCCCAGACCTCCTCGGTCTTCCTGGACATCACCCGCGCCCAGACTGAACTGGGCTTCGACGCCGAGTACGACATCCCCGCCGCGGTGACGGACTTCGTGGGGTGGTACCGGCGGCTGAAGGGCAAGGGGAGTTGAGGACATGGCGGATTCAAGCGAGTACGTACCTCCCAAAGTCTGGACATGGGAACGCGAGAACGGCGGCCGGTTCGCCAACATCAACCGGCCCGTCTCCGGCGCCACCCACGAGAAGGAGTTGCCGTGCGGCAAGCACCCGCTCCAGCTCTATTCCCTGGGAACGCCCAACGGTGTCAAGGTGACCATCATGCTCGAGGAGCTGCTGGCGGCCGGGCACGCCGGCGCGGAGTACGATGCATGGGTCATCAACATCCGTGAGGGCGACCAGTTCGGCTCCGGGTTCGTGGCCATCAACCCGAACTCGAAGATCCCGGCGCTGGTGGACTACTCGATGCCTACGCCCACGCGGGTGTTCGAGTCGGGCTCCATCCTCCTCTACCTGGCCGACAAGTTCGGCGCTTTCGTCCCGGAGGACCCGTCGGAGCGCGCCGAGTGCCTGTCGTGGCTGTTCTGGCAAATGGGCTCCGCCCCCTACCTCGGCGGCGGCTTCGGCCACTTCTACGCCTACGCCCCCTACAAGATGGAGTACCCCATCGACCGCTTCACCATGGAGGTGAAGCGCCAGCTCGACGTCCTCGACAAGCGGCTGGACGGGAACCGCTACGTCCTGGGAGAGACCTACACCATCGCCGACATGGCCATCTGGCCGTGGTACGGCATCCTCACCACCGGCAGCCTCTACGGTGCCGCCGAGTTCCTGGACATCCAGACCTACACCAACGTCCTGCGCTGGTTCGACGAGATGGCGGCGCGCGAAGCGGTGAAACGCGGACGGATCGTCAACAAGACCTCCGGCCCGCTCGACCAGCAGCTCCGCGAGCGCCACGACGCCTCCGACTTTGAGCTTCGGACGCAGGACAAGATCGAGGCGGCGGAGTAGCCCCCGGTTCCGCCGGCTTGCATTCCGATGGGTGCCTCGGACCCCGCCGGCGA
>JAJDTQ010000284.1 GCA_022827045.1 Candidatus Binatia bacterium
CCGCGGCGCGGCCCGCCTCTACCCCTATTGCTGCGCGGCGATGAAGCCCCGTAGCACCTCGTTGAACTCCGCGGGATGCTCCCGGTACGAGAAGTGGCCGGCCTCGTTGATGATGTGCATCTGGGTGCGGCGCTCGCTTCCGGCCATGAGCTCCATCAGCCGCATGCCCTGGTCGAGGGTGGCGGTGGGGTCGTTGTAGCCCCACACCAGCAGGGTCGGCCGCTGGAACCCGCGGTCCCGAATCCAGCCCAGGGTCTCCTCCTTCTGGCGCGCGTGCCGGGCCAGGAAGACGTTGGCCTTGAGCCCCTGGGTCTCCATCTTCTCCACCGCCTCCAGGTACTTGGGCTGTTGGGCGATTTCCACGCAGGCGTCGAGCCAGTCGTCGGTGATGTGGTCGTAGCCGTAGGAATAGCGCTCCAACACCCAGCGCTGGCTCTCGCGGCTCAGCCGGGGCTCCGGGGCGTTGGCATGCACGACCTCGTTCCTTCCGACTCCGGGGGCAAGGGTGTTGGTGTCCACCGGGATCACGGACTTCACCAAGTCCGCCCGCTCCAGGGTCATGCGCGCCACCAGGTAGGCGCCGCGGGAATGGCCTACGAGGTGGACGTTGCCGAGCTTCAGGGTCTCCAGCGTCGCCAGCGCGTGCCGCACCACCGCGGCCATGGTGTAGTCCTCGTCGCTCTTGGGGTTGTCGGTCATCCCCTGGCCGAGCTTGTCCACGGCGACGACGTGGAACCACTGCGCCAGCGCGTCGAAGTTCAGCCCCCAGTCGGGGCTGCCATCGGCCGCCTCGTTGGAGCCGAAGTTGCCGCCGTGGAACAGCACCACCGTCTCGCCGCTGCCCTTTTCGAAGTAGCGGGTGCGGATGCCGTCGACATCCACGTATTTTTCGTCTGCCTGGTTCATGGCGATCCTCCTGATGGTGACACTGTAGCGGATTGTCCCGGCAAGGTTAACATGTGGCCGTGGGCGCGCTTGGCAATCACCCGGCGATCGGATAAGGGAGAGTGAGCCGAAAGGCGTACTATGAAAGGCGTACTATTCAAGGAGGCAAGCTAATGGCGAACGCCAACAACGACGAGCATCCCATGCTGAGAGAAGGATTGGGGCGGCTACGGGGCAAGGTGGCCATCATCACCGGCGCCAACAGCGGCATCGGGCGGGCCACTGCCCGCCTGTTCGCGCGCGAGGGGGCCAATGTCGTGTGCTGCGACATCCAGGAGACCATGACGCCGCGGGTGGACCAACTCATCACCGACGAGGGCGGCGAGGCCACCTTCCTGAACGTGAACGTGACCGTGGACGGCGGTCCCGAGGAGATGATGAAGACCGCCATGGACCGGTACGGCGGCGCGGACATCCTCTACAACAACGCCGGAGGCGGGATCCGCAAGCAGGCTCACGAGCACACGGACGAGGAGTGGAACTTCATCATGGACCTCAACCTGAACGCCATCCAGAGAAGCGTCCGTGCGGTGGTCCCCCACATGCTCGAAAAGGGCAGCGGCAACATCGTCAGCACCGCGTCGACCTTCGGGCTGGTGGCGTCGGCGAACTACCCGGCCTACTGCGCCACCAAGGCGGCGGTCATCAGCCTCACCCGCCAGATGGCGCTCGACTACGGCCCCAAGGGCGTCCGCGTGAACTGCATCTGTCCCGGCGCCACCGAGACGCCGCGCTTCCGCGGGCATCCGCCGGTGCCGTCGCTGCAGGCCGCCACCCCCGAGCAGCGCAAGCGCATGGCCGACAGCAACAAGGCGCTGCTGCGGATGGCGCGGCCCGAGGAGATGGCCTACGGCGTCCTCTTCCTGGTTTCCGACGAAGCCTCCTTCGTCACCGGCCATGCCCTGGTGGTGGACGGCGGCCAGACCATCGCCGTGTGAAGCGCGAAGTCCTTCGATTTCGCTTCGCTGGCGCTCCGCTACGCTCAGGACGAACGGTGGTCTAATCGTCATCCCGTTCGTCCTGAGCGAAGCGAAGTCGAAGGACGCCGTTTTAACAGGAGGACAGGCGTTGTACTGCTGGCGCGGCAAGGTAGGGGTGGTCAAGCCGACGTTCCGGCCCGGCTCGCTGGAGACGTTCACACGGCTCCTGCCGGACGGGGTGTGCGTGGTGCCGCGTTACGTCGGCGTCCGCGCGGGCACGGAGGCCGAGTTCGACGAGGCCATCGCCGTGGCCGAATCCAGGGTGGCGGAGCTAGCCGAGTTCGGGGTGGACCTCGTGGTGATCCAGGGAGTGCCGCCCATCATGCTCCGGGGCTATCGCTTCGACGGCGAGTTGACGGAGCGGCTCACCCGGGAGTACGGGGTGCCGGTGCTGACCGCCACCACCGCGCAGGTGGAGGCCTTTCGCGCGCTGGGGGTGCGCACGATGGTGATCCTCTCGTACATCCAGGGCGCCATGAACGACAAGTTTGCCACTTTCATCGAACAGGCAGGCTTCACCGTCACGGGCGTCGAGGAGATCCGCGGCGTGGACTTCGCGGACGTCGGCGACATCCCGGTCGAGGTGATCTACCGCGAGGCTAAGAAGGCCTTCGTCGAGCACGGCGGGGAGTGCGTCTACCTCCTGGGCGCGGGCTGGGACTGCCTGCCCGCCATCCAGTCCCTGGAGGACGACCTCGGGGTGCCGGTGGTCACCAATCTCAACGCGGAGGTGTGGGCGACCCAGAAGCGCCTCCGGATTCGCGAGCCTGTCGAAGGCTACGGGCGCCTGCTGGCGACGCTACCGTGACCGACGGCGGGGATTGACGACCGGTATCGGCGCGCCACGGGGGCGACCGCCGGTCGCTCCTACACGTCATCGCGGTTCGCCGCCGAAGGGGGAGGGACATGGGAGAGATACTCGGCCTCGGCATCACGCACTACCCTGGACTCGGGTTTCAGGGGAACATGACCCGGCGCATCAAGATGTGTTTGGAGGATCCCTGCCTGCCGGAACGGATGCGCGACATGAAGAACTGGCCCGCGCCCATGCGCGAGCAGTGGGGCACGGACGACGGCCAGAGCCACTCCGACGCGCACCGCCAGGACCTCATCGACCGCTTCCGCCTTGCCCGCCAAGCCCTGGACGAGTTCCAGCCGGACCTGTGCCTGCTCTGGGGCGACGACCAGTACGAGAACTTCCACGAAGACTGCGTACCGGCGTTCTCCATCCTCGCCTACGACACGGTGGACGCCCAGCCATGGACCCATATGCGCCGGGGCGCCAACATGTGGGACGAGCCGGACGACAAGGTCTTCACCATCCAGGGCCATCGGGAGGCTGGCAAGTACCTGGCGTCAAGCCTGCTGGACAACGGCTTCGACGTGGCCTACTCCTACAAGCCGCTCCACCGCGGGTTGGGCCACGCTTTCGTGAACTCCATCCTCTACCTCGACTGGGACCGCCGGGGCTTCCCCTACCCGGTGGTGCCGTTCACCGTGAACAGCTACGGCCGCAAACTGGTGGGAAGCCGGGGCGTCCCGCTTACTCCTTCGGCCGCCCGCGACATCGAGGACCAGTTCGACCCGCCAGGACCGCAGCCCTGGCGCTGCTTCGACATCGGCGCGGCCACCGCCCGGGCCTTCGCCGAGAGTCCGTGGCGGGTGGCGCTGATCGCCTCGTCGAGCTGGTCCCACTCGTTCCTCACGGCCAAGCATGCCTTCATGTACCCGGACGTGGAGTCCGACAAGCGCTACTTCCAGGCGCTGCGGGACGGCGACTGGGACACTTGGCGCAAGACCAAACTGCCGGAAGCCGAGGACCGCGGCCACCACGAGCTGCTCAACTGGTTCGCCCTGGCCGGCGCCATGGCTGAGATCGGCCGCAAGCCCGACGACATCGTCTTCCTGGAGTCGTGGATCTCCAACTCCGACAAGGTGTTCGCGGTCTTCCGCCCGCCGGGGTATGAGGCTTAACATCTACGACCTGCCCGACCCGCTCCCGGACGACGAGGAGTTCACCGACCTTATTCCCGACCGGGGCGTGAAGATAGAGCGCATCGTGTCGTGCGGCCAGACTTCGCCCGCGGGCGAGTGGTACGACCAGAACCGCGACGAATGGGTCGTGCTGATCCAGGGCGAGGCCGTGCTGGAATACGAGGACGGCGAGACGCAGCAACTCGGCGCCGGGGACCATGTGTTGATACCCGCCCACCGCCGCCACCGCGTGAACTACACCAGCCGTACGCCGCCGTGCATCTGGATCGCCGTGTTCGGAGACCTGCGTCGGGTGTGAGAACCAACCGCCGCCCGCATCGAGTTTCCGGGCCGCTCAACTGTTCGAGCGCTGCAGGCCGTCGTGTCAGCCGCACAGACGGCGCCCCAGCAAATGCGCCCTCCGAAAAGGACGGAAAAGAATCTACTGGGCGGGATCCATGAAACGTGTGTTGATCTACCTTCTGGGTGCGGTGACTATCGTTGCCGCAATTTTCGTCTACCTGTTCTTTCGCCCCGATATTGCAGCTCGGGTCTTCTTTGGAGCGGCTCCCTCACCGGTAGAGATGAATCTCAGGCACGTTCACAACGTGCCTGCAGCAGACGAGAAGACCGCGGCCATCGTAGCGGCTGCCAGACTCTTTCTGGACTCACTGGACGCCAATCAGAAACAGGCGGCGACATATCGGTTTACCGACAACGCACAGCGTGCAAACTGGTCCAACTTCCCGGAAGGTATGGTTCCGCGTGGTGGTGTAAAGCTTGGTGCTCTCTCTGAATTACAGCGGGTGAGTCTCGACAAGCTCCTTGGGGAACTTCTGAGTGAAGACGGTGTCAAAAACATCACTTATCAATTGGCCGCAGAAGACATGCTGGTCTCGGGAGACGTGTTCGGCGTCATGAAATACGGCAGTGAGTACTTCTACGCTGCATTTCTCGGTGAACCGTCCACTACGGAGCCTTGGATGTTCCAGTTCGGCGGGCACCATCTCGCGATAAACGCCACGGTATTCGGACCGCACGTTTCCTTCTCGCCGATGCTGACCGGCGGCCAACCGCTGCATTTGCGCCTTGACGGTGACGACGTCTTCATTACGCGGAGGGAAACTGCGGCGGCGCAAGCGTTCATGGATAGCCTCACGGACGATCAGAGAGGACAAGCCGTTCGTGCCGAGCGGCCCATTGACCTCTTGCTGGGGCCAGGAAAGTACAGCGCAACGGTTGCGCGGGAAGGCATCAGGGGCAGCGAACTTACAGCTATGCAGAGAACGCTGCTCCTGGATGTGATCGAGGCCCGTTTGGGTTTCATGAACAATGACGACTATGCGGAAAAAATGAAGACCGTGGTGGCCGAAATCGAGGATACACACTTTGGATGGTGGGGGCGGCAGGATGTCTTGGGCGCTGCGTATTTCCGCGTGACCAGCCCGTCCCTGGTGCTCGAATACGCGTCGCAAAACGGCGAAGGCACCGTAGATCACGCCCACAGCATGTATCGTGAGCTTGACAACGACTACGGTTCCGCATGGATCACGGTCGAATGAATCCAACAAGACCATTCATGAATGCCCAACCGACACATCGCAACCTCACAGGTTCCCGGTGCCCTGTCGTAAACCGGGGCGCTATCGTCCGGGCCGGACCACCGGCCGTTCCTCGGGCGCCGGGCGGATGCCCCAGTTGGGCGGCGGAGCGGGGGCGTCCGGGTCTGTCCAGGCCATAATCTGGACCACTGGACCATCGACCATGGTGGGGGTGTAGTCGAGCCACCGGCGGACCGGCGGTCCCTCCCGGTCTCGGCGCAGGACGCGCACGCCGGCGAATTCCCGGTCCAGGGAGTAGCCGGTAACGGAATGGTCCGGGTCTTCGGTGACGATGTGGCTCACCAGAACCGAAGTCATCGCGCTATTCCGAAGCGCGCTTCCGGAGGACTGGTCATAGAACGGTATCCTGCGGTGAAGGTAGTAGTACCCCGGCAGTTTGAAATAGGGACGGTCCGGTTGCCACACCGCGGTGACACCGGGCTCCAGGGCAAGGTAACGGTAGGCGGCGAAGATGGGGTCCCGGTTGCGCAGGAACCCCATGTGCCGCGGTTCCCCCGACCAGGCCTGGTACACCAAGTCCTGGTACGGCAGGGCGTTCATGATTCCGGCCAGCGAAACGGCCGCGAACACGGCAGCCGCGGCTGCCACAAGCCGGCGGCCGTGCATCCGTGACGCCAGGCGCACCGCGAGGTCCGAGCCGATCAGGAGCCAGAGCGGAATGACGACGAAGACGAAGCGGTACTCCTTGTGGGCCTGCAAGGAATGGAGCACCAGGGTCAAGGCCGTCAACACCAGCAGCAGCCCGTAGCGCCGAGGTCGGAGGAGGGACGCAGCGATGCACAACACGCCGAGGCCGGCGCTGGCGAAGACAAGCCACGCAAGGAACTGATAGGCCGGACTCTCGCCGGCGCGCAACGGGGCGAGAATGAGGTTGACGCGGAGGTTGGTGAGGTATGAGTGGAACAGGCCGTCCCCCCAGGTAAGCGCGTCGAAAACCCCCACCGCGATACAAAACCCCGCCATGGCTGCCGCGAGCAGCGCCTTCTTCCGCGTACGCAGAAACACGATTCCCAGCAACACCAGCGCGAGCGGCGCGTACTGCATCCTTATGGCGGCGGCGATAGCGGCGAGAAAGGCCGCCTGCCAGACCGTTCGGGTATCGTCCAGGGAAGGCCGCACGCAGAGCGCCAGCAGCGCCACGAGCGGAACGGTGGCCACGAACTCGGCCATGGCCTTGTGCGCGAAGCCGACGAGCTCGTACCAGAACGCGCCGACCACCAACGCCACCCGCGCCGACGTCTCGCCGAAGTGCCGTCGGGCGAAAAAGTACATGCTCGCGGGAATCCCGAGGGAGATGGCGCAGAACGCCAGCTTGACCGCGCCGATGTACCACCGCGGCTCGCCAAGGCCGACGACGTCCAGCGCTTTCAGAACGCCCGCCACGGCTCCTGCAATGATCCACGAGCGCGCGCCGTAGAAGTACTCCCAGTAGATGACGCCGTTGCCGAAGACCAGGCGGTGCGCCGGCTCCAGGTACTGCATGATCTCGTCCGGATGCAGGACGAAGTCGCCATAGAGAGCCACGGCCGCGCGCACCGCGAAGGCGGACGCGAGCACTGTGATGAAGAACCCCCTCCCGCCCTCCGCCAAGAACCGGACCCCCGCCCGTGGTTGCAACGTTCGCAAGTGCCGCAGCCTGTCCCGGAAAAGCATATGGAACCTATCCACGGGACTGAAAGAGGAAGTAGACGCCGGCCACCACCAGCACGGCGGCCAGGCCGTCCTTCAGCGTGACGGTCTCGTCCCCCTGCAGGAGCAGCCGCGCCAGCGAGAACGTGACCAGCGGCTGCACGTTCCAGATGGGGGCGACGATGATGGTTGGGGCATGGGCCACCGCCAGGTAGGTGAAGATCGACCCCACTCCCTGGAAGAAACCGGACAGGAGAAGGAAGAAGTAGCTATCCCCGGTGAGCCAAATGCCTTGGCGCCAGTCGATGCGCAACACCCGGCCGAAGAACATGATGAGCGCGAGGCCGGTGACGTGGGTTATGAGGGACCCCGGAACAGGCGTTCCGCCGGCCAGGATCGCGACCTTCTTGAGGATGGGGCCGAAGCCGAAGAACACGATGGCCAGCAGCGGGTTGAGGAACCCCTTCAGCCTGAAGGGACGCCGGTCCTCGTCGTCAGGACTTCCGCGGGTGATGATAAGAAGCCCGCTGACGATCAGGACCACGCCAATGAGGATGAGCGGGGTCGCGGTCTCTCCCAGCAGAATGATGGCGTAGACGGCGGTGAGCAGCGGCGCGGAGTTGACGATGGACTGGGCCCTGGAGGCGCCCACCTCGTCGATGCCCTTGAGCGCGAAAGTGCGGCCCAGGAAGCTCCCCACCAGGCCCACGGAAACGAACACCCCGGCCGCAGTCCAGGGCATGAGGAGTCCGACCTCGCCGAAGGGGATGATCAGCACCAGGACCAGGACTGACCCCACCGACTGCAACAGCACCGCCGCGCTGATGTTGGAGTGCCTGAGGCCGCGCTTGACCAGCACCGGAGAGGTTCCCCAGAACAGCGCCGCCGCCAGCGCATAGGCGATGCCCGTTTCCATGATTAGTGACCTGTATCATACAAGTCGCCGTCCATCTGCCGGCCTTTCTGTCAGCGGCATCGGACCTGACGGGCCGCCATGCCCCGTACCAAATGCAAGGTCGGTTTGCATTTGGTGCTACCAAACGCAAGTGAGGTGGCGTTCGGTACACCTCCGGGCCTGGGGCCTTGCTGATTCGGCCACCGGCTTGCAACCCTCCCCGGACGTGGCATGGTAAAGGGAGAAAAGAATCGGTGCGGGCGCGGCTCCCAGTGAAAGGAGACAGCGATGCTCTGGGGATTGATCGGCTTGATGGGTAAGATGAAGATGCCGGACGCGGCCAGCGCGCTGCCCGGCAGGCAGGAGAGGATGCCGGTGCCGGCGGCGCACCACGTGAACGGGAACCCGCTGGAGCCGCCCTACCCGGACGGCATGGAGAAGGCGGTGTTCGGCCTGGGCTGTTTCTGGGGGGCGGAGCGCTGTTTCTGGCAGCTCGACGGCGTCTACACCACGGCGGTGGGGTACGCCGGAGGCCATACGCCGAACCCCACCTACGAGGAAGTGTGCACCGGCAGGACCGGTCACAACGAGGTGGTGCTGGTGGTGTTCGACCCCAGGGTGGTGAGCTACGGCGCGCTGCTCAAGGTGTTCTGGGAAGCCCACGACCCGACCCAGGGCATGCGCCAGGGGAATGATGTGGGAACGCAGTACCGGTCGGGGATCTACACCTACGGCGACGACCAGAAGAAGGCCGCCGAGGCGTCACGCGAGCGCTATCAGGAAGAAGTGTCCAGGGCGGGGTACGGCCCCATCACCACCGAGGTTCTGGAGGCCGGCGAGTTCTATTTCGCGGAAGACTACCACCAGCAGTATCTGGCCAAGAACCCGTGGGGGTACTGCGGGCTTGGCGGCACCGGGGTGAGTTGCCCCGCAAGCTAGCGGCTACTCCTCCAGCAGCCGCTGGATGACTTCTTCCATCTCGTCGTAGCCGCCCTCGCCGAACCGCGTGTACTGGATGACGCCCTTTTTGTCGATGATGTGCAGCGTCGGCCAGTAGCGCGTGCCGTAGCGCTTCCAGGTGGCGAAATCGTTGTCCTGGGCCACCGGGAACTCGATCCCCAGCTCCTTGCAGGCGTTCCTGACGTTATCCAGCGAGTGCTCGTGGGAGAACTCCGGCGAGTGGATTCCCACCACGACGAGGCCCTGGGGGCCGTATTCCTTGTGCCATCCCACCAACGATGGGAGTGTGTTGACACAGTTGTATCAGCCGTAGGTCCAGAACTCGATGAGGACCACCTTCCCCTTGAGGTCCTTCAACCTGAGCGTCGCCCCCTCCGTGTTGATCCAGGTATCGTTGGTCCATTCCGGCGCCTGCTTGCCTACGAGTGAAGCCGGGGCGTTGCCGAACGCCCACAGCACCGCCAGGCCCACGAGGATCGCGAACGCGAGCGCCCGCCACTTGTTTTGCCGCATGTGATTCATCCTCCACGGTCATTATGCCCGCGTTGCCGGGCGTGGGCAATGGATGTTAGTGTCCTGTCCCACCGGTTTCGGAGCCGCCCATGCTGTACGACTACGTCGCCCTTCCCGACCGCCCGCCGCTGCGTTGGCCCCACGGCGCGCGGGTGGCGCTGATCTTCACCATCAACATCGAGTACTGGGAGATGACCCGGGACAGCGTCGAGCCGCTCTACCCCGGCGGCCCTGCCACCATTCCGCACCCGCTCCCGGGAAACGTCCCCGACTACGCCAACTGGACCTGGCGGGAGTACGGCCAGCGCGTGGGCGTGTGGCGCATCATCGACGTGTTCGACCGGGCCGGCGTGCCCGCCACCTGCACCATGAACGCGCTCACCGGCATCGAACGGCGCCGCATCATCGACGCGGCCAACGAGCGCGGCTGGGAGATCCTGGCCCACAACTACGCCCAGAACGACGTGCTCACCTACTACGCGAACCAGCCGGACCAGGAACGGGAGGTGATCCGCCGTACCCTGGACGCCTACGCCGAGGCGGTGGGGCGCCCGGCCCGGGGGTGGCTGTCGTCGTCGCTGCGGAGCACCCACGAGACGCCCCACATCCTGAAGGAGCTGGGACTGCTGTTCCAGGCGGACTATCTCAACGACGACCAGCCCTATCTCCTCAACACGCGCCACGGCCCGCTGGTGTGCATCCCCTACTCCAACGACGTCAACGACTTCGCGGTCTTCTCGCGCGGCGGCCGGACCACCTCCCAGGCCCTGGAGCTGTTCCGGGAGCAGTTCGACCAGCTCTACCTGGAGGGCGCCGCCAACGGCCGCATCATGAACGTCGGCATGCACCCCCACGTCATGGGCCAGGCCTACGCCATCCGCGCCCTCAGGGAGTTCGTGGACTACGTGAAGACCTTCGACGGGGTATGGTATCCCAAGCGCGAGGAGATGGCGGAGTGGTTCCTGGAGAACCGCACCTAGGGAGGACTCATGAAACCGTATCGAGTGGCGTTGATCCAGCAGCAGACCCGGGTGATCGTCGAGCCCAGGGAGCGCAACGAGATCATCGACGAGAACCTCGGACGCATCTTCGAGCTGCTGGACTGGACCGCGTTGCGCCTGGGCGACGTGAAGCTCGCGGTGTTCTCGGAGTACGGCATCATCGGCCAGTACCGGCCGCGCTCGGTGGACGAGTGGCTGGCCCTGGCCGAGACCATCCCCGGAGACGTCACCGACCAGATCGGCCGCAAGGCCCGGGAGCGCGGCTGCCACATCGTCGGAAACCTCTACGAACGCGACGACGACTGGCCCGGCCGCCTCTTCAACACGAGTTTCATCATCGACCCGGACGGCAATATCATCCTCAAGTACCGGAAAAACAACGGCCCCAACAATCTCAACACCACCTACACGGGACCGGGCGACGTCTACACCGAGTACACGGAGCGCTACGGGGAGGACGCCATGTTCCCGGTGGCGGACACCGAGATCGGCCGCCTGGCGTGCCTCACCTGCACCGACGTGGTGTTCCCGGAGATGGCCCGCTGCTTGGCGCTGCGCGGCGCCGAGCTGCTGATCCACCCCACCGCCGAGCCCTACGCCCCCGAAGGCGAAGCCTGGGACGTGCTCCGGCGCGCCCGCGCCTACGAGAACCTGTGCTACTTCCTCTCGGTCAACTGCGGCGCCTTCGTGGGCTCCAACCGCCCCACCGGCGGCTACCGCGGCATGACCCAGCTCATCGACTACATGGGCCACGTGCAGTCGGCGGCCAACGCTCCCGGGGAGGCGGTGGTCACCGGCATGGTGGACATCGACAACCTGCGCTGGGAACGCACCCGCATGGCCGACTCGGGCCACGTGTGGAACTTCTTGATCGAGCTGCGCAGCGACATGTACGCCCCGGTGTACGCCAAGGCCAGGCGCTGGCCCAACGACGGCTGGCGCGACCGCAAGCTGCAGGACACGGTGGAGACCCGCGCCGAGGCCCGCAAGATCATCGAGCGGCTGGTGGGAGAGGGGCGGCTGGTGAAGCCGGAATGAGCAAAGCCACCGTTTCGTCCCGCGAGACCGACGTGGCCGTGGTGGGCTACGGCGGCGCCGGCGCCGTGGCGGCCATCACCGCCGCCGACCTCGGCGCCAAGGTCCTGATCGTGGAGAAGGCGGCCGCGGGCGGCGGCAACACCCGGCTTTCCGCCGGCTCGGTGCGCACCTTCGGCGCGGTGGACCGCGCCGTGGAGCACATCACCTTCCTGTGCGGCAGCGCCACCGACCCGGAGGTCATCGAAACCCTGGTGCGCGAGAGCCACGACAACGAAGCGTGGCTGCGCTCCTTGGGCGGCGAGGTGGCCGTCGACCCGTTCCAGGCCGTGCCCGCGAGCTATCCCGTCTATCCCACCGGCGCCGCCTCGCCCGAGCAGCCCGGCGCGGACGGCGTCGGTCCCAGGCTCCGGGTCAAAGGCGAGACCACCGCCAACGGCCGCGACCTGTGGGATCTGCTGCACCGGAACATCGAGGAGCGCTGCATCCCGGTGCTCCTGGAGTGCCCCGCCGTGCGGCTGTTGCGGGACGGCGACGGCGCGGTCACCGGGCTCACGGCGCGCCGCGGCGGCGAGGAGATCGCCGTCCAGGTGCGCAAGGCGGTGATCCTCGCCTGCGGCGGCTACGAATGGGACCCCGACATGCAGCTCCAGTTCCTGGGGCAGCGCTTCTGGTCCCTGGGCGCGTCCGGACACACCGGTGACGGCATCCGCATGGCCGCGGACGTGGGCGCGTCCCTGTGGCACATGAACGCCGTGGCCGCGGGCTTCGGCTACCGAGTGGACGGGTTTGACGGCGCCGTCATCCACGCCATGCCCGGCCCCGGCTTCATCTACGTGGACCGTCACGCGCGCCGCTTCGTGGACGAGACCGCTATGGACGCCCACGCCGTGGGGTCGCTGGTGACGGAGCTGGACCTGGAAACCATGGAGCGCCCGCGGGTGCCCTCGTTCGTAGTGTTCGACGAGGCCACGCGGGCGGCCGGGCCGGTGGCCAACACCGGGCGGGGCGCGGTGGCCGAACGCTATCGCTGGAGCGACGACAACACGGCGGAGGTGGCCAAGGGCTGGATCAAAACGGGCGACACCCCGGCCGCCCTGGCGGCCGCCCTCGGCCTCGACCCCGCCGCGCTGGACCGGACCGTGAGCGAATACAACCGGGCCTGCGCTGAAGGCTGCGACGAAGCCCTCAGGCGATCCCCCGACACGCTGTGTCCGCTGGAACACCCGCCATTCTACGGGGCCGCACTGTGGCCGAGCCTGTTCAACACCCAGGGCGGTCCCAGGCGCGATGCCCGCGCCCAGGTGCTGAACGCCTGGGGCCGGCCCATCCAGGGCCTGTACAGCGCCGGCGAATTGGGCTCCATGTGGTCCCGGAACTACCCCGGCGCCAGCAACCTTACCGAAGTGCTGGCATTCGGCCGCATCGCCGGCCGCAACGCCGCAGGGTACGGGTAACGCCCACGGACCAGAGCGGCTGCACGTCATTCCCGTCGCCTTCCGCCACATTCCCGGCTCCCTCCCTCATTCCCGGGGCGGTTCACTCGGTCATTCCCGCGAAAGCGGGAATCCAGGAGGGGTTGGGCGGGAAACCGCTGCCGTTGCGCCCCTCCCCACCCCTGGATTCCCGCTTTCGCGGGAATGACCGAGGGGGAGCCGAATGACGGAAGTGGTGCCGAATGACGGTGGTGGTGATGGACGGAAGTGTTGCCGAATGACGGTGGTGGTGATGGAATGAACTGGCGGTGGCGAGATGACCGTGGTCGTGGTGGAATGACCGTGGTCGTGAGGAATGGCCGTGGTGGACTGTCAAGGGAGAAAGGAACTGCCGTGGAACCCATAGAATTCGTCGACACCACGTTACGGGACGGCCACCAGAGCCTGTGGGCCGAGTCCATGCGCACCGGCATGATGCTGGCGGTGGGCGAGCGCATGGACCGGGCAGGCTTCAGGGGCATGGAGCTGATGTCCAGCTCGCACATCAAGAAGTGCGTGCGCGAGCTGCACGAGGACCCTTGGGAGCGGATACGGCTGGTGGCCGGGTGCATCAGGGAGACGCCGCTACGGGTCATCATCGGCGGCCGCAACGGGTTCGAGCTGACTCCGGAGTCCATCCAGCGGATCTTCCTGGAGCGGATGGCGGCCAACGGCGTCAGGCAAGGGCGCATCTCCGACGAGTGGAACGACATCACGGGGTGGCGCAAGACCCTGCGCATCGCCACCGAGGCCGGCCTCGAGCCGATCCTGAACATCATCTACTCGGTGTCGCCCAAGCACACCGACGCGTACTTCGCGGAGCGCGCCCGCCAGGCGGCCACGCTGCCGGTGGCGCGGATCTGCTTCAAGGACCCCGGCGGCCTGCTGACGCCGGACCGCACCCGCGCGCTGGTGCCGCTCATCAAGGAGAACATCGGCGGCATCCCGCTGGAGTTCCACACCCACTGCACCACCGGCCTGGGGCCGCTGTGCGCCCTGGAGGCCATCCGGCAGGGGATCCGCATCATCAACACCGCGCTGCCGCCGCTGGCCAACGGGTCGTCCAACCCGTCGCTGTTCAACGTCGCGGCCAACGCCCGGAGCCTGGGCTACGAGACCGCGGTGGACGAGGAGGTGCTGCAGCCCGTGTCCGAGTACTTCACCCGGGTGGCCCGCGCGGAGGGGCTGCCGATCGGGGCGCCGGTGGAGTACGACTACAGCCAGTACCTGCACCAGGTCCCCGGGGGCATGATCTCGAACCTGCGTCATCAGCTCGCCCGCGTGGGTCTGGGCGACCACATGGAACGCGCGCTGGAGGAGGTGGTGCGGGTGCGCGAGGAGCTGGGCTACCCCATCATGGTGACGCCCCTGTCCCAGTTCGTGGGCAGCCAGGCGGCCATCAACATCATCGTGGGAGAGCGCTACAAGGAAGTCACCGACCAGGTGATCCTGTACGCGCTCGGGCGCTGGGGTCGGGAAGGCAGCGACTCCATGGACCCAGACGTCAAGGACCGGATCCTGGCGTGCCCGCGGGCCCGGGAGCTGGCCGAGTGGGAGCCGCCGGAGCCCACCATCCAGGAGCTGCGTGCGAAGTACGGCGGCGGCGGAGTCTCGGACGAGGAGCTGCTGCTGCGGTATTTCCTGACCCGCGAAGAGATCGACACCATGCGTGCCGCCGGCCCGCACCGGGACTACCCTTTCGATGCGGAGCCGATGACGCGGATGGTGGAGGGTTACACGCGGCGGGCGGACTACGCCCGCATACGAGTCCGCAACCAGGGGTTCGCCCTGGATCTTTCGCGGAGGGCGTCGTCCCCCGGTGGCTGACACGCCCGCCCACGCGCGGACTCGTCGTTCCCGCTTTCCAGGCTGTGTCAAAACGTCGCCGGACAAGAACCGGCACCACCGCCCCGAATCGTCATTCCCGCGGAAGCGGGAATCCAGGAGTGGGGAGGCGGTAACGCCGCCGTGCCCCCACCCCGCCTGGATTCCCGCTTTCGCGGGAATGACGGGTGGAGGCGGGAATGACGGGTGAGTGCGGGAATGACGTGTGGGGGCGGGAATGACGGGCGGGTGCGGAATGACGGATTAGAGACTAGCCAGACGGCGCCAGGCACTTCTTGAAGGATGCGGCCATGGCACGCATCAGGGCGGAGTACATCCCGGGTCCGGGCTTGATGGCGGTGCCCGCGGGATCGACCGTGCCGGCCCGGGCCTTGGTGCCCTCGGTAATGAGCTTGACGAAGCGCGGATCATAGCGGGGCCCGGCGAACACGCAGACCACGCCGAGATCGCCCACTTTCTTGCGCAACTCCCTGACGCGCCGGACGCCGGGCGACCGGCTGGCGCTGACCACGGCCGAGCCCACGGCCGTCAGTCCGAAGCGTTTCTCGAAATATTGATGGGCGTCTTGAAACACGATGAAGGGCTTGCCGCGCGCCGGGGCCAGCTCCGTGTCGAGCTTCGCGGTCACCTCGTCCAGCCCGGCGATCACGGCGTCGGCATTGGCCCGGTACTTCGCGGCGTTGGCCGGATCGACCTCGGACAGGTGGCGGGCGATGACCAGCGCCATCAACCCGGCGTTCACCGGGTCGAGCCAGACGTGCATGTCGAACGCCTCGTCTTGGTGGCCGTGACCATGTCCGTGCCCGTGATCACGGCCGTCCCCCTCGAAGGCGCCGCCCTTGCGGAGCGGCATGCGGACCAGCCCCGGCACCTCCACCAACTTCACCACGCGGGCCTTTCCGCCGAGCTTGCGGATGGGACCGGCAAGCGCATTCTCGACGGCCTCGTCGATGATGAAAATAACTCGCGCACGGCCGATCACCCGGGCGTCGGACGGCCGCATGCGGTAGGTGTACGGCGTCGCCGTACCCCGCAT
>JAJDTQ010000183.1 GCA_022827045.1 Candidatus Binatia bacterium
GAAGATCGTCGCCCTGGCCGAGACCTTCGGCATCAAGTTCGGCATCGGCTACATGTTCTTCTTCTGGTTCGAGAGCTTCGACATGGAGCAGGTGCTGGCGTGGGTCCTGCTGTTCGTGATCCTGATGCTGATCATCGAGTACGGCGTCATCGCCCGCTTCGAGCAGCGCGCCTTCGCGTGGCGCCGCACGTTCTCCGCCGCCGCGCTGTAACCCTTATTGGCCGTGCGCCTTGATCTCGGCCAACGAGAACGGCCCCGCCCCCATCACCTGGTGCAGCTCCCACTCGATCAGCTCGAACTCGCAGAACCCGGCGGCGGTGTAAGGGTCGCTTCCGGCGATACCCTCGGCCTCCTCCCGTGAGTCGGCGCGTATGAGGTAGATGCCGAGCTTGCGGTCGGGCGTCGGCCCGGACATGACGATCTTCCCCGCCTCGTGCTGGCGCCTCATCCATGAAAGATGATCGTCCAGCGTCACGTTCCACTCTTCCCTCGGCTTGACCGCGCTCCTGAGTGCGATGAACCACATGCTCGAATCTCCCTGGTCGTTGTCTGCGCACCCTATCGGGCGGCGCAGATGTCCCACCAGTTCTGGTCGAGGTCGCTGAACACGAACGAGACCTCGCCGTTGTCGTCCCACAGTTCCTGCACCTCGCCGATGCCGATGTCCTTGCCCGAGGTCCGGAACTCGCGGTGCGCGTCCACCACCTCCTGCTCCGTTTCCACCTGGAGCGTGAAGCGGTTCAACGCGGACACGTAGTGGCGCGTGCGCCCCGGCAGGACGACCACGTACCAGGGCGTGTCGTAGTGCTTGATGTACACCGACGACCGCCCGCCGCCGGCGATCTCCAGTCCCAGCACCCCGCTGTAAAACTTTGCGCTGATTTCCTTGTCGTCGCATTCGCGGGTGCCGTGGCTCAGCGCCTGGGGCACGTAGCCACGCCCGGGAAAGCGCTCTTCCGGCATCTTTTCCCGCCACGGATCAAGGGCATTCCGCTGGCCCCGCGCTACCGCCTCGGGGGAGTAGTATTCGATCTCCCAGTCGTTGCCGCCGGGCTCGCGGAAGTAGACCGAGTGGGCGAAGTGGTTCTCGTGCGGACGGCTCACGCGCTTGAGCTTGTAGCGCTCCTTTTGCGACTGGAGGTAGTCGTAGGCCGCGTTCACCTCTTCGAGGGATTCCACTCGCACGCCGTAGTGATGCAAGTGCGGCTTGTCGACGGCTTCGGGAGCGCCTTCGTGAATCACCAGTTCCCAGTCGGTGTTGGGGTGCTTCGCCGCGGCGTGTCCGTCCCCTTGTCGTACCACCTCGAACGCCAGCAGGTCGGTGAGCACCGGCAAGGTGTCGTCCAGGGACTTGCATTCGTAGTGGCCCCGTTTCAACGCAGTGGGCTTGATCATGTCGGGTTCCTTTCGGGACGGAGTCTACTTGACTGGGACGGTTCACGCCAATAGGAGTTGATAGAGCTGCATCCGCAACCGACCGGAGGCTATACACATGCTGACACGTTTCGTGGTCGATCGCCGCCAACCGTTCGCCGGCGGGCACGAGTTCGGTTCCGCCGGGGCATACGAGGTCGTGGCCGGCAAGGTTTACGGCGAGGTGGCGCCCGACGATGCGCCGAACGAGTGCATCGTCAATGTCGCCAAGGCGCCGCGGAACGAGCGCGGTGCGGTCGAGTACTCTTGCGACGTCCACCTCCTGCGTCCCAAGAACACCGACCGGGGCAACGGGCGCATCCTCTACGAGGCCCCCAACCGCGGCAGCAAGCGCGCTCTCATGTTCCTGAACGACGCGCCGGAGTGCAATGACCCGGTGACCCTGGAGCACGCGGGAAACGGGTTCCTGATGCGCCGGGGCTATGCCTGGGTCACTTCCGGTTGGCAGGGAGACCTCATGCCCTGGGAGAACGGCATGACGCTGGAGGTCCCCGTGGCCACGGACGGGGACCGCCCTATCCGGCGGCTCGTTCGGACCGAAATCTGCGTCACCCGCCCCGGTGTCCACTCCCAGCCGTTGAGCGGCGATGCGCGCGTACGCAGCTATCCCGCGGCCAACCTCGACACTTCGGAGGCCGAGTTGACGGTGCGCATGCACTCCTACGGCCGGCGGGAGATCGTGCCGCCCGGAGACTGGGCGTTTGCGGCCGAAGGCGGCGACGGATCACGGGAGATCGTGCCGAGCGCTTCTCATCTCCATTTGCCGGGCGCGTTCGTCCCGGGGGCCATCTACGAGCTGGTGTACACGGCCCGGGATCCGTTGGTGCTGGGCCTGGGTTTCGCGGCGGTGCGCGACCTGGTCTCGTTCCTGCGCTACGAAGAGGAGGACGGCGCGGGCAATCGCAACCCCTTGGCCGCCGGAACGGGCATGGAGAAGGCCTATGGTTGGGGCCGGTCCCAGAGCGGTCGGTTCCTGCGGGACCTGGTCTATCAGGGGTTCAACGAGGACGAGCACGGCCGGCAGGTATTCGACGCCATCGCGCCCCATGCCTCCGGCGGCGGCCGCATGTTCCTCAACTACGAGTTCGCCCGTCCCGTCACGTCGTGTCAACAACACACCAACCAGCTCGAGCCCGAGCTCTTCCCCTTCGCCTACAACGTCCTGGAAGACCCTCAGACGGGCCGGCGCGACGGCATCCTCAAGCGCCCCGCCACGGACCCCCTCGTGGTCCATACCCAGACCTCCACCGAGTACTGGCAGAAGCGGGGCTCCCTGGCCCATACCGACGGCCGGGGAAACGATGTCCCTCTACCCGACAAGGTGTGCATGTACCTAATCGCAAGCACTCAACATAACGCTCCCTACGGTGCGCGGGCCGAACCAGCCAGGACCCGGCACCCGAGCAACCCTCTGAGCATCGGCCCGGCCCTCCGTGCGCTCATCGTCGCCATGGACCGCTGGGCGACGGACGGCACCGCCCCGCCCCCGAGCCTCATCCCGTTTAGTGCCGACGGTACGCAGGTCGCCCCGGAGAGCCTGTGCGCCGATTTTCCCGCAATCCCGGAGGTGGGATGTAACGGTCTCCACAACCGACAGCTTTTCCTGGACTATGGCGACGGCGTCGCGCGAGGGGTCATCGATGCCCGCCCCAAGCCCCCGCCCGACGGTGCCGGCTACACTGTCCTGGTGCCCGCGGTGGACGCCGACGGAAACGAGGCCGCAGGAATACGCCTCCCCTGGATCAGCGTTCCCCTTGCCACCTACACGGGATGGAACGTGCAGTCCGGCGAGTTGGCCGAGGGCGAGTTGGCGGGCCTGCTGGGCTCCTCCCTCGCACTTCCCCGGACGAGAAGCGAACGCGAGGCCAGCGGCGACTCGCGCTTGTCGCTCGAAGAAAGGTACGCCGACGTCGATGATTATCTCGGACAGGTGCGCGAGCGGATCGGCGCCCTGGTCGGGGGCCGTTACATGCTCGCCGAAGACGCCGACGCATTGTCGGCTGATTGCCTGCAGGCTTACCTGGAGGCGATGGCCTTGACCTGAACGGGACCAACAGGCCGTCCCTCCAGAGCTTCGTTCTGACCGGGGCGAAGGCCGATATCAAGACGAGTCCACGGGTCAAGGTATTGGGGAGAGAATATCGGAGAGAACCGGTCGGCTAGCCCGGGGTGCACGGCTCTTCGTTGACGCGCAGGTACTTGACCACGAATTCGTCCAGGTGTCGGGACACGAGATCGAGCAGGTACTGAGCATCGCCGCCGTGTGTTCCGGTGGCGCCGCTCCCCCACATCAGCACGTTGCCGCCACGGCCGAACCCCATATCCTCGACCCACGAATTCAGGCCTACGCGGAGGCTGAAAGCGGAGCCGACGACATTCAAGTCGACGGAGAGGAATTGATCGCTGTCGGTTTTCAACAGACGAGCTCTCCGGAGGCGAGACTTGGCCGCCTTCGAAAGCACCTCCTCCGCCAACGGCAGCTCCGTATTCGTCAAGTTGAAACCGATGGCAACTCTCAGCGGGGCGCAGCGGGTGAAAAGTTGCTTATCATAATCCGAGTCACTTGCCCTCGTATTCCCGGCGTGGACGCTGAACAGGAGAATGGCTGCCGCCGAGATGAGTATCAGTCTGGTCATCGCTCGGTCCTCCCGTGTTGTCTGGCTGCACACTAGCGGTAGTTGGCGTGCCCCCGGCGAGACTCGAACTCACGACACCAGGATTAGGAATCCTGTGCTCTATCCTGCTGAGCTACGGGGGCGTATCGGGGAGAGTTCTCACGGCCTCCGGTCCAACGAGCACGCATGGACCGTCCCTGAAGCCGTGTGGTGGCTATCTGACACGACCGCGCGCGGCTTGTCAAACGTTTCCCGAAGCCTGGGACACTACGCGTCCGGCGGCACCTGCATGCCGCGCTGCACCGCGGGGCGGGCGCCGATGGTGTCGAACCAGCGCTTGACCTGCGGGAAGTCGGCCAGATCCACCTGATGCCTCTCGTGCCGGCCCACCCAGGGGTAGGTGGCGATGTCGGCCACCGAGTATTCGCCGGCCAGGTACTCGTGGTCGGACAGCCGCTTCTCCATTACTCCGTAGAGGCGGCGCGCCTCGTTCTTGTAACGGTCGATGGCGTAGGGGATCTGTTCCTTGGCGCCGAGGAAGTGGTGCGCCTGGCCGAACATGGGCCCTACCCCGCCCATCTGGAACATGAGCCACTGCATGACGTCGTGGCGGGCGCGGGACTCCTCGGGCAGGAACCGGCCGCCGGCCTTCTCCGACAGGTACAGAAGGATCGCGCCGGACTCGAACAGGCTGTAGGCGCCGCCGCCGGGACCGTCCTGGTCGACGATGGCCGGAATCTTGTTGTTGGGGCTGATGGCGAGAAAGTCCGGCGCGAACTGCTCGTCCTTGCCGATGTTGATGGGATGGACCTCGTAGGGCATCTCCAGTTCTTCCAGCATGACGGACACCTTGCGGCCGTTGGGGGTTCTCCAGGTATACAGATCGATCATGATGCCTCCTTCGAATTCATCTTGACTTGCTTGGCGGCCCAACGCAAAGGTATCCGCCGTCCCTTGCTGATCCGGCCGGCGGCGAGGCCTGCCGGCACCGCGAACATGAACAGGAGCACCGGCCACGCACGGATCCCTAAGGCTGGCGTGACAGACTCCACTTCAACGGTTTCCGCGACCTCCGTTGCATGTTGCCGGCTCAGCCCGGCGTAGAATAGTACGAGGATAAGCACCGCCGCCACCCCCGCCGGCGCGGAGAATATTCTTCCCGCAACGAAGCCGGCCAGGAACGCTGTCTTCGTGCGACTGTCCGGACCAGGCCCTGCACCCAGGGAGGTAAGGTCGCTCGGCTCTTATGCCCTGATGCACGCGACACGGTGGCCTGATCGTTTCTCGACCAGCGGAATGGGTTGCTCGGTGCACTCGGCGATGCGGAGAGGGCACCGGGAGGCGAAACGACAGCCCGGTCCCGGATTCAACGGGACCGCAGGCTCGCCCTCCAGCGGCCGCAGTTGACCGGGGTGGCCGATCCTCGGCCGGGTGTCCAGGAGAGCCTTGGTGTAGGGATGCAGCGGGCGCTGCATCACGATGTCCGTCGCGCCTTCCTCCATGATCTTGCCGCCGTACATGACCATGATGCGATCGGACACGTATTCGGCAACGTTGAGGTCGTGAGTGATGAAAACCATCGTGAGCCGCAGCCTTGTCCGGAGATCCTGGAGGAGTGCCAGGACCTGGGCCTGGATCGAGACGTCGAGCGACGAGACGGGCTCGTCCGCCAGGATCAATGAAGGCTCCGTGGCCAGCGCCCGTGCGACGGAGATGCGCTGCCGCTGCCCGCCGCTGAACTCGTGCGGAAAACGTTCCAGGTGCTGCGAGGACAACCCCACCTGCTCGAGCAATTGCACGACGCGCTCGCGCCGCGCTTCTCCGTGGAGGCCGAAATGGATCGTGAGGGCTCTGCCGATGATCATCTCCGTGCGCATGCGCGGATTCAGTGAGGAGAACGGGTCCTGGAATACGAACTGGATATCCTTACGCAGCGCCTTCATCTCGCCGGGCGACGCCTTCAGGATGTCGCGGCCGGCGAGGAGCACGTCCCCGGACATCACCGGCAGCAGCCTCGCGATGAGCTTGGCCGTCGTGGACTTGCCCGAACCGCTCTCCCCAACGAGGCCGAGGGTCTCGCCTCTGGCCACCTCGAACGAAACCCCGTCGACGGCCTGCACGGTCCGCCGGCCGTAAAGAAGGCGACGAAAGGTCCCCCCGCTTACGTCGAAATACCTGACCAGGTCGCGAACGCTAAGCAGAGGCAGCATGCCGTCTACCGTGCCGAGAGATTCCATCATGCCGGTCCGGGTCCCATGTCGTTCACGTTCCCGCAGAGTCCAACGGATAGTGGCATGCATAGGCATGCCCGCGTTCCACCGGCATGCCGGCCGGCGAGCGTGTCATTTCCGGTATGTCCCGACTGCATCGCGGCTGGGCGTGGACACACCGCGGGTGAAAGCGGCAGCCCGGTGGCGGTGCGCGCAGGTCGAAGATGGTGCCGGGGACGCCGTGCAAGGGTTGTCCCCGTTGCGGGATGGAGTTGATGAGGCCGTTCGTGTACGGGTGCCTGGGTGCCTTGAATATCGCGTCGGTGCTGCCCACTTCCATCAAGCGGGCGCCGTAGAGAACGGCGGCACGCGTGCACAGCTCCGACACCACGGCCAGGTCGTGGGAAATGAACAGCAGCGCCAGGTTCATATCCCGTTGAAGCTGCCCGAGCAGGGACAGGATCTGAGCTTGAATCGTAACGTCCACGGCTGTCGTGGGCTCGTCCGCGATCAGGAGCGACGGCCCGCATGCCAGCGCGGCGGCGATGGTCACGCGCTGGCGCATGCCGCCGCTGAACTCGTGCGGGTACTTGTTGAACATCTCCCGCGCGCCGGGCAGCTTGACGCGCTCGAACATCTCGACGGTGCGACGCCGTGCCTCCGCGTGGCTGAAGTGAAGGTGATGGCGATACACCTCGGCCACCTGCTCCCCCACGGTGTAACCCGGGTTGAGGCTGGTCATGGGCTCCTGAAACACCATGCCGATCCTGCGCCCGCGAACGGACTGCATGACGGATTCGTCCTGGGCCACGAGATCCTCGCCGTCGAACCAGATGTGGCCGCACGTGATCCTGGCCGCCGGATCGAGCAACCGCATGATGGACAACGCGGTCACGGTCTTGCCCGACCCGGATTCGCCGACGATGCCCAGGGCTTCTCCCGCTTCCACGGTGAACGAAACGTCGTCAACCGCGCGGAGGCTGTCGACGCCGAGGTCAAAGTCGACGGTCAGGTTCCGCACGTCGAGCAAGGCCATCAGCGCAACCCTCCCCGCCGGCGGGTCCGGGGGTCCAGGTGGTCCCGTATCGCGTCTCCGATCAGGACGAAGCTCAGCACAGTAAGCGCCAGCGCCGCCCCGGGAAATATCGCCAGCCAGGGAGCCTCCTCCAGCCACTGCTGCGCGTCGTTCAGCAGGCCGCCCCAACTGATGGTGGGGGGCACCAGGCCGAGACCCAGAAAGCTCAGGGAAGCCTCCACGGTCACCGCGCTGGCGAAGTCCAGCGTCACCTGCACGGCCAGGGGCGGCAGCACGTTGGGCAGGATGTAGAGGAAAAGGATCGCCAGCCGTCCTTCACCGATGGCATGGGCGGCCTCGACGTACTCCCTCTCTTTCTGGTCGAGCACGCTCCCGCGGACGATGCGCGCATAGCGCGGGATCGAGCTGAAGGCGATGGCGAACCACAACGACACGACCGAAGGACCCATCAGCACCACCAGCACGATGGCCAGGAGGCGGGCGGGGAACGCGATGATGGCATCCATGCATCGCTGGGTCACGTCATCCACGAGACCGCCGATGTAGCTGGTGATCGCGCCGAGAGGCGCGCCGATCACCAGCGCCAACAAGGCCGCCCCGATGGCAACCCGGAAACTGATGGAGGCGCCGGCGAGGACCCTAGCCAGCAGGTCCCTTCCGCTGCGGTCCGTGCCCATCCAATGGGACCAGCTCGGGGCCGCGAAACGGTTCCGGACGTTGGGCTGATCGGGTTCGTAGGGGACGAGCCGCGGCCCCGCGAAAGCGGCGAACAGCATGAGGACGAGGAGGATCATGCCCACCATGGCGCGCCGGTCACGAAGGAAGAACCCGGCGACGCGCTGAGTAAGCGTTTCCTGGCGCCGTGCCGGCGGCGCTTGCCCGGCACCGAAAGCCGCATCCGCTGGGTTCGTGTTCATGGACCTTCCATGCTGAAGGCAACCAGTTGTCTCGGACTCCGTCCTACGCGGTGGTGTACCGTATTCGCGGGTTCAGGTACGCGTAGATCAGGTCCACGAAGAAATTGACGATGACCACCAGTACCACCATCCACAGGACGACGGCCTGAATGACCGGGAAGTCGCGGGCGTAGATCGCCTCGATCAGCAACCGGGAGAGACCGGGATAGCTGAAGAGCGTCTCGATGATGGTGGAGCCCCCCAGGAGGCGGGCGGTGTTCAAGCCGACCACGGTCACCGTGGCGATCAGCGAGTTCTTGAGCACGTGCTTCCAGATCACCAGTTGCCCCGGCAACCCCTTGGCGCGCGCGGTGCGCACATAGTCTTGATGGAGTTGGTCGAGAAAGTCCGTACGCTGGAACCTGAGGATGTTGGCCGCCACGTCGAGCCCGAGCACGGTCGCCGGCATGATCAGATGCTTGAGGAATCGCACGAAGTCTTCCTGGGGTGGCACGTAGCCGATGGAGGGTAGCCACCCGAGATAGATGGCAAACACCAGTATCACGATCATGCCGAACCAGAACCCTGGCACGGCCACCCCGAACAGCACGAAGCCGGACGCCATGTGGTCGACCCAGGTGTCGTTCTTCACCGCGGCCCAGACGCCGAAGGGCACCGATACGGCGATGGCGATGAGCAGGGAGGCGGTTCCGAGGTAGAGGGTGGCGGGAATCCTGGACACCACGACGTCGATCACGGGAACCCGAAAGACCACGGACTTGCCGAAGTCCCCCTGCAACGCATCGCCCAGCCAGTAGAGGTACTGAACCGGAATCGGACGGTCCAGGCGAAGCTCCCGGAACATCCGGTCGTAGACCTCGTGAGGCACCGCGGTCGCGGTGATGTCGTCGGAGTAGTAGCCGAGCATGCTCAGGACGGGATCACCCGGGATGATGATGATCAGGACGAAGACCACCACCGTCACGAGTAGGACGGTGGGGATCATCTGGAGAGCACGGAGAAGCGTGTAGCGGATCATGCGCTTTGTGGGGACCGCCGCGGGTCATTATCCGCGCGGCGGCCTCCACTTTCAGGAGGAGAGCAATGCCGTTACGTTCTGGTGCGGAGAGTGGTTACTTCTCGATCCAGGTCCGATGGAGCCCTCCCCGGGCGTTGCGGTACTCCTGGCCGGGTCCCCGCTGCCAGTCCTTGACCTTTTCCCGCCAGCCGAAATTGCGATTGTTGGACCACCCGATCCCGTACTGCATCATCTCGTCAGCGAACACGGCTTTGACGATTTTGCCGTAGATTCGGACGCGTTCCGCCCGGTCCGAGGCCGTGGGATAGGAGGAGATCAGGGCGTCCATGGCCGGGTTGCAGTATCCCGTGCGCGAACGGCGCACCTTGCCCTTCTCGCACACGTAGTTGATGGTCTCTTCCAGCCCCGGTTCACCCCTGAAACGGCCGCTCGACATCAGCAGGCTGAAATCTCCCTTGCCGAGGCGTTCGTAAAAGATGGTCGACTCCACCGGGGCCATCTTGATATTGAGGCCGGCCTCCGCCGCCTGGCGCACGATGGCTTCGCCGAGGGCCACCTCCTGCCCCAGGGTCATGTTGAGCGACAACGGCTCGCCGTTGTAGCCGGCCTCCTTGAGCAACCGGCGCGCGCGCTCGACGTCCCTTTCGTACGAGGGAAGATTGGCGGCACCCGAGCGGAGCCAGTCCGAGTCAGGGGGCACCGCGAGAGGAAGGGGATCGCCGACACCGAGGAAGCCTTCCTCGACGGTAGCTTCCCGGTCAAGGGAAAGGATGATGGCTTCCCGGACGCGCTTGTCGCCGGTCCACTTCCCCTTGGTGTTGAAGTAGAGCTGCCGAAAGCCGGCGCCTCCCACGGCCCTGGTCTTGATGCCCGTTATCCTGCCTTTCTTCACCCTTTCCGCGAACGACGGCCGCAGGCGGTCCGCCATGTCCACGTCGCCGGCGCGCAACGCGTTCTGCCGGGCGGCCTTGTTCGTGATGACCCGGAACCTGAGCCCTTCCAGGTACGGCGTGCCGTCCCAGTAGTCGTCGAACCGCTTGAATTCCACCTGTGTTCCCGGCGTCCAGTTCACGAACTGGAAGGGGCCGGTGCCCGGCGGAGGACTGCCTTCGATCTCCCCTACCTTGCCGCCCAGCGAGTCCTTCGGGACGATCGTGCCGTTCTGAATGCTGCTGAGGACATGGGGAAAGAGCGCCCGCGGTCCCACCATTGTGAACTTGACAGTGTAGGCGTCCACGGCCTCGATCTTGGCGATGTTGTCGGACAGCACGGTGTTGGCGTAGGCGCCGTTGGCCGGATTCAGGATGTAGTTGTAGCACCAGACCCAGTCCGCGGAGGTCATTTCGGCTCCATTGTGGAACTTGACGCCGCGCCTGAGCTTGAAGGTCCACTCGCTGGCGTCGGCGTTGGGTTCCCAACTCTCCGCCAGGATGCCGTGCAGGTTGCCGGCGAGGTCGTACATGGTGATCGGTTCCCACATCATCATCTTGATGAACTCGTCCACCGAGGTCACCCGCGTGAACGGATGCTTGGTGTTCATGTCCTTGGAGCTGCCGATGACGAGGGTGCCGCCCTGGCGTTTCTCCCATGCCTCCGGCTTCGAGGCCGCATCGCCCGTGGCCGGGTTGGCAAGGGTCAAGGCGGCAGCGAGCCCCGCCACGAACACGAACATGGAAACGATGTTGCAACGTTTGCGAAGGTTCATCTCTCACCTCCTTGGTCCGGCGGTCTTTCGACCGTGACGCCGGCCCGTTTGCGGCCGGCCGTAGCTCCTCCGTCAAGCACAAGTGTCGCCCCTGTCATGTACCTGGCTTCCGCGGATGCGAGATAGATCACGAGTGAAGCCACGTCATCGATGGTACCGCCCCGGCCCACGGGGATGTGGGACGTGTTGCCGGCGCCCGGGTTCCGGTGCTGGATCGAACCCGGGGAAACGCAGTTCACCGTGATTCCGGACGGTCCGGCCTCGAGCGCCAGCACCCGCGTCAACATCGCCAGCGCGGCCTTGGTGACCGCATAGGCACCCCCGCCCACGTACGGAGAAACACCGCTGACCGATCCGATGTTCACGATGCTTCCCGCCCCCTGCTGTTTCATGTACGGCAAGGCCCGCCGGCTGCACAGGAAAGCGCCGGTCACGTTCACCCGGAAGGCCTCGTTCCAGGTTTCCACGTCCATCTCTTCAATGGTGGCGATGGGGTGGATGGCGGCGTTGTTGCACAGGAGATCGATGCGGCCAAAGCGTGTGACGGCGGTTTCGACGGCCTCGGCGGCGCCTGCTTCGCTCCCGACGTCCGCCTCCACCACGGCCGTACGGTCCAGGTACCCGTCCAGGCTCGCCACCGCATCCGCGCACGCGGCGCCGTTCCAGTCTGCCGCCACCACCGCCATGCCCTGCTCGGCCAGTCGGCGTGTGATACCGAGTCCGATACCGCTCGCCCCGCCCGTGACCACCGCGACTTGCCGGTCGTTGTCCAAACCCGTTCTCCCGGTCCCTTACTCCGGCTCGTAGGACATGATCTCGATGAGATTGTTGTCCGGATCCCGTATGTAAACGCTGGTGGCCCGCCCTCTGCCGCCGGACCGGGGCGCCGGTCCCGAGCGCACGGGAATGTCATTTTCCTTCAGGAAGTCCAGAATCTCCTGCACCGTCCCGTCCCATGTGAGACAGAAGTCCATGGACCCCGGGGCGTAGTTGGGCGCCCCTGAAGGACTCTCGATCTCGTAGCGATCCGCCGCGTAGAACTTGATGAGCTGCGTGTCGTTGATGCGGAACACGGGCCGTGACGATTCTCCTCCCGCCTTGGATTGCCACGATTCCTTGAGGCCCAGCTTGCGGTAGAAGGCCACCGAGGCGTCCATGTCCTTGACGATGATGACCCAATGATCGATGCCGGAGATGCCCATGACCGCCTCGCTTCCGAATCGGCTATTCCCTGCCAAGGTAGAGCTTGATGCCGTTGTCTCGTGTGACCTTCCGTGCCACGGCCTCGTCCAAGTCTGCGAACTCTTCGTCGACCGTCTCTTGGGACCGTGGCCACACGGAGTCGCCGTGAGGGTAGTCCGAAGCCCAGAGGGCATTGTCCACGCCGACCTCTTCCAGGAGCTTCACCCCGACGGGGTCCGACTGGAAGGTCGCGTAGACTTGGCGCCGGTAGTAGTCCGACGGACGCATGTCCAGGACCGCGGCGTCACCTCCCCGCCCCTTGTTCATGCGAACGTCGTACTCCCAGTCCATCCGATGAAGCACGAAGGGAATCCATCCGATGGAACTTTCTCCAAGCACCACCTTGAGCCCGGGGTGCCGGTGCAGGATCCCGGACATGACCACAGAGACGAGCACTTCGTCGAGCTGTATCGGCGCCACCGTGGTAGATGTGGTCTGGACGCCGCGTCCGGGGGGCTTCTCTCCCTGGGTGCTCCACTGACCGCCGCCTACATGGAAGGAAACAGGGAGTCCGGTCTCTTCCGCCGCGTCCCACAGGGGTTCCCAGAGCACGTCCCAGTGCGGTTTTTCCGCGAAGAACGCCTGGAACTGCACCCCCTTCAACCCGAGCCTCGCGCAATTGTGTATTTCTTCGATGGCGGCTTCCACGCTGTGAGTCGGCAGCCAGCCCAGGCCGACGAGGCGCTCGGGCGCGGCCGCGCAGAAGTCGGCGGTCCACTCGTTGTAGGCTCGTGTCACCGCGGTGTTGAGTTCGGGGTCCTTGACGCCGAAACCCCTGGTGAGCCCGCCATACAACACCTGTGTCTCCACGCCGTCCCGATCCATGTCGGCCAGGCGAAGCTCGGGGGTCGTGGGCCGCCACCTCCCTCCTTCGTGCTCCACCGGAGTGCTCCAATGGCCGAAGCTCGTCGTGATCACGGCATCCTTCTTCTGCGGTGTCCCCAGCAAACGGCCATCCATCTCCCAGTGCCAATCGGTGGCCGTCTCCACCAACCGCGGCGCGCGATCGCGATACGCCGCGGGAACCCGTTTCTGCCATAGGTCCCCCGGCAGGTACGGGAGGTCCACGTGATCGTCCGCCGAGAACAGCTTCCAGTCAGGCATGCCCGATCTCTCCTTCCGCGGAGATCAGATCCATCGTTCCGCGTCCCCGGCCGGACGCTCCGGATACTTCGCCGCCATGGCCGTCACGCTGGGATGATCCATGACTCCCAACCGGTCTCCGTCGTGCAGGACCTTTCCGCCCACCTTCAACGTGGAGCCCCGGAGCTCGGGTGCGGAGTGGAGGCAATAGGGAAAGTCGTCGTTGTACCGGTGGTTGCCCAAGTGAAGGTGAATGCTGGATGGGTGAAAGGAATGCAGGAACTCCCGGTATTCCTCGTCAGGGCACAGCACCGGGCGAATCCGCGCCGCCGGGTGGATGCCGCCGTGGGGCGCACGCATCTCGTACCCGTGGTCCTCTCCGAGCACCTTGGCAAGCTCCGCGTAAAACGCTTCGAGTGTCCTCGCCTCCGCGCCACCCTCGAACTTCACGATGTGGTTGTCCCGGATCGTGACGGTCACGGCGCGGTCAAAGCTCGGCGGAACACCGATGTCACGGGCCCACACCGGAAGCATCCGGTCGAATACGAGCTCTCCCTGCATGCCGACGGGGTTGATGGCCGGGTAGATGCCCTCCGGGAAGGAACCCCTGCGCCCGCGCGGCGCCGTGTAGCTCCCCCAATTGGACGTTGCCGGCCCCACCGTGCCTTCCAGGTGCGTTCCGTTGGGATTCGTGAGCTCCCAGCGGCTGCCGGCATGGATGAGCTCCGCGGTCCGCAATCGAAGCTCCGTGACATATTCGTGAGGCGTCCGCGCCCAGGCCGTCGAGAGAAGGCCGGCCGTCGTCGCCATGTTGCGCACGAAGTGCACCTTGGTCTCCGCGAGGAGATCCGGCCATTCCTGCAGTTCTTCCTCGGTGGAGAAATCCAGTACGTGGCTGATGAGCAGGTCGGCGCCACGCATCACCGATTTCACGGGACCCGGGATGCGCCACACGGTATCGCGGGTAGGGATGTCCGGCCATATGACGGTACGACGAACGGGAAGGTCGACCCACATCACCGTGGCGTGGGCGCCGCGAGACTCGACGCCCTGCTGGACCCAGGCGATGGCGGTCTCGTCCACTACGTTGACGCCGCCGTAGAGCCCGTCCACCGCCGCCAGGATGACTACGTGCTGGTCGCGTTGGACGGCCGCGCAATCGTCGAGAAGGTTGTCGATGGCCTGGGCCGCCGCGCTCGAAATGGGCCGGAAGTCTCCCACGATGCACTCCCTTCATCCGGCGTTGGCCGGGACGATACATCAACGCGGGGTGCCGTTCAAGGCCCGTTTCGCGGCCTGAGAGTATTGACTTGGCACTTGGCTCGTTCATTATGGAACCGTGACAGACGGTACGGGCAGACAGGAACCGGAAAGGAGATGGACCATGACACTGAGCCGCATAGCCATTGTTGTTGCAGGGGTCGTGTTGGCGGCATGTGCGTTTACCTCCACATCTACCGTTTCGGCCGCCCAACGCATCGTTTTCGGCGGTGGACCGGCCGGCGGCACCTTCCAGGTCGTGGCCAACTCCATCCAGACGTACGGTCCGGTCAAGAAGTCCAAGGACTACAGGGTCAGGGCCCAGTCCTCGGCCGGCTCGGTGGAAAACCTGCGCAAGGTCAACGCGGGCAGAATGCAGTTCGGCGTGGTCTATTCCGGGCACGTGTATCTCGGACACAACGGTCGAATGAAGAACGATACTCGCAAGTACACGGACGTGCTCGCGGTCTCGTACCTCTACGGGGCGCCCGCGCAACTGGTGGTGCGCAAGGGATCGGGTATCCGCGGAGTCAAGGACCTGGCGGGCAAGCGGGTCGGCGTGGGCAACGCGGGCTCCGGCGCCTTTGCCAACTGCGAGCTGTTCTTCACCCACATGGGCATCTGGGACAAGATCAAGCGCAACGCCATGGGCTACAATGACGCCGCGGCAGCCTTCGGGAACAACCAGCTCGACGCCTTCTGGTTGTTTACCGCGTTTCCCAGCGGCGCCGTGATCATGGCCGCGCAGACCAACGACATCGACCTGGTCGATCTCGCAAAGGACGCCGAGGAGAGCGGCTTCTTCAAGAAGTATCCCTACTTCGCAAAGCTGGCGGTGCCCGCCGGCACCTACCGCGGCGTCGACAAGACCGCCCCATCGTTCCAGGACTCCACGCTCTGGGTGGCCAATTCCAAGGTGTCCGCGGATGTCGTCCACGACCTGCTCTCCAAGATCTACACGGACGAAGGCCTGGCCTACATGCGCAACCAGAAGAAGACCTTCAAGGAAATGAGCATCAAGGACGGGGCCAAGGGCATCGTGACTCCGCTGCATCCGGGCGCACAGCGCTTCTGGAGGGAAAAGGGCGTGATGTAAACGGGCACCGGACCTCGTTTCGCCATTCCAACGGGCACACATGCGCAGGCGGCGGCGTGAATCGCCGCCGCCTGAATAAACGAACGCGAGGCGCATGTTCGAAAAACTGAACACCGCGGAGCGATGGCTGTTCGACATCCTTTCGCTCGTCCTGGTGATCTTCTATTCCTACTCCGCGGTGCTCGTTCCCGCGGCCACCCAGTACCACCGCGGCGTCTACGTCATCATCACCTACGTGCTCGTGTTCCTCCTCTACCGCTCCCGGAGCGTGCCGGGGAGGATCGTCGATTATCTGCTGATGGCCGTGTCGGTGCTGTGCATCGGCTACTGGATGTGGAACTTCGAGGCCATCAACTACCGGGTCGGTGCCGAAACGGTGCTCGATCAGTGGATTGCCATGGGGGGCGTGCTGATCGGCGTAGAGCTGGCGCGCCGGGTGGTGGGGAACGTCTTTGTGGTGCTGGGCGGCGTCATGCTGCTCTACGGGGTCTACGGCGATTACATGCCCGACCTCGTCTCCCATGCCGGGGACACCTTTCCGGCCCTCTGCACCAGCATCTTCTACAAGAGCGACGGGGTCTTCGGGATCATGGCCAACGTGCTGGCCACCTACGTGATCCTGTTCGTCATCTTCG
>JAJDTQ010000195.1 GCA_022827045.1 Candidatus Binatia bacterium
CGGCGGAGATCCTCTCACCGTCACCGCCGCGCTGACCGCCGGAACGGAGTGAGAGGGGGCCTGAGAGAGGTGAACGGAAGGGACCGGAGAGGGAGGACTCCGGTCCCCGGACGCTCGTCAACCATCGTCATTAACCAGGAAGGAGAACAATCATGGCATTCGGACTCAATCGCGTGGAACTGATCGGACGCCTCGGCGCCGACGTCACTGTGAACCATCTCGTCTCGGGCGGCCGCGTGGCCAACATAAGCGTCGCCACCGACGAGGGGTATATCGATCGCAACTCCGGCAACCGGGTGGACAAGACCGAGTGGCACCGGGTGGTGACTTTCCAGCCCGGCCTCATCGACATGCTGGAGAAGCACGCCCGCAAGGGCCGGCTGGTCTACATCGACGGCAAGCTCCAGACCCGGCGCTGGACCAAGCCCGGCGAGGACAGCGACCGCTACTCCACCGAGATCCTGCTGGTCCCGGGCGGCGCGGTCCGGTTCCTGGACAAGCCCAACGGCAACGGCGCGCCGGCCGTGGCGGACCCGTCGATGGCGGCGGGCGACGCCGCGATGCAGGACGCCGGAACCTCGTCCCAGCGCGCGGACCAGGACGACAGCGACATCCCGTTCTGATACTCCTCCGCTTCGTTTCCTCCCACCCTGGGGACCGGCGCCTCGTGTGCCGGTCCCTTTTTTTGCAGCCTGTCCGGAGCAGCACACTCCGGGCCTCGGGCCTTCGCTTCGCTCGGCCCGCTCGCCCTCCGGGGCAGCCGGGTGTCCCGTCCCGTGAGAAGGAGACTCGCCATGTACGACCATCCGTCCCCCGCTGGCGCCGTCGCCACGGCGCTTGCCGCGCGCGCCGAAGAGGTTTGCCAGCGCTATCTACCCCATGGCCGCCGCCAGGGGCGCTACTGGGTCGCGGGCGACATAGACGGCGCCCGCGGCTGCTCCCTCTTCGTCCGACTTCACGGTCCCGGCGTCCCAGGGAAGTGGACCGATGCGGCCGTAGGCACCCATGGCGACCTGCTCGACCTCATCCGCCACCGCACGGGCGCGCCGACGCTCCGCGCGGCACTGATCGAAGCCCGCGCCTTCCTCGTCCTGCCGGCTTCGCCGGCCAAGGGCGATGCAGGCGACTACGACGCCACCGAAGCGGCTCGCCGCCTGTGGCGGCGTTGCCGCCCGGTCGACGGCACTCATGCTGAAGCCTATCTCCGGGCCCGCGGCCTGGCGCGCTGCCGGTTCCCGGCGCTGCGCTTCCATCCGGAGCTTCGCTACCGCGAAGGCTCCGCAGTCCGTCGGCTGCCGGCGCTTGTCGGCGCCGTGACCGGCGACGACGGCGCCGTCCAGGGCGTGCACCGCACATGGCTCGATCCGCACCATCCGGCCAAGGCTGAGGTCGCCTCGCCGAGGAAAGCCCTCGGCCGGATCCACGGCCTGGCCGTGCGCTTCGGCATGCCCGCCGACGATCTCGCTCCGCTCCTCGTCGGCGAGGGCATCGAAACCGTGCTGTCCCTGGTCACCGCCGTGCCCGACATCACCGCGGCCGCCGCTCTCTCCGCCGGCAGCCTCGGCTCCTTCTCCGTCCCGCCCGGCTGCTCCCGCCTCGTCATCGCTCGCGACAACGACTTCGAAGGCGAACAGGCCGCCCAACGCCTCGCCCGGCGCTCCGCGCGGGCGGGCGTCGCCGCCGCGGTCATCGTCCCCCAGGGCGGCGACTTCAACGACGACCTCGCTACGCTCGGCGCCGATGCCCTCGCCGCCAGGTTCGGTCCGCTCTTCCGGTTCCCGGGAGTCGGAGAGGAGGGAGCCTGAGAGGGCAAAGCCTTGATGGAAGGAGAGGGAGAATGGATACCGTCATCAACCTCAGACACGAACCCCGGCTCCGCGACATATTCGAGCACGCGGACAGGCACGACAACACCGTCCTCATCGACCGCCGCACCAGATGGGGGAACATGTTCCGCATCGGGCCCGACGGGACCCGCAGGCAGGTCGTCGCGCAATACCGCGCCTATCTCTGGCTCCGCATCCGCTCCGGCATCGTCACGCTCGAAGACCTCGCCGAACTGGACGGCATGCGGCTGGCCTGCTGGTGCCATCCTCAACCTTGCCACGGACACGTGCTCGCCCGCGCCGCGGCCTGGGCCGCGTCCGCGCTGGCCAAAAGGAGGGGAGGGTGATGGGCAGCGTGACCTTCAAGCGGATCACTCCGCAAGAATCCCGCATCTACGACGACGACGGCGACCATGTCGGCGACGTCTACCGCCACGACGACATCCTCGCTCCCAGCCGCGTGTACTACGTCGTGCACTTTTTTGAAGATCCGCGTGGGCCTCGGCGCGTCCACGACCGCGACCGCATCCGCGACGTCGCTCAATCCCTCTTCGATTCCCACCCCCTGTTCTGAGCCCGGGCAGCGGTGCGCTGCGCCGCCTCCACACGTGCTCTCTGCGCCAACCCTTGAAGGGGTCCTCCTCTCCGTTCCGGCCGGCAACACTTCCGCTGCAACTCCCGGATTATTGGGGCCAGCTTCGGCCTACACCTTCGTTCCGGCCTCTCCTGATTCCTCCCTTCGCTTCGCCCCCTCCGCCCAGGCCACAGGACCCCGCTCCTCTCCCAAGGCCCGATCCCCGTCTCCCTGCCGAAGGAGAACGATCGTTGGGCGATCTGGCTGTAGACCGCCAGGCCCTCGGCACCTCCCGGCCTGTGTTTGAGCTTCGAAGGGGTCGGTGGTGATTCCAACAAGTCCTTCCTTCGTGATCTCCCATCTTGTCACACGTGCTCTCTGCGCCAACCCCTGAAGGGGTCCTACTCTACGCTTCGCTCCGTTCCGGCCGGGCTACGCCCGGTGGCTCCGTTGCGCGCGCGTGAAAAGAAGGGACATCACTTCGGGGCGGACTCCCGCCCCAGTCACGGACCTCGGTGGTCCTTAACAGGAGAAGGAGGAAGTCATGAACAGCGTAATCGAGAACATCGCGGATCAGGGGCAGTCCATTATGGAGGCGTTCTGCGAAAGCGCGCAGCTCTTTGGCGCTACACCAGGGAACGATGAATTCGATTCCAGGGATGTCTGGGACGAAGACGACGCTCTCGACGCGGTGCACGCCTGTTTCAGCATCCTCGCTGACGGCATCGGTCCCGACGGTACACAGCTCGCGGACGAGCGCGAAAGCCTGCTGTGGGGGTTCGTCAACCTGCTGGATGCTCAGACACAGCGGCTTGACCGAGCTGCTGATCGCTTCATCCCGGACCTGCGCGACCTGCAGCACGAACAGGATGGCTCCGAGATCAAATCCCGTGAGCTCGAGCTCATCACCGACCGGGTGCAGAACCTCTCCGCACGCCGCGACGCCTTCGAGCGCATGCGTGATGCGGCGGCCGAGGACTACCTGACCGCCACCGGACAGACCTGGCGGCCCCGGAGCGGATCGCATACCAGCCAGACCGGCAAGCTCACCTCCGCGGCCATCGACGCCCGCGATTTCGTCCGCGCTCGCAAGGACCGCAAGACCCAGGCGCACCTGCCCAAAGGAACCCTCGTCGCGGTCACCGGGGGCAAGGACGTCACGGACCCCGCCGCGGTCTTCAACAAGCTCGACAAGGTCCGTGCGAAGTATGCGGACATGGTGCTGGTCCACGGCGGCGGCCCGGGCGTCGAGCGCATCGCGGCGAGCTGGGCCGAACAGCGCGGCGTCCACCAGGTCGTGTGCAAGCCCGACTGGGACCGCCACGGACGGGCCGCTCCCTTCCGCCGCAACGACGACCTCCTCAACCTCCTGCCCAAGGGCGTCATCGCGTTCCCCGGAAGCGGCATCACCGACAACCTCGTCGACAAGGCCCGCCAGCTCGGGATACCGGTCGACAAGATCGCTGCCTGATCCGCACACACCAAGGGGTCGCGTCACTCGTTGGCGCGGCCCCTTTCCGACAGCGCGCGTCCGCCCGCGCGTCGCTTCGCTCTTCCACCCTTCCTCGCTTCATCTCTCCTCGGCATCGTTCCGTCGGCACCATTGCCGAAGACGCCCTTCATCTCCACCACGACGCTGACCATGACGACAGTGCTCCCGGTGCACTCGCTCTGGGCACCGGACCCCTCCCCACGGCCCACGTCGCCGAGTACCCGCTTCGCGCCTACCCTAGGCCACTCGGCGACGTGGGCCTCCCCACCCCTTCGGCCCGGTCCGTCCTTCCGCCTGCGCCTCGCTGGTGCGGCTCTGCCCCTCACCGGTCTTCACGTCGCCATCGCTGACGGTGACGCCCTTCATGTCCACCACGACGGTGCTCCAGCTTCACCGCCGTGCCTCGACGCGTGACACG
>JAJDTQ010000118.1 GCA_022827045.1 Candidatus Binatia bacterium
AGCGTCACCGCCTGCGGCTCCGGCACGGGCTCGTCGCCCGCCTTGATGCGCGCGATGATGAGCGCCGAACGGCGTCTCGCTTCCTCCGCCGTGACGATCCCGTGACGGCCCACCGTCACCCGCTTCGCCGCCTTCCCGCCCGCGCGGGTCTGCACAACGTAGTACCTGATCCCCGACGGGTACACCCGAACGCCAAAGCCTGAGAGCTCTGAATCCCAGAAGACGGTGTCCTTCCCCACCTTGAGGGCCTCGACGGTACGCTTCGAGATCGTCGTCGTGGTGAGCTTCGCCATGTCGATTTTCCTTGCGCCTCAACCCGCACCCACGCGTGGCGGCAGAAGGTCGGCGCCGATGCTGCCTCCGACCTTCGCTGCCGACGCCTTCTCGGTATCCCGCGCCAGGTGCGCATAGCGCGCGGTAGTCGTCACCTTGCGATGGCCAAGCAGCCTGCCGATCATCGGAAGCCCTTCGCCCAGCGCCAGCGCCCGCGACGCGTACGAATGCCGGCAGTCATGAATCCGCACGCCATGCAGCCCCGCCCGCTCGCGCAGCCGCAGCCAGACCGCGTCGAGGTTCGTGAGATGACCCCCGGCCTTCTGCCCGGTGATCACCCACGGGTTGCCTTCGATGCGCGGGATGCGTTCGAGTACCGCTCTCACCGCCGGGGTCAGCGGCACCCGGCGATGCCCCGTCTTGCCGTCGCGGATGTGCAGTTCTCCGGCCGTCCGGTCCACGTCGTCCCACCTGAGCGTCACGATTTCGTTCCTGCGGCAGCCGGTCAGCAGCAGCAAACGGATCGCCGCGATGGCGGACGGAAACACCGAGCCGTCGGCCTCCGCCTCGTCGAGTACTTCGCCGAGCTTGCGGTACTCCGCGGGCGTGAGGAACCGCTCGCGGCGGTTCTCCCTGTAGCGCCGCACCGACCGGCACGGATTGCGCCGCGGCGGCGTCATGCCCCAGGCCTCGGCAAGGCGGAACATCCTGGCAAGCACCGTCACCGCCTGATTCGCCTGATAGGGCTTGTCGCGCAGCTTGTGGTGCAGCGCCAGGACCTGTGGGCGGTCCACCTCCGAGAGCCGCAGGTTCCCCAACTCCGGCACGACATACAGCCGCACCAAGCGCTCGAAGGCCTCCACCGTCCCCGGGCGGCAATTCACCCGGACATGGGCCTCCATGTAGCGCTCGGCGAGTTCGGCAACGGTGGGCTCGGGAGCGGGTTGTGGCGGGTCCGGGTCAAGGCCGCGCTTGATGCGGTCGATCACGGCCGCCGCCTCGCGCCGGGCCTCGTCCGGCGCCATTTCTCCGTAGCGGCCCAGGGCGAAGCGCTTCGGCCCGCCCGCGGGACCGCGCGTCTGGACACACCAGACCTTGCGCCCGGAGACGTAGACGCGTATGCCGAAGCCTGGAAGGTCGCGGTCCCAAATCACGGTATCGCCGGACTCGACCGACAGTGCGTCAACGGCGCGTTTGGTCAGCTTGATGGGCCCTTGTCGGCGCATGGGCGGCGCTCCTCAGGTCTCGGATACGGGCTCACGAGTTCATTCCGTAAGCCTGTGAGGAGCTTAACCGATCCGTCATCGAAACGCAATCGACAGCAATCAATTCAGGGGTAGTCGGAGTCTGCGCATGTCGTTGAAATACAGACAGGTGAACTTTGGGCTTAGAAACCTAACATAGCGAAAATCATGACAAAAACAGCCAACGGTCATCACCATGTGCGGTAGGTACACCCAGACGGCAAAGATACAGGACTTAATGGACCGTTTCGACATCGACGAGCCGGACTTCGATCTGGCGCCTCGTTACAACCTAGCGCCCGGCCAGGACGCGCCGGTGATGGGCGTCAACCCGAACACACCGGATACCCGCACCCTGCGACTGATGCACTGGGGCCTCGTGCCCTATCACGCCAAGGACGCCGCCAAGCCCATCATCAACGCGCGGGCCGAGACGCTCGCCCAACGGCCCGCGTTCCGTTGGCTCTTGCCGAGACGCCGCTGTCTCGTACTGGCAGACGGCTTCTACGAGTGGCGCAAGGAAGGCCGCATCCGGACGCCCATGCGCTTCACCGTCCGAAACGGCGAACCCTTCGCCTTCGCCGGGCTGTGGGACCGCTGGCTCCGGCCCGACGGCACCTCCCTCTACTCGTTCACCATCGTCACCACGAGCCCCAACAGCGTCCTGGAGCCTGTCCACAACCGGATGCCCGTCATCCTGCTCCCGGAGGACGAAGCCAAGTGGCTCGATCCCGCTGTCACGGACCCGGCGGTCCTGTCGTCACTGCTCAAACCCTATCCCGTCGAGCTGATGGACGGGTATTGCGTATCACGAGCTGTCAACTCGCCGGTGAACGACTCGCCCGAGTGCATCGCGCCTGACGACGCGCCGCTTCCCCTGCTGCGAACGCCCTGATCGCCGCCCCTACTTCGCCGCGCAGACCATGATCTCCACCTGGGTGCCCGGCGTGAGATCGACGCCGATGGCGGCGCGGGCCGGCAAATTGTCCTTGTCGATCCAGGCCATCCAGGCCTCGTTCATCTCGTCCTTGGCGTCGATGTCGGCGAGATACACGGTGGACGTGAGGATGCGGGACTTGTTGGTGCCGGCGGCCGCGAGGACGTCGTCGATCTTGGCCAGAACCTGTTCCGTCTGGCCTTTCGTCGACAGGGATTTGTCGTCGGCCACCAGGCCGGACAGGTATACCAAACCGCCGTGCACCACGGCGCGACTGTTCCAAACCTGCGGTCTGATTCGTTCTATGCTCATTGGACTGTGACCTCCGTTGTGGTTTGCGCACGGACACTAGCAGATTCGACGGGAAACTCCTACGAAACCGCCTTTTCTCCTCGCTCTTGCTTTTTCCCGCCTCGGCGGAAGAGCGACGCCGCCGCGGCCAGGCCGCACAGCACCGCGGCAGTCAGGAACACGAGCTGGAAAGCGGTCACGAAGGCGCCCACCTCCCCCAGTTCCACGTGGGAGACACGCCAGCGTTCGAACAGCAGGCTGGCTCCGGTGACGCCGAAGACGATGCCGGCGGTGCGCATCATCTGGTTGATGCTGCCGGCGACGCCCTGGTGCTCGCGGGGGATGGCGCCCATGACGAAGCTCATGTTGGGCACCTGGAAGGTGCCGAGGCCGAGTCCCACGAGGCACAGGGACAGGGCCGCGGTGGGGTAGTCGGAGCTTGCGTCCAGGCCACTGCCCAGCCACAGGCCCACGGCCTGGACGGCCAGACCCGCGGAGCTCAGGCCGGCGGTGCCGATGCGGTCGGACAGACGGCCGGCGAACGCGGCGGCAACAATGGTCATCACCGCGGGCGCGAACAGGAGAAGGCCGACCAGGATCCCCCGGAAGCCCAGGATGTTCACGGCATAGTAGGGGACCAGCAGGCCGATGGGGAACCGGGTGGCGTTGGCCGCCAGGTTGAGCAGGTTGGCGAGGGTGAAGGCCGGCCGGCGGAACAGGTCGAGGTTGACGACCGGCGCGGCCACCCGTTTCTCGGTGACGAGGAAGACCGCCAGGCTGACCACGCCAGCCAGCGCGAGCACGATTATCTCCGGCGACGCCCAGCCGAGGTCGCGGCTCCGGGTCATGGCCAGCAGGAGAGCGCCGGCGCTCAGGGTCAGGGTCGCCGCGCCGAGAAGGTCGAACCGCTCGCCCGACGTCGCCCGTTGCGCGGATTGGACGCGGCCGGAGGTGAACCAGGCGATGAGCAGGGCGGGGAGCGCCCGGTACAGGTAGACCCCGCGCCAGCCGAAGGCGTCCACCAGCAGTCCGCCCAACAGCGGGCCCATGGCGTACCCCGTGGCCGTGTTCATCTGGTAGAAGCCAAGCGCCCGCCCGCGCTCCGCGCCGCTGACGGCCAGTGTCACCAGCGCCGGTGCCGAGCCGAAAACCAGCGCCACACCTACCCCCTGGAGTATCCGCCCCATGAGCAGCCAGGCGAAGGTCTGGGCGAAGCCGCACACGGCGAACGCCACGGTGCTGATCAGGAGGCCGATGGTGAGGATGCGCCAGTGGCCGAAGATGTCCGCCAAACGCCCGCAACCGAGCAGCAGGCTGGCGTGGGTCAGCACGTAGCTCACCACCACCCATTGGATCGACATCAGGTTGATGCCGAACGCGTCGGTAATGGCCGGGAAAGCGATGTTGACCGAGGTGTCGAGGGACGCCAGCAGCCCACTGAAGCCCGCGATGAGCAAGGTCGGGTTCGACCAGATCCGGGTCGGTGGTGGTGTCGAGTCGGGCAAAGGAAACCGCTACCTCAGCTTTCCGACAGCCACTGTTCCAACCGTTCGTTGTAGGCGTCGGGCCGGGTGCCGCGCATCATGTGGCCGACGCCCTCCCAGAACTCGAACACCACCTGCGGCGAGGCGATGCTCCGGAGATGACCCAGCTCCTGGGCGAGGATGGCCCCGGGCTGTGGCGCGACCGTGGCGTCTCCCACCAGGATCAGCGTCGGCACCTGGATGCGCCGCAGGCGTTCCTCGGACGCCAGCGCCCAGTCCCGGTTGTCGGTGAGGAGGCGGGTCAGGGCGTGGGGCGAGAAGTGGCGGTTGCGGTAGACCTCCCAGTCCTCCTGCTCGGGCGAAAGCCCGTGCTCCCGGGCCTCGGCGCGGATCTCCTCCTCGGGCCGCTCGAGTCGCGCCAGGGCGCCGGGCAGGGCGGTGACGAAGGCGTGCTGCATGCGCCAGTAGACCGGGTCTTCCAGGAAGGCGCGGGAGATGTCCTCGGGATGGTCCGAGGCCAGGATGGTGCCGATGTTGCCGCCCCAGGAGTGGCCGGCGTAGGCGGGGCGCTCGAGCTTCAGGTTGGCGATGAGCTGGTGCACGTCTTCGGCGAAGTCGCGCAGGCGGTAGCCGGTCACGGGCTTGTCCGATTCGCCGTGGCCCCGCAGGTCCGGCGCTACCACGTGGAAGCGGCCGGCGAAATGCTCGGCCACTCCGGCCCAGCCCAGGCTGTAGTTGGTCCAGCCGTGGACCAGCAGCAGGTCCGGGGCCGCGGGGTCGCCCCACTCCCGGTAGTGCATCCGGATGCCCTGCACTTCGGTGAAGCCGCTTCTGGGATCTTCAGCCATGATCGCCGTCCTCCATTGGCAACGAGCGTATCCCCGTGTGACGAGGGAACGCGACGAAACGCATCCATGTGCAACCGATCTGGATAGTGATACACGTTTGGTGAAGCTCTGACCAATGCCATCCATGGTCGGCAGCGTCTCGGTTCCAGGAGGCAGCCTCGGTGCCCGAGTTCGTCACGGCAACCACGGAAGAACATTACAGGGAAGCGCGAGCCTTGCTTCGCGAGTACGAGGTCGAGATCGAAGTGGACCTGTGCTTTCAGGGGTTCGAGGAGGAGCTCGTGACCCTGGATCGCGTCTACGGCTCGCCCGGAGGGAGGTTCTTTCTCGTGCGCCAGGGAGAACGGACCGCGGGCTGCGTCGCCGTAAGGGATTTGGGCGGCGGAATCTGCGAGATGAAGCGTCTCTTCGTGCGTCCCGGTTTTCGCGGCAGGGGTTTGGGGAGAGAGTGCGCGGAGCAGATCGTCGAAACGGCGCGGCAGATGGGTTACCGCACCATGCGGCTCGACACGCTCCCCGCCATGCACTCGGCCATCGCCTTGTATCGCTCCATGGGTTTCAGCGAGATCGGTCCTTACACGGAAAATCCCTGCGAGGGCGCGCTGTTCATGGAGTTGGGGTTGGGGTAGGGTCCGAACGTAGATAGTGCCAATGGAGGAACAACATGAGCTCGACCGAAGACTCGTTCACGCTCCCAGAAGCCACCATCGAAGACATCCATGCCGCCTACGCCGCGGGTAGCCTCACCGCGCGCCAACTGGTGCAGATGTATACCGACCGCATCGAGAGGTATGACCGGGGCGGTCCCCGGATCAACTCCATCATCACGGTGAACCCGGCGGCGCTGGAGGAGGCGGACCGCCTGGACGCGGCGTTCAAGAGCTCCGGGAAGACCGGGCCGCTCCACGGCATCCCGGTGGTCATCAAGGACCAGGCGGACGTCAAGGGGACCCCCACTACCCTGGGCTCGCTGCTGTTCAAGGACTACTACCCGGACCGGGACTGCCGGGTGGTGGAGAAGCTCAAGGAGGCCGGCGCCATCGTGCTGGCCAAGACCACGCTGGGCGAGCTGGGGGCGGGCGACACGCACGGCTCGCTGTTCGGCTCCACCCGGAACCCCTACGACGTGGAGCGGACGGTGGGCGGCTCGTCGGGCGGGTCCGGGGCGGCGGTTTCCGCCAACTTCGGCACCGTCGGGATCGGCCAGGAGGGGCTGGCCTCCATCCGCCGGCCTTCCACCTGGAACTGCATCGCCGGCATGCGCTCCACCGCCGGCCTGGTGAGCCGCACCGGCGTCTACTCCGGCTGGCCCCAGGAGGCGGGGTCCCTGGGGCCCATGGCGCGCACGGTGAGGGATATGGCGACGCTGCTGGACGTCATGGCGGGCTACGACGGCGAGGATCCGCTGACCTCCAGGGGGGTGGGACACGTGCCTCCGAGCTACACGGACTTCCTCGATGCGGATGGCCTGCGGGGCGCGCGGATCGGCATCCTGCGGGAGCCCATGGGTTTCAACAACGATCCCGAGGCAGCCGATTTCAAGAGCATCACGGGTATCCTGGACAGCGCGGTCGAGGAGCTCCGGGCCGCCGGCGCCGAGGTGGTGGACCCGGTGGAGCTGGCGCGGCTGAACGAGCTGCTGGCCAAGCGCCGCGTCCACCCCACCACCGCGGAGACGGCCTTCGGGTTCTACATGGCGCGCAGCGCCGACCCGCCGTACCGGACGCGCGCGGACGCCATGAACTCGCCGGAGTTCGCCAAGCTGTCGGAACAGGCCAAGGTGCGGCTCAAGGCCACGTCCGATCCCGCGGAACACTACGAGTACCTGCTGGCCCGGGACCATCTCATGATCCATCTGCTCAAGACCATGGCCGAGCACCGGCTCGACGCCATCGTCCACAAGTCCGTGGAGCACCAGCCCACCCTGATCGTCGACGGCGTCAACCCGCCCTACGTGAACCACACGGGAGCGCCCCACCTGAACACGTTCCTCGTTTACGTGCCCACGGTAGTGGTGCCCGCGGGATTCACCACAGACGGCCTGCCGGCAGGCATCAGCTTCCTCGGACGGCCCTACGACGACGGCCGCATGATCCGGCTCGCCTACGCCTACGAGCAAGCGACGCACCACCGCAGGCCACCGGAGACCACGCCGTAAAGGCGCCATTCATTCAGAAGAGAAAGGCATCTTGCATGAGCGAGAAGAAGAACGTCATCCAGTGGATCTATTCCTCGAAGGGCAACGCCGAGCTCGAGGAGCGGTACGACGAGTGGGCCGGCTCCTATGACCGGGACCTGAATACCGATTTCGGCTGGTTGAGCCCGCGCAAGGCCGTGGATGCCTTCGCCAGGCGGGTGCCCAGGCACGGCCGCGTCCTGGACGCCGGCGCCGGCACGGGCATCGTCGGGGAGTTGCTGCATGACGCGGGGTTCGAGTTCCTGGTGGCCATGGACCTGTCCCAGGGGATGCTGGACGAGGCCGCCCGGAAGGGCGTCTACAAGGAGTTCCACCAAATGACGATGGGCTTGCCGCTCGACTTCCCGCCCAGGTACTTCGACGGGATCATCAGCGTGGGCGTCTTCACCGTGGGGCATGCGCCGGCCGGCTCGTTCGACGAGCTGGTGCGCGTGACCCGTCCCGGCGGCCACATCGTCTTCTCGCTTCGGCCGGACACCTACGAGCAGGACGGCTTCAAGGAAAAGCAGTCGGCACTGGAAGCGGAGGGGAAGTGGACGCTGGTAGAGGAGGGGGAGAAGTACCAGCCCATGCCCAAGGGAGAGCCGGAAGTCTACCACCAGGTGTGGACGTACCAGGTGCTGTAGAAAAGGGTTTGAATCCCTTGATGTACGGCGGCCGGGAACGGTATAAGGACAAGAAAACAGGGGCTATTCGAAGGAGGTAGAACGATCATGTCCGGTCAACTCAATACACGCATAATCGATGGCGACGGCCACATCCTGGAGGACAACCCGGGGATCCTCGAGCACATGGAACAGCCCTACCGGGACATCGCCGCCAAGAAGGGCATCATCTTCCCGCCCATCGACCATCTTCACGACGGCCGCGCGGTGGAGACGCCGCCGCTACGGGACGGCCGCGAGAAGGTGGGGCCGGACGGCTGGTTGCAGTTCCTGGAGGACGTGGGCATCGACTGGACGGTGATGTATCCGACCCAGGGACTGGGCTACGGCAAGATCGTGAGCCTCGACTACGCCGTGGCCGCCTGCAAGGCGTACAACGACTGGACGTATCATACCTACTTGCAGCGCGATCCGCGCTTCAACGCCATGGGCCTGATCCCCATGCAGGACACGGAGGAGGCGGTCAAGGAGTTGCGCCGCATCGTCACCGAGCAGGGCATGATGGGCGCCATGATGCCTTCCAACGGCCTGCCGCTGCCGCTGGGCGCCAAGGTCTACTGGCCCATCTATGAGGAGGCCGACCGGCTGGGCTGCTGCCTCGCGGTGCACGGCGGCTGCCACGACCGCTTCGGGCTCGACCACATGAACATGTACACCCCGGTGCATGCCTTGGGGCACCCTTGGGGCATCACCCTCAACTGCGCCAACATCCTTTACAACGGCATCTTCGAGCGCTTCCCCAACGTGCGTATCGCCTTCCTGGAAGGCGGCGTGGCCTGGCTGCTGCTGCTGCTGGAGCGCCTGCACGCGTCCCACGAGACGCACTTCCAGTACGTCCCCGACGGCGAGTTCAGCATCGGCGAGGAAGACGATCCGGCCGGGATCATCAAGCAGCTCATCGAGGAGGACCGCTTCTACCTGGGCATCGAGACCGAAGAGCTGACGCTGCCCTTCGCCATCAAGACCGTCGGGCACCGGCCGTTCCTGTACTCCTCGGACTTCCCCCACGAGGTCACCACCAAGAGCTGCATCCACGACATCGGCGAGCTGATGGAGAGCGACGAGATCACCGCCGACGACAAGGCGGCCATGCTCTATCGCAACGCGGAGCGGTTCTACAAGCCGGAGCCCGAGCCCGCGGAGGCCGCGGTCGCCGCCAAGGCATAGCCGGTTCCATACGGCTTAATTGTAATCGACGGGGGTAGGGCGTGATTCACGTCCTACCCCTTTCACCATCAACCTCCGGCGAGACCGAACGCCGCAGCTCCGACAAGGAGATACGTCATGGACGAATGCCGCGCCGCCGTGGTGGTATCCCACAACGAACCGCTGGAAATACAGAAGGTGCCGATCCCGGAGCTGGAGCCGGGGGCGCTGCTGGTGCGCATCGAGGCGTCCACCATCTGCGGCACCGACGTGCACCGCTGGCACGGCCCCCTGGGCGGCGGCGACTCGCTGCCCATCATCACCGGGCATGAGCCCTGCGGCTACATCGAGGAGATCAACGGCGAGCGCACCGACATCCTGGGCAAGCCGGTGAAGCCCGGCGACCGCATCGTGTGGAGCTATGTGGCGTGCGGGCACTGCTACTACTGCAGCGTGGCGCTGCAACCCTGCATCTGCCCGGGGCGCGCCTCCTGGGGGCACAACCGCAGCGACGAGTACCCGTATCTCTTGGGCAGCGTGTCCGAGTACATGTACGTTCCCCCGCCCTGCGAGATCATCAAGGTGCCCGAGGACGTGACCTCGGCGTCGGCGGCCGCTTCCGCCTGCGCCTACCGCACGGTGATGCACGGCTACGACCGGCTCGGGGCCATCAAGAGCCACGAGACCGTGGTGATCCAGGGCAGCGGGCCGCTGGGCAACTTCGCCACCGCGGTGGCCAAGGACCACGGCGCCAAGCAGGTGCTCGTCATCGGCGCGCCGGCCGCGCGCCTGGAGGTGAGCAAGCGCATGGGCGCCGACGAGGTGCTGAACCTCGAGGAGGTCACCGACGCCAAGGACCGCCGCCAGTGGGTGAAGGACCACACCGACGGCCGCGGCGGCGACGTGGTGATCCAGGTGGCCAACAACATGGCCGTGCCCGAGGGTCTGACCCTGCTGCGGGGCGGCGGCCGCTACGTCTGGATCGGCGCCGGCGGCAAGGCCAACATCGGCCTCAATGACTTCCCCCAGGAGATGATCCTGCACACCATCCGCTCCGGCGAGCCCCGCCACTGGCTCCAGGCCATCGACTTCCTCTCCTCGCGCAAGGACACCTTCCCGTTCGAGGAGATGATCTCGGCCGAGTACACCCTGGAGCAGGTCAACGAGGCGCTGCAGGCCATGGCCAGGTTCGAGATCGTCAAGGGGGTCAT
>JAJDTQ010000164.1 GCA_022827045.1 Candidatus Binatia bacterium
CGTTGCTCTTCCTCGCGTGGTACCCGCCACTGCTCGTCATCGCGCCTTGCCGACGACAAAAAATCCTGCGCAACTTATGCCAGGAATTTACGGGACGCGACACTAGCGTCGCGGCCGTATTATCACGCCGTTGAGCCCAATCCGAGAGGAGGAGATCACGATGACAGCCAGCACCCTGAAAGGTATCGTGCGCGGTTCGTTGGTGGGCGTGGCGTTTTTGTTGGCCGGTTGGGTCGCTCTCGCCGTCGGCCCGCCGGGGCTCTCCACGGCCGAGGCCGCGGACAAGCCTCGCATGGGGGGAACGCTGAAGCTCGGCAACGCCAAGGGCATCGGCACGCCGATTCCCTTCGTGGCATTCACCTCCATCCCCGAGTACATCAAGAACAACATGTACGAGCCCCTGGTCATGTACGACCAGAAGGGCGACATCCACCCGTGGCTGGCGGAAAGCTGGTCGCCCAACGCCGATTCCAGCGAGTGGACGTTCAAGGTCCGCAAGGGCGTCAAGTTCCACAACGGCAAGGAGCTGACCGCCGAGGACGTGGTCTGGTCCGTCAACCACATCAGGGACCCGGCCAACGGCGCGGCGGGGCAGGGCCAGTTGGCCGATAACGTGGCATCGGCCACGGCCGTGGACAAGTACACCGTGAGGTTCAAGGCACCCGGGCCACGCGGCCTCTTGCCCGAGATTCTCGCCAACACGTCGACCCTTCACATTGCCCCGGCCGGGTCTCTGGCCAAGGGCCAGCAGAAGATGAAGGGCGGCGCGCCGCCGTCGGGCACGGGCCCGTTCAAGTTCAAGTCCTGGACCCCCGGGCAGGAGCTGCACGTGGTGCGTCATGACGACTACTGGGGCGGGGCTGCGTACCTCGACGGCGTCCGCTTCATCGTGATCCGCCAAAAGGCGGCCCGGGCCGCCGCGGTCCAGGCGGGGGACGTGCACCTGACGGAGCGCCTGGGACCGACCTTCGTGCAGCGCATCGACAGCAAGCGCATCAAGGGGCTGCAGTACATGCCCATCGGCGCCGCCGGCCTCAGGCTCCTTGTCTTCAACACCCAGTCGGCGCCGGTTTCCGATCCGCGCGTGCGCCAGGCCATCGCGCTCTCGCTGGACAAGGGCGCGATCCTCGACGAGGCCACCTTCGGGCTCGGCGTCCCGGTGGAGACCTGGGGCGTCCCGGACACCGACTGGGAGACGTCCCTCGGTTTCAAGTGGAAGCGGAACGTGGCCGAGGCCAAGCGCCTGCTCAAGGAAGCCGGTTACAAGGGCCAGCCCATCACCCTGGGAGCCACCCGCGGCCAGGGCGACCCCTGGACCGAGCCCATCATGCGGCAGGCGGCCGAGGCGGGTATCAAGTTCTCGCTGCAGAACCTGGGCGGAGCCGAGCTCATCAAGAAGACCATCGCGGGTGAGCTTCACGTCTCCGTCTACGGTGGAGGCGGGACCGGTGAGCCGTTCGTGGCCAACATCCAGCACCTCGGCTGCGCCGAGGGCAAGCACGGTGTCAGCAACGTCACCCGCTACTGCACTCCCGAGCTGGAAAAGCTCGTGACGCAGTACCTGGAAGAGCCGGACAGGGCCAAGCGGCTCGCCATCTGGAAGAACTTCGCCCAGACATACTTTGTCGACGACGTGGTCCACTACATCATCGGCTGGTCCAACATCCGGAACTACGTGTGGCGCGACGAGGTCAAGAACTGGGAGCGGGGTCCCACGCAGGAATACTGGCACGCCAAGGGAGGGCTTTGGCGGACCTGGCTGGAGCCGTAAGGCGCCGGTTTGACACGGCCTGGGGCCGGGAGTACACCGACAACAAGTTCTATTCGGACTCCGGGTAGGAACCGATCAGGCTCGACTGGAGGGCCGGAGTTTTATGGCAACGCTAAAGATGAAGTACGGCGTCGTCTCCGCGGACGATCACATCCAGGAGGCGCCGGATGTCTGGACCAACAGGATGTCCAAGGCGAAGTTCGGCGACGACATTCCCCACATCGTGGAGCTGCCCGACGGCACCCAGACCTGGTCCCTGGGCGGCAACGCCAAGGGGTTCGGCGGGCTGGCCCGCGTTTCCGGCGTCAACCCCAACGTGAAGAGGTGGGAGGACGTACCTCGCTCCACGTACGAAGTTTCGGAGCGCCTGAAGGTCCTGGACCAGGAAGAGCTGGACGCCTCGGTGCTCTTTCCCAACATCATCGGCATCACCAACCAGAACTTCCAGAAGGAGGGCAGCGAGGCCTTCCGGCTGGCCTGCATCCAGGCCTACAACGACTGGCTCATCGAAGAGTGGCAGGACATCACCCCCCGGTTCATCGCCCAGTGCGTCACCCCCATGTGGGACGTGGACCTGTGCGTGGCCGAGATCCATCGCGCGGTGAAACGCGGCCACAAGGCGCTGGTGTGGCACGGCGCCCCGCATATCCTGGGGCTCAAGCACTTCAACGATCCCTACTGGTACCCGGTCTACCAGGCGTGCTGCGACCTGGACGTGCCCGTCTGCCTGCACTCCACGGCACTGCCCGCCCTGCCCCCCTGGGAGTCCCTGGAGAAGAGCGCGCAGTTCGCACTGGGCGTCTCCATGACCTTCGTGAGTCACATGGAGATCGTCTCAAACATCCTCTATTCGGACGTGTTCGAGAAATTCCCCAGGCTCAAGACCATCAGCGTGGAGAGCGGCGTGGGCTGGCTGCCCTATTTGCTGGAGGAGCTGGACCACGAGTTCGAGGAGCGCAAGGTTGCCGAGAACTCCTCTCTCACGCGCAAACCCAGCGACGTTTTCCAAACCAACATGTGGGCCACCTTCTGGCACGAGCGCCACGGCATCCGCAGCCGGGACGAGATCGGCGTGGACAAGATCATGTACTCGGTGGACTACCCGCACGGCACCACTACATGGCCGAAGTCGGTGTGGTGCCGGACCCATTCGCTGCAGGACGTCACGTCGGCGGACGAGCGCAAGAAGATCCTGATGGACAACGCCGTCGGGCTTTACAAGCTCGACGTGGACGAGTCCGAAATCCACCAGCCCCTTTACGAGCCGGGCCCCATCACCGTCGGGCCTCGGCCCGAGGCCGCGTAGCGCCGGACAACGAGAGCGGGCTACTCCGCATACGCGGGGTCGCCGTAGGTCATCAGCTCTATCAGGTTGTCGTCGGGGTCACGGACATAAAGGCTCGTGCCGACGCCTTCGGAACCGGTGCGTGCCACGGGACCGGAGATGACGGCAATGCCCGCCTGCTCCAGGAAGTCCTGGGCTTCCTGCACGGTTCCTTCCCAGCGCAGGCAGAGGTCCGCGCTTCCGGTGGCGTAGTTGGGCGCGTGCGTGGGGCTCTCCGTGGTGTAGCGGTCCACCACGTACAGGTTCAGCTTCTGTGTCTCGCTGATGCGGATGATCGGCCGCTTGCCGCGCCCGCCGGGACGCTCCTGCCAGCCCGCGTCAAGGCCGAGCTTGCGGTAGAACGCGAAGGTCTCTTCCAGGTCCTTGACCACCAGGACCCAATGATCGATGGCTGCGATGCCCATGTTCCGTCCTCATCTGGTAGGTTCCGATATGATAGTACTTGCTACTTGCAAGACTCCGTGACGCACGACACTAGGGAAATCGCACCGGAATTTCAAGGGAAGGGAACCCATGTGGGAAGCGGCTCTCACCGCGGTAGAGAACATCTTCGGCTGTCCGTGTGTCGCCGAGGTGATCCCGCGTAGCCTCGCCTTCCTGGTCCTGGGCGTCCTCATGGGGCTCTCCCTGGGCGCCATCCCCGGCCTCGGCGGCCTCGTGGGCCTCGCCATCCTGCTGCCGTTCACCCTGGACCTCGACACCCTGAGCGCGTTCGCCGTGATGATCGGGCTCATCTCGGTGACCACCACGTCGGACACCATCCCGTCCGTGCTGTTCGGGGTGCCGGGCACCGCGGCGTCGCAGGCCACCATCCTGGACGGCCATCCCATGGCCAAGAAGGGCGAGGCGGGCCGGGCCTTCGGCGCCGCCTACATGGCGTCGATGATGGGGGGTCTCTTCGGCGCGCTGATCCTCGCCGTCTCCATCCCCGTTCTCCGTCCCATCGTGCTCGCGTTCAGTGCTCCGGAGTTCTTCATGATGGGCATGCTGGGCATCTCCATGGTGGCGGTTCTGAGCGGCGGTGCGCCCCTCAAGGGGCTGGTGGTGGGCGCCCTCGGGCTCATGGTCGGCATGGTGGGCATGGATTACCAGGTGGGGGAGATGCGCTGGACCTTCGGCCAGCTCTACCTCTGGGAGGGGGTCCCGCTGGTGCCCGTGGCGCTGGGGATCTTCGCCATTCCGGAGATGGTGGACCTCGTGATCCGCGGCACCCGCATCGCCGACGTGCCCAGGGACGCGTTGAGGGGCGTGACGGTGGGCATCCGGGACGCCTTCCGCCACTGGTTCCTGGTGCTGCGCTCCAGCGCCGTGGGCGTGTGGGTGGGCGCCACGCCGGGTTTGGGCGGCGCCGTGGTGGACTGGTTCGCCTACGGGCACGCGGTGCAGACCGAGCGCGGCGCCCGGGACTCCTTCGGCACGGGTGACGTGCGCGGCGTCATCGCGCCGGAGAGCGCCAACAACGCCAAGGAAGGCGGCTCGCTGATTCCGACGCTGGCCTTCGGCGTTCCCGGCAGCGCCGCCATGGCCATCCTGCTCGGGGTGTTCCTGATCCAGGGCATCAGCCCGGGCCCGGACATGCTCACCAAGCACCTGGACGTCACCTATACCATGGTCTGGAGCATCGCCATCGCCAACATCTTCGGCACCGGCCTGTGCCTGCTCCTCACCAACTACCTGGCCCGGCTCGCCAACGTCCGGGTCCACCTGCTGGCGCCGCTGGTGATCGTGGTGGTGTTCCTGGCGGCGTTCCAGGCCAAGCGTCACTTCGGCGATCTGATTCTGCTCTTGTCGTTCGGCTTTCTCGGATGGCTCATGAAGCGTTTCGGCTGGCCCAGGCCGCCGCTCATCCTGGGGCTGGTGCTGAGCAGCGTGCTGGAGAACTATTTCTTCATCGCCGCCAGCCACTACGGGGTGAGCTGGCTCTGGCGCCCCATCGTGCTCGTCATCGGCGCGCTCATCGTCACCAGCCTGGTCTACGGCCAAAGGTGGACCCGGACGGGCATGCCCGCGGACGAGCCGGCCCCCACGGCCGCGCGGTGGCGGTTCCGGTTCCACCTCAGCGTCCCGGCGGTTTTCAGCCTGGCCATCCTGGTGTTGGTGCTCAGCGGAGTCGTGACCGCCCGCGGGTGGCCGGACCAGGCCCGGCTTTTCCCCCTTGTGGTAGGGTTGTCGGCGGCTGGCATGTGCGCGGCGCAACTGTTCCTCGACCTGTTCCGGGTCTCCGAAGGAGGATCGGCCCGGATCATGGACCTGGAAGCGGAGCGCGGCGTTCCGGGGCAACTCATCGCGCGCCGGGCCGCGGACATCTTCGGCTGGATACTGGGGCTACTGGCGTCCATCTGGGTGATCGGTTTCCTGCTGAGCGTGCCGCTCTTCATGTGGCTCTACCTGGCGCTCCGGGCCCGCGCAGGTTGGCGCCTTTCTCTCGGTTATACCGCGCTCGCCCTGGCCGTGCTTCTGGGCGTGTTCCACTACACGCTCCACATCCCCTGGCCGCAGGGCGTTGTGGCAGGCCCGCAAGAAGTCCTGCTGCAATGGTTGGGAGGGTAGCCCCCGGCTCACCGCCCCTGGCTGGCGATGAAACCTCGCAGCACCTCGTTGAACTCCTTGGGGTGCTCGCGGAAGGAGAAGTGGCCGGCCTCGTTGATGATGTGCATCCGCGAGCGGCGCTCGCGCATGCACAGGAGCTCGAACAGCCGCATTCCCTGTGACAGCGTGGCGGTGGGATCGTTGTAGCCCCATACGAGCAGAGTGGGCTTCCCCATGCCCCGCTCACGGATCCAGCCAAGGGTCTCCCCCTTCTCGATCGAGTGCCGGGTCAGGAACAGGCTCTTTCGCAGGCCTTGGGTGATCATCTTCTCCACGCTCTCCTGGTACTTCGGCAACCGCGCCATCTCGGTCACCACGTCGAGCCAATCGTCGGTGACGTGGGCGCCGCTGTAGGAGTAGCGCTCCAGCACCCAGCGCTGGCTTTCCCGCGAGAGCCGCGGCTCGGGAGTGTCGGCGAAGACGATGTGGTTGCGCCCGAAGCCGGGAGCCAGCGTGTTGGTGTCCACCGGGATGCAAGACCTCACCAGGTCCGGCCGTTCCAGGGTCATGCGCGCCGCCACGTAGGCGCCGCGGGAGTGGCCGACGACATGCACGCCGCCTAACCCGAGGGCTTCGACGAAACCGATGGCGTGACGGGTGGTGGCGGCCATGGTGTAGTCGGCATCCGTGGGCGGGTTGTCCGTCAGCCCCTGTCCGAGTTTGTCCAGGGCGTAGACGTGGAACCACTGGGCCAAGGCGTCGAAGTTGAGCGCCCAGTCCACGCTGCAGTCGGCCGCGTCATTGGAACCGAAGACGCCGCCATGGATCAACACCACGTTTTCGCCGGTTCCCTTCTCGAAGTAGCGCGTACGGATGCCGTCTACATCCATGAACTTTTCATCTGCGGTCTGCATTGGGTTCCCTCCTCCAGGTGACGAAAAGAGCGCCGCCCTCGATGGCAAAACACGTGGTTCTTCGCTAACAAAGCTGAACAGTGAGTCTAGGCCCATGAGAATCGTCGACGCAAGGAGAACGTCCGTCTTCGCCGCGATCCTGCGCGCTTCGCACCAGGTCCTCGACCATGAGCCGAGGATCTTCGACGATCCGCTGGCTGTCGGCCTTGTCGACGGCTCCACCGAGGAAGAGATTCGCCGGGACCGGCGCCTGCTGGCAGACCCCATGTTCCGCGCCGCCCGCTGCCTCATCACCTACCGCAGCCGTTACGTGGAGGAGCAGCTTCGGGAGGCGGTGGCCCGGGGTGTCGGGCAATACGTGCTGGTCGGCGCCGGTTTCGACACCTTCGCGTACCGCCAACCCGAGTGGGCGCGGGGCCTGCGCGTCATCGAGGTGGATCATCCCGACTCCCAGGCGGTCAAGCACGACCTGCTCCGGCAGCACAACATCGAGGTTCCGGACAACGTCGCCTATTGCCCGGCGGATCTGGAAGTGGACGGGCTCGAAGCCGGGCTCGCGGCCGGGCCCTTCGACCCACGGACACCGGCGTTCTTCTCGTGGCTTGGGGTGACCGTCTACCTGCGCCGCGACGCCGTGGACATGACCCTCCGCTACATCGCCACGCTCCCGTCCCCCAGCACCATCGCATTCACGTTCAACTTGCCGCGGCAGTCCCTCCAGGGCATCGACCGCGACTTCCACGACTTCGGCCGCCGGGTGGGCGCCCAGCGGGGAGAGCCTTGCATAACGTTTCATGAAGCCGCCCCGCTGCGCCGGTGGCTGGAGTCCCACGGCTTCAGTGAGGTCTACCACCTGGAGCCCGAGGTCGCGGACCAGCGCTACTGCGCGGGCCGCACGGACGGCCTGCGGGTGCCGCGGATGCAACAGCTCATGGTGGCCACTGTCTGATAAGGCGCGTCATGTCGCGGCGACGGCGGGGGAAAGTCATCGGAGTTCGATGATCAAGGCACACGAAAAGATTTGCGAAGTCCTGTCAGAGGCAAGCATCGGCTTCGTCTTCGGCATCCCGGGCGGCAGCGCCATGCGCATCTTCGATTCGCTGTCCGGCCACGCCGACCGGGTGCGGCCTATCCTGGTCCGCCATGAGCAGTCGGCTTCGGTGATGGCGGACGTCTACGGCCGCCTCACCGGCAAGCCCGGAGTCGTGCTTGGCCAGGGCGCGTTCATCGGCACCAACGCGGTGTTCGGCACCCTGGAGGCATACTTGGCCGGCTCTCCCATGGTGGTGCTGGCGGACACCACCGAAGGCGGCGATTTCTCCCTGAACCCCAGGAACGCCAGCGGCTGGGGCAGCTACGGGGCGTTCGACCTCAGGAACCTGCTGGACGGCATCACCAAGTTCTCGGTTCTCGCCGCCACCCCCAAGGAAGCGGTGTTGGGCCTCCAGATGGCCATCAAGCACGCTGTCACCGGACGGCCGGGACCGACGGCGGTGGTGATGCGGCAGGGAGCCATCGCCGGCGAGCTGGATCCGGACAAGCCGCCGCGGGTTCACCCGACCGGACACTGGCTCCGGGAATCGCCGACCCATGCGTCCGCACAGGAGTTGGTTTCCGCAATCGAGCTGCTCGGCGCGGCGCAACGGCCTGTCATCATCGCCGGCAACGGCGTGCACGGTGCCAAGGCTTACGACGAGTTGGTCGCCATGGCCGAGCTCCTGGGGAGTCCGGTGGCGACCACTTACAACGGCAAGAGCGCGTTCCGTGAAAATCATCCTCTCGCCCTCGGCATGATGGGCCGCTACGGACAACCGGTCGCCAACAGCGTCGTACGGGAAGCGGACACGATCCTGGTCGTGGGGTCGCGGCTCGCACCCAACGATACCAACAGCGAACTCCTCATCGACGCAAACCGGCAGAAGCTGATCCAGATCGACATCGAACCTCGGAACGCGGGGTGGTCCTACCCCGTGGAGGTCTCTCTCATCGGCGACGCAAAGGCGGTCTTGAAGCAGCTGCTTCAGATGGGCGGGGAGGGTCTTCGGACAAGGGACCTGCAGGCCGCGCAGCGGCTCGAAGAGCGCAAACGCGCCGAGAAGTTCTTCGAGAGCCCCGCGCTTCACTCCGGCGCCACGCCGATCATGCCCCAGCGGCTGGTCGGGGACCTGAACGAGGAGCTGGATCCGGAAGCCATCGTCACCCTCGACGCCGGCAGCAACCGTGTCTGGATGGCCCACTACTTCAAGACCAAGGCGCCGGGGACCCTCTTCGTGCCCGGGGGGTTGGCCGGCATGGGCTGGGGCCCGCCGGCCGCGGTAGGGGCCAAGCTCGTGCATCCGGATCGGCCCGTGGTGAGCGTGAGCGGCGACGGCGGCTTCTCCATGTCGGTGCACGTCATCGCCACGGCGGTGCAATACGACCTCCCCGTTGTCTTCGTGGTCATGAACAACTCGGCCCTGAGCATGATCGCCACCGGCGATCTTGGAGGCGATTCGCCGGCCGCCTTCAACGACACGGATTTCGCTTCTATCGCCCACGGCTTCGGCGCCGAGGGGCTGCGCGTACGGAACCCGGGCGATATTCGGGACGCGGTCAGCGAAGCGCTGCGAAAGGGTAGGCCTACGGTGGTCGACGTGATCACCGACGGCTCGGAGGGTCTCAAGAGCATCAGCAGCGGCGCAACCGTCGGTTGACGCGGGTATGATGACCGAGAAATTCTCGGCGGGAACGCCGCCCGTTTCTACGGGTTGCGGCTGATGTAAACCGATCGATACGATTGTAACCGTACCTGTTGTAATACCGGAAAAACTGATATCATATATGGTATGAGTGACTTTCGGTTCAATATTCCCTCCACGAGTTCGTTGATCGCCTTCGAGGCTACGGCCCGTCTCGGCGGCGTGATACGCGCGTCCGAAGAGCTGAATACCTCGCAGTCGGCGATCAGCCGTCACATTCGCAACCTTGAAACCGCGCTGGGCGACAAGTTGTTCCAGCGCCAGGGTCGAGGCGTGGTTCTCACCCGAAGCGGGGAGGACTACTACGTCGCCGTGAAGTCGTCGTTGGAGAGCCTGCACGCGGCAGGCCGCGGGCTTCGTACGCAGACCGGCAGCGTCATCATCGCCTGCACCCATGAGATCTCCGATTTCCTGCTGCTGCCCGCTTTGGGCGAGCTCAAGCGGTCCATGGGCGGCGACGCCCATGTGCGAGTTCTGAACGGCGACTACGACATGTTGCACCTGCTGTTGCCCGCTGGCGTCGACATCGTTTTCGAACACTCGGTCACGCCGACGGATCCCAGCGCGGTGAAACTGCTGGACGAGGAAATCGTTCCGGTCGGCTCACCTTCTTTCGTGAAGCGGTTCGAGCGCGTGCTCGGCAGGCACCCCAGATACTGGTCCAATGTGCCGCGGCTGGACCTTGCCCAATTCAATCAGTCCTGCGCCACCTGGACGACGTGGTTCCAGGCGCATGATTGCGACCTTCCGAAAGCGCCGGTGGAACCGTTGGAGAGCTACCAGCAGGTGCTGGACGAGGCGGCGGCGGGGGCCGGAATGGCCCTCGGCTGGAATGGCTTCGTGAATGCCTATCTGGAGTCGGGGCGGCTGGTCCGAATCAGGGACAACTGGCTGCGGTCACAGATCAGCCTGTACGCGGTCCTGACTCAGAACGGATACAACAACCGCAACGCCGCCCGCTTCCTCAAGAGCCTTTCCGCCCTTGGAGAGGGCTTGGCGGGCGCGAGACAGGTGTCCCCACAGCGACAGCCGACTCGCGAAGCCGGCTCATACCTCAAGCTGTTGTAACGATACGCCGGCAGACGCCGGCCGCGCGGACAACGTTTGTGATCCGAGGGCGTCGCCCGTCACGCGTCCAGGCTCGCCGTATCAAGGAAACGCCGCAGCACGCGGCTCAGGTTGAACGCGTCCGCCGTGCCCGCCAGCTCCCGGATGGAATGCATGGCCCACTGGGGCGCTCCCACGTCCACGGTCCGCACGCCCGTCTCGGCCGCCGCCAGGGGTCCGATGGTGCTGCCGCACGCCATGTCGCTGCGAACCACGAAGGTCTGCACCGGCACTCCCTCGTCGGCGGCCAGCCGCCGAAAGGCCGCGGCGGTCTCGCTGTTGGTGGCATAACGCTGGTTGGCGTTGATCTTGATGACCGGTCCGCGGTTCAGCAGCGGACCGTGGTTGCCGTCGTGCCGGTCGGCGAAGTTGGGGTGGACGCCGTGGGCGTTATCCGCCGATATCAGCATGGAACGGGACAGGGCACGGTTGCGGTCCTCCGGCACCGGCAGCAGGCGTTCCAGCACCTGGGTCAGCATGGGGCCCCGGGCTCCGGACGCCGTGGTGCTTCCCACCTCTTCGTGATCGTTGCACACAAGCAGAGCGCCGGCTTCGCCTCCTGCGTCCAGCAACGCCCTCAGCCCCGTGAAGCAGCTCAGCAGGTTGTCGAGCCGCGCCGACGCAATGAACTCCTGCGCCAGGCCGACGAAGGCCGGCTTCTGGGTGTCGTAGAGCACCAGCTCGTGGTCCAGAACCTGGCCGACCTCCGCGCCGGCGTCCGCTTCGAGCCGCTGGCGCAACAGGGTCTTGAGGTCGAAATCGCCGCCCCGTCCGCCCAGCACGGGCGGGAGATAGGTCTGGGCGTTGATGGCGCGGCTCTCGTTGGCCTCCCGGTCCAGGTGAATCGCCAGGCTGGGGATCACCGCCACCGGCTCCTTGAAATCCACCAGGCCGTGCGCGAGGGCGCCGCCGCGGTCGAGATAGCTCACCCGTCCGGCCAGGGACAGGTCCCGGTCGAACCATGGGTTCAGCAGCGCTCCCCCGTACACCTCGACGCCCAACTGGAGATACCCGTTCCCGTCGATCTCCGGCTGCGGCTTGACCTTGAGACAGGGCGAGTCCGTGTGCGCGCCCACCATTCGAAGCCCGGCATCGGGAAGCGCGGAGCGCGCGGGTACGGTCCAGGCGATGATGGAGGAGTCGTTGCGGGTGGTGAAGTAGCGTCCGCCGGGCTCCAGGCGCCAGGGCTCGGTTTCGGGACGGTGTTGGAAGCCCGCCTCCGCCAGCCGCCGGGCCATTTCCTGGACAGCGTGGAACGGTGTGGGCGACGCCGCCAGGAAGTCCATCAGCTCGCGGTTGAAGCGTTGCCGGTCGCTGCTCATGGGTCCAGGCGGTACTCCCTTCGGGGGTTGGTGACCGCTATGAGGTCGATGGTGTCCTGATCGAGCCCGGCTCTCTCCAGGCTCCCCACCGGGTCCGGGTCGCCGGGCGGAAAGGGCGCGTCGCCGCCAAGCAGGATGCGCTCGAACCCCACCAGGTCCCTGAGAAACAGCAGCGCATCCCGGCTGTGCAGGATGCTGTCGTAAAGGAAACGCCGCAGATAGGCGCTCGGCGGATCCGCCGCCTTGTCCCCGGTGACGTTCCCGTCGGCGGCTTCGTGCATGCGGTCGAAACGGCCGATGAGGTAGGGCAGGTTCCCGCCGCCGTGGGACAACAGCAGCCGGAGCTTCGGGAAACGGTCCAGGGTGCCGCTCATGATCATGGAGCCCACCGCCAGCGTGGTATCCAGCGTGTAGGCGCAGATCTGGTTGAGGCTGAACTTCTCGGCCCGCGGCATCGGCTGCGGCAGGGAAGGGTGCACGAAGACCGGCACGTCGAGGGTCTCGCAGGCGCTCCAGAACTCGTCCAGGGGAACCTCGCCGAGGTTCCGGCCGTCGACGTTGGCGGTTACGATGACGCCCACTGCGCCGTTGCCGGCGCAGCGCTCGAGCTCGCGCGCCGCTGCCGCGGCGTCGGTCAGCGGCGCCGAGGCCATCCAGGAGAAGCGCTCCGTACGGGCCGCGCTCAGTTCGGCGAGGCTGTCGTTCAGGATGCGATGCCACGCGTCGCAGCGGGAGGCGTCGAGGCCGTAGCCGAAGATGTCGGTCCACACCGAGAGGATCTGCCGTTGGACTCTCTGGCCATCCATTTCCGCAAGGCGCGCATCCACGTCCAGCAGGCCGGGGAGGAAAGGACGCACTTCCAGGCCGTCATCGAAGCGGCAGCAACGCGCCCCGCCGGCCTTCTCAACCAGCGCGATGCCGAGGTCGGCGCCGCAGCCGTCCAGCGTCTCCAGCACGGCCGGCGGCACGAAGTGCGCGTGCACGTCAATCGCGGTCACGGGATCGGTCCATCAACGCCTTTTCCTGGCCGCCGTCGATCTCGATCATGGTGCCGTTGACGAAGTGCATGAGCGGCGACGCCAGCATCACCACGAGATTGGCCACCTCGGAGGTTTCGGCGATGCGCCCCAGAGGAATCGATCGCGGCGCCAGCTGGTCCGCATCCTCGTAGTTCAGGCCCATGTCCCGGGACATGGCCTCCACCAGGCCGGTCCAGCGTTCGGTGCGCACCGGCCCGGGATTCACCGCCGCGAAGCTGATGCCGTACTTTCCATACTGGCCGGCCAGCGACTTGGTCAGGTTCTGGCCGGCCGCGTTGGCCGCTCCCGGCGCGATCTCCCAGTAGGACGTCTTGACCCCGTCGTTGCCGATAAGGTTCACGACCCGTCCGCCGCCTTGCTCGCGCATGATGGGAAGGGCGTAGCGCATGCAGCGGACGTATCCCATGAACTTGAGCTGCAGCGCCCCGGCCCATTCCTCCTCGGTGAGGTTCTCGATGAGGCCGCCGGGCGCCGACCCCGCGTTGTTTACGAGGATGTCGATGCGTCCCAGCGCTTCGGCAGCGACGTGGATGAACCGGTGGGCGGCGTCATCGTTGGTCAGGTCCGCCGGAATCGGGACGATCTTGCGGCCGGTGGCCTTTGCCACCGCCGTGGCGGTCTCCTCCAGCGGCCCCGCCCGCCGCGCGCAAGTGGCTACGTCCACGCCCTCCCGCGCCAACGCCTCCACGATGGCCTTGCCGATGCCCTCGCTGCCGCCGGTCACGACAGCGGTCTTTCCTTGAAGCTGCAGGTCCATGTCGTTTTCTCCTTGATGGCGCGTGGGCCGGTGGCGGCTCAATTCGCGGGCGGGTTGAAGCCCTCTCTACCCGTCGTCTCCAGGCCTCTCGGACGACAAAGCGCTTGGCACGTTCTCCGCCGGGTTGAAGAGGTCGCGATACCGCTCCCGCAATGCCGCCTTGGCCACTTTGCCGAGCTCGTTGCGCGGGATGGATTCCACGGCGATGATCCGCTTCGGAACCTTGTACGAAGCCAACTCCGTCTTGAGATAGCCGATGCAGGCGCCTTCGTCGAACGACGCCGGGGCCGGCGATTCCACCACCGCCGCCACCGCTTCCCCGAAATCCGGGTGCGGTACGCCGAATACGGCAGACCCGGCCACACCGTCCAACCCGTCCAGCGCGTCCTCCACCTCCTTGGGATAGACGTTGAGGCCGCCGGAGATGACGACATCCGTCTCTCGTCCCAGAATGCGAACGCAGCCCTGGTCGTCGATCTCCGCGATATCGCCGGTGACGAACCAGCCGTCGTCGGTGAACGCCCGCTCCTCGGGCTGGTTCCAGTAGCCGGCGAAGACGTTGTGTCCGCGAGTTTCCAATACGCCGGTGGCGGCGGATTCGAAGCGTCCGTCCTCGCCGGCGACCCTGAGCCGTACGCCGGGGAGCGGCCAGCCCACCCAGCCGCGCCGGCCGGCGGTGCCCGGCGGGATCGCCGTGATGATGGCGGCCTCGGTGGTGCCGTACCGTTCAATGATTTCCATGCCGGTAACCCGCCGGAACCGGTCGGCGGTGTCCGGCGGCAGCGGCGCCGAGCCCGAGATAGCCAGGCGGAAGGCGCCCTTGGTCGCGGCGGCAAGGCCGGGCTCCTTCAGCAGCCGCGCGTAGTGCGTGGGCACCCCCATCATGACGCTGCAGCCGGGCAGCTCACGCAGCACGCTACCGGCTTCGAACCGGTCGAGAAAGCAGACAGCGCCGCCGGCCGTGAGCATGACGTTGATGGCGGTCAGAAGCCCGTGCGCGTGATAGGCCGGCAGCGCGTGCATCAGGACGTCCTCGCGTCCCAGTTGCCACACCTCCACCAGCGCCCGGGCGTTGGCCGCTAGGTTGCCGTGGGTGATCAGGGCTCCCTTGGGGCGGCCGGTGGTGCCGGAGGTGTAGAGCAGCGCGGCCGGGGCGTGGTCGGGGAGGTCGGCCACCGCGGGTACGGGCTCGGACGCGTGCGTCAGATCGGTGAAGGAGCCGTGGTCGCCGCGCAGCCCCTCCACCCGGAAACCTTGCCGCCGGGGTTCGGTGAACGTCTCTGTCTCGTCCGGGTCGCAGACCAGCAGGGCAGGGCGCGCGTCCGCCAGCAACGCATCCACCTCCCGGGGCGTGTAGGCCGTGTTCATGGGGTGCAGGACGGCTCCGAGCTTGAAGCACGCGTGGGCCAGGAGCACGGCCTCGACGCACTTCTCCACTCGAACCGAGACCCGGTCGCCCTGTCTCACCCCGCAAGCGGTCAGGGCGGCAGCGGCCCTGTCGACGGCGTCCAGCGCCGCACCCGTGGAAAGAGCGGCGCGGCCCGGTCGCAGGAAAGCAGGGTCCGCTGAGTTCCTGGCGCCATACAGGGCATGGATGAGGTTGCGGTCGTTCATGACCTTCCCGTTAAGGAAAATATTTGACCGACCGATATATGCCTTGTAGGATATCTTCCACTGAAGGGGCGGGGCATGGAAATCCTGAAGGAATATGCCGGCGTAATCACGGCATGGGTGACGGTGGTTGCAGCCTTGGGCGCCTTGGGCCTGTGGGCCATCAATGCCCAGGTGACGCCCGAGATCAATCGGCTGGAAGCCCGCATCGACGTACACGAGACGCTTCTCAGGCGGATCGACCGCAAGCTGGACGCCAGCATCGCGGACCAAAAGGAGCGGTTTGAACGCGTTGACAACCGGTTTGAACGTATTGACGGCGAACTCAAGATCATCCGTAACGACATCAAGACGATTCTGTTGAGACTTCCAAAGACGGCAGAGGCCGGATAAGCCTCGATCATCCACTGCAAGGCACGACTCCTAACGCCCCCGGAACTCGGGTTTGCGCTTTTCCCGAAACGCCGCCAGGCCCTCGGCGTAGTCCGCGCTTGCGTCCGCTTCAAGGGCGAGCCGGCGGAGCCTTTCGTCGTCGCGGTCGTGTCCGGCCAGGGCGGCCAACGCGCCCTTGGCCGCGGCCACGGCGGCCAACGCGCCCTTGGCCGCGGCCACGGTGAGAGGCGCGTTCCGGGCCATGCCGCCGGCCAGGCGGCGGCCTTCCGCCAGCACCGTCCCGGGCTCGACCAGGAGGTGCACCGCACCCTGGGAGTGGGCCGTGCGTGCCTCGTACCGCTGCCCGCCCAGCAGCAGGCCGCGGACCGCCGGGTCGCCGAACACCCGAACGAAGCGGGCAATGCCGCGGGGGTCGTAGCCCAGGCCCAGGCGCGCCGCCGGCACCATGAAGTAGGCATCGTCGGCGGCGAGCCGGAGATCGCAACTGCAGGCGAGGGATGCTCCGGCACCCACGCACGGGCCGGCGATGCAGGCGAGGGTCGGCTGCGGCACCGCCTCCAAAGCGCGTAGCGCGCTTTCCACCAGGTCGTCGTAGGCGCGGGTGGCGCCGGGAGCCCGCAAGGTGGCGAACTCCCGGATATCGGCGCCGGAAGAGAACACCGTGTCGTCGCCGGCCAGCAGGATCACCCGGACCGCGTGGTCGCGAGCGACGCTCTTGGCGAAGCGCCGCAACTCCTTCCACATGGCGACGGACAGGGCGTTGCGGCTGTCGCCGGCGCACAGCCGCAGTTCGGCCACGCCTTCCGCGACGGTCACGCGTATGCCGTCGGCGGCTGATACCGGCTCGCTCACCTTTCCCTCCGGTGCGCCATCCAGGCGCCGTCCGCGACGGCGCTGAACAGCTCCGCCAGCGCCGTGTTGACGGCAGCCGGCTCTTCCAGCGTCAGCGTGTGTCCCGAGCGCGGCACCACCACCAGCGCTGCCATGGGAGCGGTGCGCTTGAGGAATACGCTGCCGTCGAGGCAGGGGTCGTCCTCGTCGCCGACGATGACCAGCAACGGGATCTCGAGCGTCGACAACGGCGTTTCCAGGTCCCCCAGGGTAGGGCGCAGTCCCTGCACCCGCGACATGGTGAGCGCAAGGCCGGTGGCCGAGTGGTCCGCGAGCTGCCTCTCGAACTCGGCGAATCCCCGCGGATCCTTGGCCTCGAAGGCTTTGCGCATGGGGTAGCGGGCGTACTTGGCCGCTGCCTCCGCCATGGGTTCGTCGCGGAACATGCGGGCGATGTCCGCGCACATGGCCGCCCGTTCTTCGCGTTCGTCCGGATTCGAGCCCCAGCCGCAGCCGATGGCCGCCACGGAAAGACACTGTTCGGGGTGGTGGATGGCCACGTGCAGCGCGGTATAGGCACCCATGGAATGCCCTACGATGTGCGCCTCCCGGAGGCCGAGGCCGTCGAGCACGGCCACGACGTCGTCGCGGGCGATGTCCTGACCGTAAGCTTCGGGCGATTCGGGAACATCCGACGGCAGGTAGCCGCGGGCGTCGAAGGCAATGCAGCGGTGGGAGCGCGAGAAGAACCGCACCTGCGGCTCGAAGCTCCGGTGGTCGCCGGCGAACTCGTGGACGAACACGATGGGGACGCCCTCCCCGCACTCTTCGTAATGGAGCCGGGTTCCGTCGGATGCGCTGATGCTCGGCAAGAAAGACCTCGTCGGAGAGAGGTTAGATCAAGACGCGGCCGTCTTCCTATCCCAGTTCCTTGCGGTGCACGCTCAGCAGCACCGCCGAGCCCACGGACACGCCCACGGCGATCAGGGAATACATCGCCGCCAGTACTACGTCGGCGCCCGACGGCGGGGGGTTGCTGCTCCAGTAAAGGAACAGGTTCACGACGACATAGAGGGCGTAGGCGTGCGCCATCCCGATGACGATGCGTTTCATGTACCAAAGGCCCAGGCCGTAGACCACCAGGTAGGCGCCGAACACGAGGCTCCACAACACGCTGTCACTGCCCGACAGGCGGGTCCCGAACAAAACGAAGCCAGTGTGCTCGGTCAGCTGAAGGGGCTTGGAGAAGTTCGAGATTGCCAGCAGCCAGAAGCAGATCGCGAGCCCGCGAAAGATACGCGCCATTCGTGGCTCCATCATGGTTGTGCTCCTTCTCGAGAGCGACGGGACCCTGCGAATCTTAGCACACGTGCCGGCGGACAGGACACCGGGAGCCTAGTGCGGTGTCTGGTTTATTCGCAGCATAATCTGCGGGTCTTTTTCGCCGTCGGCTGCGTTGCTCTTCCTCGCGCCTTGCCGACGACGAAAAATCCTCCGCATCTTATGCTGCGAATTAACCAGACACCACACTAGCGAGATCGTGCGCGGAGGCGTCAGACCTCGCGCAGGGCGGTCGCCGGTGGCGTCCGGACGAGCCTGCGCGTGCCCAGGTAGCCGACGGCGGCGACCATCAAGAGGCCGAACAGCGGCCCCACCGGCCAGATGTGCGGATGCAGACTGGTCGGGAGCTCGAAAACGAAACGGTTCAGCGAGAACGTGGTGATCTCCGCGCCGACGACCGCGACGATGCCGGCGAACGCGCCCAGCGCCGCGAACTCGGCCACCAGCGCGCCGGTGATGAGCCGCCGCGTCCCGCCCAGGGCACGCAGCAGCGCCAACTCCTTCAGGCGCTGGTCCCGGCTCGACTGGATGGAGGCGATCAGCACGAGCAACCCGGCGCACAGCACCAGCGCCAGCACCAGCTCCACGGCCTGGGCGACGTGGGCGATGATGCGCCGCAGGTGGGTGATGAGCTGGTCGACGTCGATGACCGAGACGGTGGGGTGGCGGGAGAGCAGTTCGTTGAGGAACGCCTTTCGTTCCGAG
>JAJDTQ010000161.1 GCA_022827045.1 Candidatus Binatia bacterium
GAGGACAAGGAGGCGCTGTTCCAGCGCGCCGTGGAGTTGGCGGAAGAAGCGGTGCGGCTCGATGCGGCCAATCCGGAGGCGCACATTCAACTGGCCCACACCCGCGGGCGGTACGCCCAGACCATCGGCTTCCTGCAGGCGGTGACCGGAGGATACGCCACCAAGGTGCGGGAATCGGTGGAAGAGGCGCTAAGGCTCGACCCGAACAAGGCGGCGGGTCATCTGAGCCTGGGCACCTGGCACGCGGAGATCGTCAACGCCGCGGGCGGCATGGCGGGGTTCCTCTATGGCGCCACGGAGAAGAAGGCGCGCAGCCACTTTGCCCGGACCCTGGAGCTCATGCCGGACGCCAAGGTGGTGTGCGTCGAATACGCCCACGGTTTGCTGCTCATGGACGAGGAGCGGAACCGCGACGAAGCGCGTCGATTGCTGGAGCGCGCCATCAAGAAACCCTCCAAGGACGCCGTCGACCGTCTCTATCACGAGCGCGCGGTGGCGCGGCTGGCCGCCCTCGAGGGAGGGTAGGGGCCTGTCTGGCAAATCGAATCGCGTAGGGGCGACCGGCCGGTCGCCCCTACGGAGGTCCGCCGCAGCCTAGGCTACAGCCCGCGCGTCACGCGGCGTCGGACCACCCCAGCGCACGACGTATGCCTTGGGCATAGGCCGGGTCTGCCTTGGCGAAGTGCGCGAGCTGCTTCTCGATGATCTCGTTGGGCACACCGCCCATGGCTTCGGCGATGTTGTGGAACAGGCGCTGCTTCTGTCCGTCGTCGAACAGCCGGAAGAGGTTGCCCGCCTGGGTGTAGTCATCGTTGCCTTCCCGGTGGTCGTAGCGGGAAGCGTCGCCCGAGATCCTGAGGGGCGGCTCCGCGTAGCTCTGGTCCTGCACCGGGCCGCCGAAGCTGTTGGGCTCGTAGTAGGCGTCGACGTTGTCGTGGCGGGGCGGGAAGAACCGCATCGGGCCGTCCTTGTGGTAGTGGCGTACCGGGCACCGGGGCGCGTTCACCGGCAGCGCCTCGTAGTGCGTGCCCAGCCGGTAGCGGTGTGCGTCGGCGTACGAGAAGATGCGCGCCTGCAGCACCTTGTCGGGCGAGAAGCCGATGCCCGGCACGATGTTCGAGGGGGCGAAGGCCGCCTGCTCCACCTCGGCGAAGTAGTTCTCCGGGTTGCGGTTCAACTCCATCACGCCGACGTCGATCAGCGGGTAGTCGCCGTGGGGCCAGACCTTGGTGAGGTCGAAGGGGTTGTACGGGGTCTTCTCCGCGTCCAGCTCCGGCATGATCTGCACCTTGAGGTCCCATTTCGGGTACTCGCCCCGCTCGATGACGCCGAACAGCGCCTCCTGGTAGGACTCCCGGGTCCGGCCGATGACCTCGGCGCTTTCCTCGTTCGTGTAGTGCCGGTGCCCTTGCCGGGTCTTGAAGTGGAACTTCACCCAGAAGCGCTCGTTGTCGGCGTTGATGAAGCTGAAGGTGTGGGAGCCGTAGCCGTTCATGTACATGGGTGCGGTGGGGCAGCCCCGGTCCGACATGAGGATGGTGATCTGGTGCAGGGATTCCGGCGACTGCGACCAGAAGTCCCACATCGCCACCGGGCTTCTCAGGTTCGTCCTGGGATGCCGCTTCTGCGTGCGGATGAAGTCCGGGAACTTGTAGGGGTCGCGGATGAAGAAGATCGGCGTGTTGTTTCCCACCAGGTCCCAGTTGCCTTCCTCGGTGTAGAACTTCACCGCGAAGCCGCGCACGTCACGCTCGGCGTCCGCCGCCCCGAGCTCGCCGGCCACCGTGGAGAACCGCACCAGAACCTCGCACTTCGTACCGGGCTGGAACACCCTGGCCCGGGTGTAGCGCGAGATGTCGTGGTTCACCGTGAAGGTCCCGTACGCGCCCCAGCCCTTGGCGTGCACCACCCGCTCCGGGATGCGTTCGCGGTTCTGGTGGGCCAGCTTCTCGATCAACTGGTAGTCCTGCAGCAGGATCGGGCCGCGTTCGCCGGCGGTAAGGGAGTTCTGGTTGTCGGACACCGGCGCACCGGCGCTGGTGGTCATGACGGGACATTGTTTACGGGACATGGGTGCTCTCCTTTCTCGTGAATCAACCGTCGTTCTGTCTTCCAGTATAGTAGAAAAAACTGAGAAATAAATTTGATAATTGTTCGTATAGTGATAAATTGAGTTTATCATGGAGGTTACCCTCCGGCAGCTCGAATATTTCGTTGCGGTGGCCGAGCGCCTGAGCTTCCGGGCCGCGGCCGAGGCCTGCTTCGTCACCCAGCCGGGCCTGAGCGTCCAGCTCAGGGAGTTGGAGGGACAGTTGGACGTGCAGTTGTTCGAGCGCAGCCGGCGCAGGGTCCTGCTCACTCCGGAGGGGGAGACGCTGCTGCCCCTGGCCCGGACCATCCTGACTCAGGCAAGCGAGCTCGTGGACACGGCTCGCAGCCTGACCCGGCCGCTATCCGCCACGCTGCGCCTGGGGGTCATCCCCACCGTGGCGCCCTACCTGCTTCCCAGGGCGCTGCCGGCCATCCGCCAGCGCCACCCGGAGTTGCGGATCCTGCTGCACGAGGACTTCACACATCGGTTGCTGGCGCTGTTGGGAGAAGGAAAGCTGGACCTGCTGCTGCTGGCGCTGGAGGCGGATCTGGGCGACGTGGCCACCCTGCCGCTGGCTTCGGACCCCTTCGTGGTCGCGGTGCCGGCCGGACACCGGTTCGCCGCGCGCAAGCGCTTGGCCGAAGCCGACCTCGCCGGCGAGCAGGTGCTGCTCCTGGACGACGGCCACTGCCTGCGGGCCCAGGCCCTGAAGGTGTGTCAGACCGGCGGCGCCGGAGAGGTGGGGGACTTCCGCGCCGGCAGCCTGAACACGCTCGTGCAGATGGTGGCCGGCGGCATCGGCATCACCCTGCTGCCGCAACTCGCCCTGGACGTGGAATGCCGCACCCCCTCGTCCATCGTCATCCGCCCCTTCCGAAAGCCCGAGCCCAGCCGCACCATCGGCCTGGTGTGGCGGCCGCGGTCGCCGCGGGAGCGTGAGTTCCGCCTCCTGGCGGAGTTGCTCGTGCCGTAGCGTGTAGTCATCTCCTAAAAATATAAGTTAGTTAGGTATCAGTATCCAAGGTCTGACCCCTGGGTTCACCAGACGGTTTGTGAGTAGAACGCGCGGATGGCGGCGTCGGAGGTGACGAGCGGGGAGGCATGCAAGCTGGCGGTGGCCACGATGGTGCGGTCGGCGGGGTCGCGATGGTCCCAGTCGAGCTCGAGGTTCTTGACCCAGGTCCGGACATCCATGGGGAGAACATCGAGGCGGTCGATGCTTTCCAGCTTGTCCGCGTATTCCTGGATGGAAACCGGGACGAAGAGCCTCTGTCTTTTCACCTTCAGTCCGATCTCCCAGATGGAGATGGAACTCACCAGAATGCGGTCGGCGTCCGAGATGGCCCGAGCCGCAGCGTGGGAGAGGCGCTCTCGGTCGAGAGTCCAGAAAATGAGGGTGGAAGTGTCCAGAACGACCATTTACGACTCGGTCCATTCGTCAGCGGTCGAAGCATTGACGTCCTCACGGTAGATGACCTTGCCCTGAATCGTGCCGAACACCTCGTCCACCGTCTTCTTCCCGTCGATAGGCTGAATACGCAATACGGGGCGATTGTGATCCGTAACGATCAGTTCCTGGCCGGTCTCTTCAATGTCCCGAAAGACACGAAGCATATTGGCCTTGAGCTTGCTCTTTGAAATGGAAGCCATTCCCGTCGTTCCTTTCAAAATTGCCTAGGGTCATAACCCTGGTCATATTTGCAAATTTGCCTGTTCTTGTCAATTCCTCCGGGTCCGGACGACACTGCCGCTCGGCCCAATTCCCTAAACATCTTCCCATTTCCCTTGGCATATCATGACTAATCGTCATATCGTGCTTACTTTGAAGACTCTTGAAGCCGGTTCATGAAACCCTGACAACCGCATGCAATCACACGAAGCTACACCCGACGAAGTCATTACCCGGGATCCGATATGCGGTATGGAGGTTTCCCCCTCTTCCGGCAAGCCCGAGTTCGAGTATCTTGGGCGCCGGTACCACTTCTGCTGCGAGGGGTGCCGGAATAAGTTCGAGGCGTCGCCCGAAGACTACATCGAGGCAAAGGACCCCGTCTGCGGGATG
>JAJDTQ010000081.1 GCA_022827045.1 Candidatus Binatia bacterium
CCTATGAGAAGCGGCGCATCGATCGCACCTTCGCCAACCTGAACCGGAAGGCCCGGACTCTCGGCTACCGGCTTGTCCAGGCCGCCGTCAACGAAGAAGTACCCAACGGCGCACCGGCAGCGGCTTAGTTACTCAAGAGATTGAAGATCAGGGTGGCGACGACCTCTGAGTTTCCGGTGTTCATCACCAGCGGCAGGGTCAGGTCGCGCGCGGAGAGCATGCCGACCATCAACGCGGAGTAGAAGATCGCCGGCGCCATCAGGGGAAGAAAGATGCGACGGAACGTCTCGAGCATCGAGACCCCGGACACGTAGGCGGCCTCGTCCAACTCGAAGTGGATCTGCAGTGAGGCCGCGTTCATGGTCCGGGTGCAGTAGGCCAGCATCCGGGTCCCCATGGCGATGGCCACCAGCCAGATGGTCCCGAACAGCGGGATCCAGTGATACATCTCGATGCCGATGAACTGGAACGCGACGCCGGTCACGATGGTGGGCACCGCCGGCGCCAGGAACACGATGTTGTCCGCCCAGCGTGCCGTGCGGTTGCGGCTGCGTGTCACCACCCACGTGACGCTGGTGGCCAGCGACGCGGCCACGACGATGGCGCCCGCCATCAGGATCAGCGTGTGGCGAAGCGGCTCGCCGATCCACGCCAACGCGTCGCGGAAGCTGTCGAGGTTCACCGTATCCAGCGCCGCGATGGACGGCGGCTGGAAATAGGGCACCAGCGCCACCCAGACGATGGTGACGACCGGAATCCCGATGCTGACCGCCACCCAGACGCCGACCCAGAAATAGGCGGCCCAGCGCCAGCGCCCCAGCGGCTGCGGCGCCGACGCCCGTACCTTGCCGCCCACCACCGCGTACTTCCGCGCCTGCTTGAGGAACCGGGCGTAGAACAGGATGGCGACCCCGCAGATGACGAACAGCACCACCCCCGCCGCGCCCGCGAAGCCCAGGTTGGGCGGGCCGTCGGTCTCCGCGATGGCGTCGTAGATCCACAGGACCAGCACGTCGCCGGGCATGCCGATGATGGCGACGAAGTCGAACATCTCGACGCCAAGCACGAAGTAGAAGATGCAAACCGCCACCATGCTGGGGCCCAGAAGCGGCAGCACGATGCGAAGCACCGTGTAGGTCTTGGATACCCCGCTGACCCAGGCGGCCTCCTCCAGGGATGCATCGAGGTTCCTGAAGGCCGGCAGCATCATGAAGACCCCGCCCGGGACCAGCACGATGCCCTGCAGGAAGCAGATCCAGGAGACCTGGTAGACGTCGAACAGCGCGCCGCCGGAAAACTTGGTCATCCCGAAAAGCGTGTTGACGAGCCCGGAGGTGGGATTGAACAGCCACACGTAGGACATGGCGGTGATGAAACCGGGGATCGCGAGCTTTGCCGTCAGCAGCGTGAACAGGCCGGTGCGGTACGGAAAGTCCGTGCGCGAAAGGAGCCAGGTGAAGGGAAAGGCGAAGATGAACATCCAGAAGACGGTGCCGACACCGAGAAGGGCGGTCCTGCCGGTGACCCCGACAATGTGCTTCTGGGTGAGCAGCTCGACGTAGTTCGCGAACGTGTACTGTCCATCGACATCCTGGTCCGCGAAGCTGGTCAGGATATTGCCGCCGACCGTGACGCAGACCAGCGCCAGGCCGGAAATGGCCAGCAGGTAGACCCAGCCGATACCCAGCAGTCTAGCTCGCACGAGCCGCTTCCTCCCCTGCGAGTCCGCCCTCGAGGCCTTCCAGGTCCAGACCGTCCGACGGCGCAACCACAACGGTTTCCGCCGGCGGGAAACGGAGACGGATCGAATCCCCGCGGTTGATGGCCTCCCGGTGATGCCGCCTCACCCTGACCGGCTGGCCGCAGGACTCGACGGTATGCACGTAACCCTCGCCCACGTAGCTCGACGAGGCCACCGTGCCGGTGACAAGGTTGCCCGCGTCCCCCGAAACGTCCCCGCCGATCTCGATGTCTTCCGGGCGGATCCCAAGCATGCAGCTCGCGCCGGCGGCGAAACCGTCGCGGCTGGTCAATCGCGCGTCGAGCGGGCCAAAGGCCGTCTCCACGCGGGCCGTGTCCCCGTTGCCGCCCCGATAGACGGCCGGGAAAATGTTCATGTCGCCAATGAACCGCGCCACGAACTCGCTTTCAGGACGGTGGTACACGGCTTGCGGGTCGCCGATCTGGACGATCCGGCCCTCCGACATCACGGCGATGCGGTCGCCGGTCTCAAGGGCCTCCGCCTGGTTGTGGGTGACGTGGATTGTGGTCAGGTTGAGGCGGTGCATCAGGTCGCGCATCTGGGCGCGGAGCCGGACCTGGAGCTTGAAGTCCAGGTTGCTCAGAGGCTCGTCCATCAGCAGGATGCGGGGCTGCAAGGCCAGCGCACGCGCCAGCGCCACCCGCTGCTGCTGGCCGCCGCTGAGCGTGATGACCGGGCGTGCCGCAAGCGCGTCGAGCCCGAGCATCTCCAGCACTTCGCCGACGCGGTCCTGCACCGCGTCCCGCGCCATCTTGAGCCGGCCGCGGCGGAGCGGGAAGGCGATGTTCTCGAACACGTCCATGTGGGGCCAGATGGCGTAGGACTGGAACACCATGGCGATGGGACGCTGATCGGGGGGAACGAACACGCCTTTGCCGGCGTCGAATATGGGGTGGCCGTCGATGAGGATCTCGCCGGCAACGGGGCGTTCCAGCCCGGCGATGGACCGCAGCATGGTGGTCTTGCCGCAGCCCGACGGACCCAGCAGGACGAAGAACTCGCCCGCGGCAACGTCCAGGTCGATGCCGCGCAGGGCATGCACGACGCTGTCTCGCAGTACGAACTTGGCCTCGAGACGCCTGGTCTGCAGCATCGCCATGGGTTCGGCTTTCGCGTCGGAGGCCTAGTTCGGGGGCTCCAGGACTCCTTCGTCCTGCAGTCTCTTGATGGTGGCCTCGGCGGTCTCGCGCGCGTCGCCGCCGGTGTCGCTGGGCATGAAGGTCTGCTTCTCGAACTCCCGGCCGAACAACTCCGACTTGACCTGTGCCGGGAAGTTCATGAAGACCTCGGTGCGGCGGCGACGCTGCCGGTCGAGATCGATGGTCGAGACCAGCACGGATTCGCCCGCACCGTCGATCCTCGCGTCAACGTGGCCGAGATAGTTGACCACCGTGGAGCCGCCGCGCGTGGCCTGGGCGGCGCTGTACCGTCCGCTCAACGCACCGGCGTTGGCGGAGGCCACGTAGACGAGGTTTTCGTAGGCGCGCGACCGGCGCACCTGGTCCCGCGTCTCGGCCATGGGGCCGTTGGTCTCGGTGGTCGGGTGCAACAGGATCTCCGCGCCGTGAAAGGTCAGGGCGCGGGACAACTCGAAGAAGTTCACGTCGTGCTCAACGATCATGGCGAGCCGCCCGTACGGCGTTTCGAGCACCGGAAACAGGGAGTCCTCTCCGTACCGCCGGACATACTCCGTGTAGACGTCGGCCGGACAGACGCTGGGGATCAACCCTTCCACGTTGTGCTCGTGGCACTTGCGGTAGCGCAGCTCCACCGTGCCCGACGGGCCGATGATGAAGCCCGAGGTGAACCAGACCTCCGGCCAGTCCGGATCGCGCTCGAAGGCGGCTCCCGCAACGTAGACCTGGTGCTCCCGGGTGAACTCGCCGATGAGGTCGGTTTCCGGTCCCGGTATCTCGATACAAACCGTCTTCCAGTCGTCCGCGGTGCGCTTGTGGTTGAAGCCCTGACACCAGGCTTCGGGAAACACCACCAGACGCGCCTCGTCCCGGACCACCGTCGCCTCCGCGATCTCGAGACCGCGCCGGAGGTTGCGGCCGACGACGTCGTCCCTGCGCGCCGGGTCGTCGATGATCTCGATGGACGACTGGATACAGGCGATCTGGAATTTTTCGGCATGGTCAAGCCAGAGCGCGGTTCTGCCCTTCCGTGGGAGCCGCCGGCTCGTGTCCCTCCGGCGCCGCGTAGACCCCGTCCCGGAGATAACGCGCGATGACGTCCTCCGTGCTCTGCCGCGCCTCGGACTTGTGCGCGATGGGCTGCTCGAGCCAGCGGTTGATCCCGGTGGCCTGGTGCCGGGTGTATTCGCGCGCATAGATTTCGGTGCGTGACTGGACCAGGATGTTGTCGCGTATCTCCGCACGCCGCTCCCTGAGCGCCCTGAGGTCGATGGGGCCGATGGCCAGCGCCTCCCCGGGGTTGGGCGCTGCGCCGGCCACCTTGCCGTTGAAATCGACGATCTCCGATCCGCCGTGGGAACGGTGCAGGGGCGAGATTTCACCGTCGCGCCGCTCCTGGAAATTAAGCCCCGGCGAGTCCGCGAACACGCCCCCCGACACCTGCGCGGCATAGCCGCCGTGATTGGAGGAGATGACGTACATGCAGTTCTCGTAGGCGCGAGTACGGCGGCTCATCTCCCACGGCTCCCGGTGCGGGCCATAGGGCTCGCCGGTGCAGTGCAGCAGGATTTCAGCCCCGTGCTGCGCGAAGATGCGCGGCATCTCCGGGAAGTTGATATCGTAGCAGTTGATGAGCGCAAGCCGTCCGATCTCGGTGTCCACCACCGGAAAGAGCGCGTCTTCGCCGCCCTCGTTCTTCACGTACAGGTCGTAACAGCCGGTGGGCGTCGAATAGGTCGTATGCCCCTGGACGTCGGCGCCGTTGACCTTGCGGTAGCGCAGCAACAGGTCGCCCGACGGCCCGAACAGGTAGGCGGAGTTGAACCAGCGATTCGGGTAGGCCGGATCGTATTCCATGGTCCCGCCGGCGACGTAGGCACGGTTGATGCGCGCGAAGTTGGCCAGGGGTTCCAGCTCCGGGCCGGGAATCCGAAGAGCGATACGGGTCCACTCTTCCACCGACCGGACATGCTCGACGCCGGTCAGCGAGAACTCCGGCAGGACATAGAGCTTTGCCTGGCCCCAGCGGCAGCTCACGTACTCCATCAGCGACAGGTAGCGGTTGACGTTCTCGCGGATGATGGCGTCGCGCCATTCCGGTTCCCGGACGTGACGGATAATGGTCTGAACGGCGACAGCCGTGTACTTGTCGATCATGCGTGAACTCCCTCTGCCTCCGCGGCCGGCGCCCCTTCTTCCAGGCCGAGACGGCGCGCCACGGGAAATACCTCGTCGCGGAGAAGGCTCATGGTCTGACGGACGCTCTCGTCGGGCACGTTGCCGATCTTGACGCTGAGATTGGTCACGCCGTGACCGAACTCCTCGTAGAGGCGCGTGATCTGCTCGATGGCCATGTCCGGCGTCCCGCACATGACCAGGCCGCGCTCCATCCGTTCCTCCAGCGAGAGCTGGTTGTGCGTCCGTAGCTTGGTCGTCTGGCGCTCGGCGTCCTGGTCGTCCTTGAAGTAACGGGTCTTCTGCACCACCAGCCGCTGGGCCGTGCGGATGCCGCCGCCCAGAACGTTGAAGAAATAGTCGTAGCCCCGGCGCAGGGTTTGGATCGCCTCGTCGCGGGTCGGGGCGACACAGCAGTTCATGGCGAGGATGATGTTGTGCGGCCGCGGTTCCCAGCCGAGCTTTCGCGCGTGTTCCCGGTAGACGTCGATGGAGTGGTGCGCGGTCTCGTAGTCCTGGACGCGCAGGACGCCCATGGTCGCCCCGTGCTCGGCGGCCATGCGCGCGGAGCCGTCGCTACTCGCCGACATCACGATCTCGGGGTGTGGCTTCTGGGCCGGCTTGGGCCAGATCGATACCGCGCGGAACTGGTAGTATTCGCCCTCCCAGCCGAACGGCTCCGGTTCGGTCCAGGCCTTCTTGATCAGCTCGATGGCCTCGTTCATGCGCCCGTACGACTCGCTGGGCGCAACGTTGTAGGCAACGTATTCGTGGGGGATTCCGCGCATGAAACCGGCGACCAGCCGCCCGCCGGAGATCATGTCAAGCATGGCGTATTCCTCGGCCACGCGGATCGGGTTGACGATCGGGACGATGTTCCCGGATTGCAGGATCATCGCCTTGGTGGTGCGCTCCGCGACGCAGGCGCCTATCAGGTTGGGATTCGGCATCAGCCCGTAGGGGCTCATGTGGTGCTCGTTGTTGCCGATCCAGTCGAAGCCGCAGTCTTCGGCGAACACCTTGGTGTCGATCCCGGCCCGGAAGATCCGCACGCCCTCCTCCGGGCTGAACTGCTTGTTGGCCACCGGCCAATCCTGCCCCACCTTCTCGACCCCGGTGTAGGGCATGTGGTGCGTGTACGAGAATTTCATCAACACTTCCTTCAGGGGCCGCGGCCCGTTCCAATGAGAGAGGGAGAATTCTGGACAGTACGCATGGTGCGGATTTGTATCGTCCGCCAATGTCTCCTGGTTTGTCAACTACTAACCGAACGCGCGCGAAGCCCGGGGGTCGCTGCGCCAAGGCATTCACCAGCGGTCCCAAGCCACTGCTTGCGGAAACGATTCCGAATTGGACGGAGGTCCATTCCGAATTGGACGGACACTGACCCAAGGGCCTGTACCCTAGCGGATGCTCTCCAACCCGCCCATGTACGGCCGCAGCGCCTCCGGGATGACGACGCTGCCGTCCTCCTGCTGGCAGTTCTCCAGGGTGGCCACCAGGGTGCGGCCGACGGCGAGGCCGGAGCCGTTGAGGGTGTGCACGAGCTGGGGGCGCTGCTTGGGGGCCGGGCGGTAGCGGATGGCGGCGCGGCGGGCCTGGAAGTCGGTGCAGTTGGAGCAGGAGCTGATCTCCCGGTAGGTGCCCTGGCCGGGCAGCCACACCTCGATGTCGTAGGTCTTGGCCGCGGAGAAGCCCAGGTCGGCGGTGCAGAGCTCAACCACCCGGTAGTGCAGCCCCAGGCGCTGGAGCACGGCCTCGGCATCGCGGGTGAGTTTCTCCAACTCCTCGAACGAGCTTTCCGGCTCGACGATCTTCACCAGCTCCACCTTGTTGAACTGGTGCTGGCGGATCAGGCCACGCATGTCCTTGCCGTAGGAGCCCGCCTCCCTGCGGAAACAGGGGGTGTAGGCGCAGTAGTAGCGGGGCAGGTCGGAGGCGTCGAGGACCTCTTCGCGGTGGATATTGGTGAGGGGCACCTCCGCCGTGGGAATGAGGAAGTAGTCGGGATCCGCGGTGCGGAACATGTCCGCTTCGAACTTGGGGAGCTGGCCGGTGCCGGTCATGGTGTCGCGGTTCACCAGGAACGGCGGCAGCATCTCCTCGTAACCGTGCTCCCGGGTCTGCAGGTCCAGCATGAAGGCGATCAGCGCCCGCTCCAGCAGCGCTCCGTGGCCACGGTAGAGGGTGAAGCGCGCGCCGGTGAGCTTGGCGCCCCGGGCGAAGTCGAGAATGCCGAGGGTCTCGCCGATCTCCCAGTGGTTCTTCGGGGTGAAGCCGAACGCGGGAGCCTCGCCCCAGTACCGAAGCACCGGGTTGTCGGCCTCGGACTCGCCCACGGGCACGCCGGCGTCCGGAAGATTCGGGATGTCGAGCATGGAATCACTGAACCGGCGCTCGGTCTCGGCGAGCGGCTGGTCCAGCGCGTCGAGCTCCTTGCTGACGGCGCCGATCTCCTCCATCAGGGACGCGGCGTCGCCGCCCGACTTCTTGAGCCGGCCGATCTCGCCGGAAAGCTTGTTCTTCTGCTCCTTGAGCCGCTCCCAGCGCGCGAGGGCCTCGCGGCGCTCCCGGTCCGCCGCCAGCACCGCTTCCCAGTCGATGTCCGCCCCTCTCGCGGCCATGCGCTCGCGCAACCCATCCGGGTCCTCGCGCAGGATCCTGACGTCAATCATCCATCATCCCCCACGACCCGACCGAGCATCCCGTGTGGTATCGGGCACGGAGGGCGACCGCCGGTCGCCCCTACCCGTAGTCGTGCCTTGCCGACGACAAAGTTCCTTTTCGCACCTCTTCATGAGCCACTACCCTACGGTTCCGAAAAATCGAACGCGCGGCGGACGTGGCTGACCGCCGGCGGATTCGACCCCAGCGAAATGCCGACCACATCGAACTGCACGTCCCGATCATGTAAGCGGTGTCTGCTGAGGTAATGGAGCGCCACGCGCTTCAGCCGGCGCTGCTTGGCGGCATTGACCGCTTCCACCGGCGCGCCGGACGTGTCCACCCTGCGGGTCTTCACCTCCACGAACACCACCGCGCGTTTGTCGAGAGCGATCAGGTCGATCTCGCCCAGGGGGCACCGGTAGTTGCGCTCGACGACGGCATAGCCCTGACGTTTGAGGAAACGTGCAGCGAGATCCTCTCCGGCCTTGCCCAGGGACTTCCGCTCAGCGCCCATCCCTTTTTCTGGCACCAAAGAGCGGCACCGGCAAGCCTGCCGCGACGGTCTCGGCAGACCCCGACGCACCCTGCTCCCGGGATTCTCTGACGGGCTTGAAGCTGCGGCGGTGGATGGGACAGGGCCCATGCCGGGTCAGGGCCTCGGAGTGGCGGCGGCTGCGATAGCCCTTGTGGCTGGCGAACCCGTACTCGGGATAGAGATCGTCCAGTTCCGTCATCATCCGGTCCCGGGCCACCTTGGCGACGATGGAAGCCGCCGCGATGGAGAAGCAGAGCCGGTCGCCGCCCTTGACGGTGCGCTGCGCGGGAGCCGCCGCCCACGGCCCGCCGTCCTCCATCAGGCTCGCGGCGGGAATGCCATACGGTCCGTCGATCATGAGGAAGTCCGGCGTGACCGCCAAGCCCCTCACGGCGCGGGCCATGGCCAGGAGACTGGCCCGCAGGATGTTGAAGCGGTCGATCTCCCGTGAATCGGCCACGCCCACCGCCCACGAAGCGGACTGTTCCTTGACCCACTCGGCCAAGCGCTCGCGCTTCCTGGCGCTCAAGAGCTTCGTGTCCTTGATGTCGGGATTGAAGGCGCCGGGATCGAAGATCACCGCCGCGGCCACCACCGGCCCCGCCAGGGGGCCGCGCCCAGCCTCGTCCACGCCGGCGACCCATCGAAACCCCCGCGAAAGCGCATCCGTTTCGCAGGACGTGCCGTCGGGTCCGCGGCGCTCAGGGGCGAGCAGGCGGCCGTTTCGGGACGGTTCGGGCGGGGTTCGTTTGCCGGGCATTCGAGGCGTATGATAGAAAATCGGCGTGAAAATCACCAGCGAAGAGGTCCGGCACGTGGCCACCCTCGCCCGTCTGGACCTCACTCCGGACGAGCAGGAACAGCTCGCCGGCCAGCTCGACCGCATCCTCGAATACATGGACAAGCTCAACGAGCTCGACACCGACGGCGTCGAGCCCATGTCCCACGCGGTGGACGTGGTCAACGTCCTGCGCCCGGACCGGGCCGTCAACGAGCCGCGGACCGAGGCGCTGCTCAGCAACGCTCCTGCCCGGGACGACGACTTCCTCAGCGTCCCGAAGATCATTGAATGACACCACGAACGGTAGCGGCCCTACTTCCCGTTCGTCCTGAGCGGAGCGAAGTGCAAGCGGAGCGAAGTCGAGGGACGCCATGACCATCGACCCGAGTTGCCTCAGCATTCACGAGCTCCACGACCGCCTGCGGTCCCGTGACCTGAGCGCCGTCGAGCTGGCGGAAGCGCTGTTCGACCGCATCGAGGCCACCGACGAAGCCATCGCCGCCTACCTCGCCGTGTGCCGCGAGCTGGGCATGGAGGACGCGCGCCGGGCGGACGCCAAGCTCGCCGGCGGTGACGCGGACTCGAAGCTCCTGGGCATCCCCGTGGCGCTCAAGGACGTGCTCCTCACCGAGGGCGTGCACACCACCTGCGCGTCGAAAATCCTGGACGGCTTCACGCCGCCCTATGACGGCACCGCCGTGCGGCGCCTCCGCGAGGCCGGAGCGGTGGTGCTGGGCAAGACAAACATGGACGAGTTCGCCATGGGCTCCTCCACCGAGAACTCCGGCTACTCCATCACCCGCAATCCGTGGAACCTCGACCACGTTCCGGGCGGTTCCTCGGGCGGTTCCGCGGCCGCGGTGGCCGCCGGCCAGTGCGTCGCCGCGCTGGGCACCGACACCGGCGGTTCCATCCGACAGCCGGCGTCGTTTTGCGGCATCGTGGGCCTAAAGCCCACCTACGGACGGGTCAGCCGGTACGGCGTGGTGGCGTATGCCTCGTCGCTGGACCAGGTGGGTCCTATGACCCGGGACGTCACGGACTGTGCGCTGCTGCTCCAGGCCATTGCCGGCCGCGACCCCGCGGATTCCACCTCGGTGGATGTGCCGGTGCCGGACTACGTCGCGGCGCTTACGGGAGATGTGAAGGGATTGAAGATCGGCGTGCCGAAGGAGTACTTCGCCGCCGGCCTTCATCCCGACGTGGAACGGGCGGTGCGACAGGGCATCGGCGAGCTGGAGAAGGCTGGCGCCGTGGTGACCGAGGTGTCACTGCCGCGCAACGACTACGCCGTGGCCGCCTACTACGTCATCGCCGCGGCGGAGGCCAGCTCGAACCTGGCCCGCTACGACGGCATGCGCTACGGCCCGAGGGTCCAGGCCGAGGACCTGACGTCCACCTACATGAAGAGCCGCGCCCAGGGATTCGGGCACGAGGTCAAACGGCGGATCATGCTGGGCACCTACGTGCTCTCCGCCGGCTACTACGACGCCTACTACCTCAAGGCGCAAAAGGTGAGGACCCTGCTCAAGCAGGACATGGAATCGGTCCTGAAAGAATGCGACGCCATCGTCGCCCCCACCTGCCCCACCACCGCCTTCAAGGTCGACGAGATGACTCACGACCCGCTGCAAATGTACCTCTCGGACATCCTCACCATCTCGGTGAACCTGGCCGGCCTGCCGGCCCTGTCAGTGCCCTGCGGGTTCGACGACGCCGGGCTCCCCATCGGCATGCAGATCATCGGCAGGCACTTCGACGAGACCACGGTGTTGCGGCTGGGGTACGCCTACGAGCAAGCAACCGAGTGGCATACGCGGAGGCCAGAGATTTAGCCCCGCCCCCGAAAGCCCTGCACTCCCTGCCTCAGCCCGCCCCTGGACCCCGGGTCAAGCCCGGGGTGACGGAAAGCGGGATTCCCCGCGTTGCCGGTCCGAGCGTCCTCGGTTCAAGCGGTACCCAGGATCAAACTCGCATGCATGGCCAGACTGCCGCCGTGGCCGCTGATGATGCCGACCTTGGCGTCGGGCACCTGGCGCTCGGGCTCGACCTCGTTGCCTCGGAGCTGGCGGGCGCCTTCGGTGAGGTGGAGCATTCCTTCCAGGTGGGCCTGGGACAGGAGGCCGCCGTGGGTGTTGAGGGGGATCTCGCCGTTGATGCCGATGCGGCCGTCCTTGACGAAGTCCTTGCCCTCACCCTTCTCGCAGAAGCCGTAGTCCTCCAGGGTGATCATGGCGGTGATG
>JAJDTQ010000216.1 GCA_022827045.1 Candidatus Binatia bacterium
GTCAAACCCGCGGATCGCGACCTCGACGAAGAGGCGCTGGAAAAGATCAACCGGAACGTGCTCGCCCGGGTCTTCTGGGAGGACCGCGCGCTCATCTCATCGACGACGCTGGCAAAGAAATTCTCGCTCCGGCTCTGCATCATCAACCACAACACCACCTGGAACGACGTACGCGAGACGCTGGAGGCCATCGAGCGTTTCGGGGCGGAAGCGTTGTAGTCAGCTCTCCTCGGTCCGCAACCTCATCCTGTCACCGCCGGAGCGCCCGTCAGGCATGCGCCGGTCAGGTCCGTCCAGATGCCGTAGCTCACCCCTCCGGCGGGAACGAACAACAACAGACCTGCGCCCACCAGACCCGGGCATCTGCCGGGGTGTGAACTCGACCGGGGCCACGACCCTGAATTGGCCGAACGGAGTGCCCGGAGGCGAGCGGTCGGAACTCGGACCCCGGAAAATCGAACCCGGGGAAGACCGCTCGGGCGGACCGGAACGCGGTCCCGTCCGAGAGGCGGCGCTCAATCCAGAACAAAGGTCGATCGACATGGAGTTCGAACTGTGTGGACACCTTCCCTCCTTGCGGCCGGCCTCAAGCCGGTAGCGCCGGACCCGGCGGAGGATCCCCGCCGTTGCCGCCGCCCTGCTCCTCCACCTCCCGGCCACGCTTCTGCTCATGCCCGTGCAAAGCCTCTCGTTCGTCTGCCGGTTGGGTTCTTCGGGAACACCGGGCCACGGTAGCGGATTTTCCGCACTCCTGCGCATGAGGGCGCTGACGCGGGGGTGTTCAATGCCGGACGCAGGCATGACCGGAACGAGGCCTCGTCCGGGCATCCTTGTCACGCCGGGGCTGTCATGGAAAAGCGGTCCCCGGTCACCCAGTGGGCGCTACCGCCCGGACCAGCCGTAGGATACAAGCTGGAGGATTTCGCCGGGGTGAATGACACTTGCGTCGCTTTTGCGTCGCAGCCTGGAGTCCGTCAAGTCCCTGAAATCGCGGGCATGTGTTCGAATGTAACACGCCCGGTACACGCCCGTCCTACAAAGAGAATACACCTTTTCCATGGTACGAGCGGGTCGTAGGGGCTCGTACTGCGCACTTGGGCGCAGACAGGGCGCGACAGGCAGTCAACTGCGGCAGGTGTGGAAGAACAACGGCTCCGCCGTAGAGACGGAACCGCATGGCGAAGCATCGACGATCGGGGATAAAAGACGCGTGATATTAAGGGGTTAGCCCGAGCGGCGCTTGAGCGGGAGAGGGATGTCAGAGCATACGGGGCCGAAACAGCGGATCACGGGCGGTTTCCGGTTGTCCATGCAGAAAAGCAGCCGTGGCGTCGCGAGCGCGGGTCTGGCGGCGAAGATTCTCCCGGGAACCGCGCGATTCCCCGGAGAACTTTTCCGTCCTACGCCGTGTTACACGCTGCGTCGCTGTCATACAAACCAGTTACAAGACGCTTACAATCGACTTACAGCAGCCGGACCGGGTCATTGTCGCCGCCGGCCGCCTGACGGCGAAGCGGACGCGGACGGCAACCGGAATGCACGGTGATGTCGGCGCCGGCCTCGGCATTCGGGTCGATGCCCGTGCGGAACGTGATGACGGCGGCGGCGTCATGGGCGAAGCGCGCCCGGCCAGAGTCGACTGAAACCGTCACGCAGCGAGCATCGACGAAGAGCCGTAGCGCCTTGGCCGGCGGAAGCGGCGGGTTGACGAGACCCATGCGGTCGAGTGTCCGGACATGGGGCCTGCGCGTTTGCAGCGCATGACGTGCATTGCTACGGTGCGCGGACGGAGACCCGGCGCGGGGTTGCGCTCTTCCGGCGGTCGCGAGGGGCGCCCGTGGGCGGGCGGAGAAGAAACCCGCTTCTCTCCCGGAAATCCGCGCCGGACCGTATCATGCGGGGACGCGTGACGAAGGAGTGGCCGAGTGGACCGGGAGACCCTCTCTGAAATCGTGAGGCATTCCCTGAACGAAGCATTCGCCAGGTTGCACGGCCGGGGCGCCGGCGCAGGGGAGTGGACGAGAGAGATCAAGACGCAGCTGTGCGTTGCCGGAACGGCGCAACAGCCGCCGCTCCATGTCTGCGCCTCAGGCATCGAAGCCGCTGACAGCGGGGAGTGGCTGTACGACGTCTGCTGGCTCAGATACGGCGAAGCGAATCCTCTGGCCGAGCCTCATGCAGACCACGGGCTCGACTGCCTGACCGAAGCTGTCCTGATCCTGGAGTGCGAGTGGGCGGATGCGGGCACGGAGCCGGGCCGGATAAGGGACGCCTTCCACAAACTCATGGTCGGACGGGCTCGCGTCCGCTGCATGATATGGGAAGACGGCAAGGGGGAAGACGACACGGAGATCGCGGAATGGCTGGTCGGCATGATGAGCGAATGCCTGGAGACGGACCCTGACGACTTCTACCTGCTCGCCCGCCATACCGCCCGGGGTTTCCAGTGCTGGCACCTCCACGGCAACGGGACGGTCTACCCGATGTAGACGGGGCTGTTGTTTGGGCCAGATGTGCAGCGGTCTGCCTCTCCCTCAACCAGCGACCTCCGCGATCCTGCTTGCAATGCGGTTGGCGGCGGACTTGACGGGATCGTTGGCGAGGTGGGCATAGCGGGCCGTGGTCTGGACCTTGTTGTGACCGAGCAGCTTCCCGATCATGGGCAGGCCCTCGCCCACCAGCAGCCCGCCGCTGGCGAAGGAATGACGCAGGTCATGGATCCGCAGATTTTTGATTCCGGCCCGCGCCACGATGCGATACCAGGGGCCATGCAGGAAGGCGAGATGAGCACCGTCTTTCAGGCCGGGAAGCACCCAGGGGCTGTCTTCCCTGCGCTGAATGCCGCGCAGCACCTCAATGGCAGGGTCGCCCAGGTACACGATCCTGGCGCCGGTCTTGGAATCCGGCAGCCGAAGCTCTCCCCACGCCAGATCCACGTACTCCCACTTCAGGGACAGAATCTCGCCGCTCCGGCAGCCGGTCAGCATCAGCAGCCGGATGGCGGCGACAGCCGCGGGTGAAGCGAACCCCTCGCGCTCCGCGTCCCGGAGCGCCGCGCCCAGGCGGTGGTACTCGTCATCCGAAAGGAAGCGCTCCCGCTTGTGTTCGGGATACTTCTTGACGAACCGGCAGGGGTTGACGCCCTCGGGGCGCATCTCCCAGACCTCGGCCATGGTGAGCATCCTGGAGAGGACGCCGAGGGTGCGGTTGGCGTGGCCGGGCACGGAGCGCATGTCGTGATGGAGGGCCGCGGCGTCGGCCCTGCCGATGTCGGCGACACGGCGTCTGCCGAGCCGGGGCAGTATCCGCTTCTCGATGATCTTGCGGTTGAGCGCGGCGGTGCTGGGCTTCAGGTGATCGGGAGCGTACTCGTCCATGAAGCGCCGGGCGAGGTCGGCCATGGTGGCGCCGGCGGCCTTGCGGGGCGTCTTCCCTTCGAGGTCGCGCCCGGTCCTGGCCAGCGTGACGATCTCCGCGGCGCGCGCCCGGGCGGCCGCCGGGGTGATGAGACCATGAGGTCCGATGGTGGCCTTGACCGCGCGTCCCTCGTGGCGGTACTTGACGATGTAGACCTTTCGTCCGGTGGGATGGACGCGTACCCCGAAGCCTTTCAAGTCTTCGTCCCAGACAACTCTTTCGCGTTCGGAGGGGGTGAGCGCGTCGACCGTTCGCTTGGTGATTTTGGGCATGGTGGAGTCTCCTTGCAGTTCAATTCAGGGACTGATTAGGTACCCACAGGGAGCGATTCAGAGGGTATTGTAGACTATTCGTGGCGGGGCTGCAAGATCATAACCTACTGAATAATCGTACATTAATGCGTTCCTGTCGTTCCATGCCGTCTCTATCAGAATAGTATGTCGGTGTCCTTGGTCGCCCGGAAATCGAGACAGCCGCGTTGAACAGCAGATCGCAGGCAGCACCGCCGATGATCGCGTATTGGTCCTCGTGCGCTGCGAAATACTCGCGGAATTTCTCTATTCCAGCTACCACTCGATTCTCTCCAACAATCGTTCCGCAGCCATGGAGACGCGCTCATCACGGTGGTTCCGGAACTGCGTGTAGAGCGACAGGGGATCCACGGTGCGCGCGTGGGAAAGGTCGGCAGGATCATAGGCCCATGTTTCGACGATATGGGCGGCCTGTTCCGGATCGGTCTCTACGAGTCCGTAGGTTTGCGCAAAGGTTTTCCAATCGCTGGCCGCGACGGCGAAAGTATCTCGTGGCGGCGGGGACAAATCGGTCAGATCCGAAAGCGCACTCTCACCCGCGTGTTTCAGCGGTGCGGCGATGTGACCGTTCCGGACGAACTTTCTTGTGCGTACCGGGCTGCGCAGCAGATCGTGCGCGGCATCGAACAGATCCCGCCCTTCGGTCTTGAAACGGATATGCCGTTCCTTGCCGTGCCGTTCAGCGTGCGCAAGGCCAGTATCGACCAGATAATCGAACGCGCGGCCGATCGACATGGCCGAGTAGCGCAGTTGCGTGGCTATGAGAGAAGGGGATGTCGCCGCCTGGTCGGGTCGCAGGAGGTGAAGGAACAATACAGCCTGAGCGGCCGGCGAGAGGGCATTGGGTCGCGGCTCTTTGTACGTGTGGAATCGTTCGCGCAAGTCCATGGCGAGGTCGGGGATATAGAGCTGCCTGCCGGGCACGACAAACGGGACGCCACGTTTAATGAGGCGCGAGCGGTTGTATGCGCTCAGCGATGGAGCGACGAAGACGACGATTGCGTCAACGGCGTCGCGGACCAAGGCAAGGTGCTTTTCAATGTTGGCCGGCGTTGCGGTGTTGTCGTTGGCGGCCAGGAACACGAGGCGTCTTCCTGCTATTTGGCCCTCGTGAAGGCTGTACATGCGGGACAGAAAGGAAGGGAGCCCCGGCGCTTGTTCAAACGGGTATGTCCGAACGGGCTCGTGAAGCGTGTCTTCGAGATACCGCTCCAACTCCTCGGTGATCGACCTTTCAGTCGTGACGTGCCATCTCTCTAACATCATAGTGCATTATAACAGCGATGTCGTTAGTGTGCAAGAGTACCGTTATAAATATGCTGGACAACAAGTTACTGTCCACTGGTAATCGGGTAGCGGGGCTGGGCTCCGGGGTGCCGAGACCGATCCGGCCACGGTCGAGCAGCGCGCGCCAGGCACATGCGTCGGTGCCTCCGCGCACACGGCCCGCGTGGGTCCGTGCGACTTCGCGCAGCCGTCATCCGCGCGCCGTCCGATGGACATGGTTGTCTCGGTCGGTATCGCCTTCGACCTTCATCAGCAGCGGCGGCAGGAAGAAGAAGTCGGCGAGAAGCGCGAGCGCGATGACGAGCGCGGTTAGTCTGCCCATTGCGGCGTTCATCTCGAAACTGGAGAGGCTCACCACTACGAAGCCCGCCACGAGTACCAGGGAGGTCGTGAGTAGAGCGCGGCCCACGGTGCGGAACGCGGTGCGCACCGCATCGGGAGACGAGCAGCCGAGTTCGCGCTGGGCCCGGCGGTACTTGCTGAGAAAATGCACGGTGTCGTCGACCACGATGCCCAGCGTCATGGTCGTGACCACGGACAGCGAGACCCCCACCTCTCCGACCGCCAACCCCCAGATCCCGAAGCCCAACGCGCCCGGAACCAGGTTGGGGACGAGGCTCGTAAGCCCAAGGCGCAGAGACCGCAGCGCGAGGATGAGGACGAAAGAAATCCCGACGAGGGCAATCGTGGTTCCGACGAGCATCGCGATGATGTTTCGCCGTCCGAGATAGGCGAACATCAGCGTGGTGCCGGAGCTCTCGGGCCGGACGATGTTGGGCGCATTGTCCGCGAGCCACCGCAACGCGCGTCGATCGAGATCGAGCACCTCGTTCGAAGAGAGCGTCTTGGTGGCCGCCACCATCCGGGTCGCCGACTTGTCGAGGTCGACCTGGTTGTTGAGATCGTGGCCGAAGGGAAGCGACAGCTCGTAGAGGAGCAGATACTGGGCGGCGAGCTCCCCGCTTGCGGGCAGCCGGTATTCGGCGGGATCGTCGCCGTGCATGCTCATGTTGAGCTGCCGGAACGTATCGGTGATCACGTCGACGTGAATCGTCTCCGGCTGAGCCTTGTACCACTCGGCGAACGCCGCGACCTCGGAAAGGTAGCCGGGATCGCTGACCCCACCGGTCTCGCCCGATTCGAGCGCGTACTCCAGGGCGTACATGCCCGTAAGGTGCTCGACGGTGAAATCCACGTCGCGCCGAAACTCGATGCTTTCGCCGAAATAGTGGAGGAAGACATCGTTCAACTCGTTGCGCGGTATCAAGGCGACGAGCGCCACGACGGTCAGCCCGCCCCACAGCAGCAGTTGCCGGCGCCGCCGCACGACGAACTCGGCCAGAGCCGCCATTGCCGCATCGTGGCGCTGAGCGGTGGCGCGCAGCCGGATCGGGAGGAGAGAAAGCAGCGCCGGAAGAAAGGTCACCGAGAGCACGAACGCCGCGGCGACGCCGAACGAGACGAAGGTCCCGAGGTGACGGAGCGGCGGCACTTCGGAGAAGTTCAGGCTCAGGAAACCGAGGGTGGTGGTCAGGCTCGCGAGGAAGACCGGCTGGAGGTTCACCCGCACCGACTCGACGATCGCATCCCGCTTGAGTTCGCGGGATCCGGCGCCTTGGTCGGCGAGCGCGCGGCCAGCGCCGGCCCGCATGCCGTGCACGAGGCTCGAATAGACGTGGACGCAGTTGGCGATCGCGACCGTCAGCACGACAATCGGTGCGATGGCGGCAACCGCCGTCAACGGGAGCCCCACCCAGCCGCCCATTCCCACCGCGGTCATGACCGACAGCGCGACGACGAGCATGATCGCGAACGTCCCGCTGACCCCCCGGGTCAGCAGCAGGAGCATCAGCGTCATCGCCCCGAAGCTTGCCGGGACGAGCGCCTTGAGGTCTTTGAGCGCTACTTCCATGAAGGTCTGGTTGAAGATCACCATGCCGCTCATTCGCACGTCGATGCCCGGGAAGCGTTCGCGAACCTGCTTCCTGAGCCCGCGCGCGAACTCGGCGACCCGGCGACCTTCGATCAGATCGGCTTCGTCCGGCAGCTGCACGGTGACGTTGACGCCGCCAACTGTTCCGTCGCGTGCGATCAGGCGCGCCGCCAGCCGCGGTTCGGCCAGGGCGACGGCGCGAATCCGCGACCGCTCGGCGGCATCGCCGCGGGCGGCCTCGTCCACGAGATCGCGAACCAGAATGTCGTCGCCGTCGGCCGTGACGTGCTGGAAGTTGACGACGGAGTCGACGCGCGACGCGTAGGGGATTCTCCAGGACCGTTCGGTGAGCCAGGCGGTGGCGTCGAGCGCGAGGGCCGAGGTGGCGTCGCGGTCCTTCGGCACGATGGCGAAGAAGACGTTGCTGCTCTTCCCGTAGGTGTTCTCCATCGCCTCGTATGCGAGAAGCTGCGGATTGTCCTTGGAGAAGTAGATGCGGTGGTCGGTCGAGAACTCGAGAAACGCCGTGCCGCTCGCCGCAATCCCGACCAGGACCAGGGTGACGGCGATGATCGGCCAACGCGCCGCGACGACCCAGGCGCCCAGCCGCGATTCCAGCGCCTCCACGAGATGCGTCTGGCGCTCACGCTTTTCCGTCGGCATGGATCGTCCTGACGGTGTAGGGGCATCTCCCGGAGGCGCCGAAACCGAGGCTGTCCGCGAGGCGGTTTGGGCAAGGCGGCGGCATCGCGACAGCATCGGCGCCGACATCCTGATGAAGGATGCGGCTGTTCACGTCTCGTCCGGCTTGGGCATGCGGTAGCCCACTCCGCGCTCGTTGAGGATGTAGTGCGGCCGGGTCACGCTGTCGCCGAGCTTTTGGCGCAACGTTTTCACGTGGGTACGCACGATGTCCGAGTCGCCGTGGATCCGTTTCCCCCACAACTGGCGGATCAGCGCCTCGTATGTCTGGACCTTCCCCGGGTTGATCGAGAGCACGCGCAAGAGTCCGTACTCCTTGGGCGTAAGCTCGACGCGACGGCCTGCCAGGGTTACCCGGCGCTGTTCGTAGTCGATGGCGAGGTCCCGAAACACGAAGGGTTCGGGCGCGGCTCGTCTGCGCAGGGCCGCCGCTATCCTGGCAGTGAGTTCGGTGGGCGAGAAGGGCTTGACGATGTAGTCCGTGGCGCCGTTCTCCAGCGCCTTGGCGATGGTCTCGTTCCTGCCGTAGCCGGAAATGAAGATGACCGGTAGATCGTGCAACTCGGTGATCGTTTCCATCATCTCCATTCCATCGGCCGAGGGGAGCATCAGGTCCAGCAGTACCAGTGCAGGCTCTTCTTCCCGTATCAGGTCGAGGACCGCATGAGGGTCGCCGGTCACCAGCGGCGAGTAGCCTGCCTTTGCGAGCTCCGCCCGAAGGTAGTGCAGGGTCTGCGGGTCGTCGTCCACCACGAGGATGCGCGTCGGTTCGCCGCTTTGCCGGGAGCGGCTTCGGTCGGCGTCGGCGCCGGCATCTTCCGCTACCGGGATCGTGAAGGTCACCTGCATGCCCTGGTCCACTCCGCCGCTGGCGGCCCGGATGCGGCCCCCGTGGGCCTCGACCAGGCCCTTGCAGATGGCGAGCCCCAGGCCCGACCCCGCAAGGCCGTGCTCCGTGTCGACGCCTGCCGGGCGGTACTTCTGGAAGAGATGCGGCAGCAACTCCGGCGCTACGCCCTTGCCCTCGTCCGAGACCGAGATCTCGACGTGCACGCCGTCGCGCACCGCGGAGACCCGGATCGGGGAGGACTCCGGAGAGTGCCTGGATGCGTTGGAGAGGAGGTTGTTCAGCACCTGGACGATGCGTCGCCAATCGACCATCACCCGGGGCAGGTCCCGCGGAAGATCTATCAGCACCGGGTGCCTGTCGCCGCTCAGGGAAGTGTTCCTGGCCTGCTCCACCAGCATGCTCACCTCCACCGGCTCGGGCGCCACCGACAGCGTGCCCGTGTCGATGCGGCTGACGTCCAGCAGGTCTTTGGTGAGCCTCCGCATGTGATCGGCCTGCTCGTCAAGGATCCGGAAGAACTCGCGCATCTCCGCCCGGTCCAGGTCCTCGGCTTCGCGCAAGAGGGTGGTCGTTGCGCCCCGGATGGAAGTCAGCGGAGTTCGCAACTCGTGGCTCACCATGCCCAGGAACTCCATTCGCTGCCGCTCGAACTCCTGGAACTGCGCCAGGTCCTGCATGGTCACCACCACGGACTCTACCTCGCCCTCCTCGGAACGTCCCGGCGTGACGTTGATCAGCAACCGGACGCTGCGTCCGTCGGGGACCGAGATCTCGACTTCCGCGGCGCGCAACGTCTCGACGTTCTGGAGTTGCTCGAGGGTGACCTCCCGTCCGTCGGCGAGCCGCGACGTCAGCGACTCCAGCAGCTCTGCCGGAGAGAGGTCCGCCATGTGCAGCGCCTCGGCTATGCGACGTGCCTGATGGTTGAACGTCCGCGGCGCGCCGGTCTTGGCGTTGAAGACCACGATGCCGACCGGCGAGGTTTCCACCAGGGCCTCGAGGTCGGCCAGGGTCCGGCGCTCCTGGCGGTGCGTGCGGGCGTTGGCGATGGCCATGGCCGCCTGGGACGCGAACAATAGCAGCACCTCTTCGTCCGCGTCGGTGAATTCCTGTCCGCCTTCCTTGTTAGCAAGAAAGAAGCTGCCGATGTGCTCTCCCCGTCGATGCATGGGGGTTGCGTGGAGATTGCGGCACCACTTGAACTCGGCATAGCCCAGCGAGCGGAGGTAAGCGGAGAAATCTTCGATTCTCAGCGCTCCGGGAAGACTACGGAAGTGTTCGAAGAGCCGTAGCCCGTCGGGCCACTCCACCAGCGCCCCGTGCTTCTCCGCCGTGAGGCCGGAGGTGAAGAAGTCCTGCGGTTGGCCGGAGCCGTCGACGGTGGCGATGACGCCGTAGCGGGCGCCGGTAAGCGTGCGCGCGCTCTCCAGCACGTCTTGCAGCACGGTATCGAGGTCAAGGCTGGCGCTGATGCGCAGGATCGCCGCACTGAGCGTCGAGATGCGCTCGCGGAGCATCTCGTTCTCTCGCCTCAGTTCGTCGGGATTTTTCAATGGCGTTACCTTCTTGGGACACAGAGCAACCGGTTCAATCTCACATGTCAATGGGCTGCGTAGGGGATTTCGCAAGATTTCACTAAAACCGCACCATTAGCTCCAAATCTTCACATATATTTCACTGACCTGTCGCGGTCAATCGGCTAGAAGGAAATGAAGGGAAACCCTGCAAGGCTACACCGCGACATGTTCTCTTTTCTTCAAGACAACCGCGCCGGTACAGGCACGGCCGCGGAGGGCTATCTGTCAGATCGGAGGCTCACGGGTCTCACGAGCGACAGCGAGGACCGCGATGTATTGAACGACCTGCTGGAGGATGCCTGCCAACTGGTCAAGGATGATGGAATTACGGTGTTCACCGTGTCCGCCGTTCCCCGAGGACATCCCAAGGAGACGGAGATCCGGGACAGGTGAAGCCAGTCCTAATTCTCCGCGTTGCCGTCGTCGGGCGTGTCCTCGGGCGGGAGCGTTGCGGGCGTGAACGCGTCGAAGATGCCCGTAAAGCGGCCGACCGAACCGTCGGCTTCGGCGAAGTGGACATCGGTGGAGCCGACCACGCGGCGCGGGTGCCCGTCGACATCCGGCACGTTCGAGAACTGGCCGCGCCACGTCCCGGCGGAGCGCGTGATGGTGCGCGCGGGGTGGTTTACGGTAACCGCGGTGTCCTCGAAAGCGCCGGTTGCATCGAAGGACGCGGCAAAGTGCAGGTCGTAGCCGGCCGGCGACGCGGCGGGGTCGGGATTCCGCCAGGTCACGATCGGATAGAGGTGGCGGCCGGGGTCGACCTCGATGGGATCGAGACACCCGAGGCAACCGGTGAGGCGGCTCTGGTCGAAGTCGGCGGTCAACGACATGCTTCCCACGAATTCAGTGTAGTCGGAGGTATCGGCCAACTCGCCCCAGTCGCGGCCGTACTCGTACGTGTACAGGCCGCCGGCGCCGCCGACGTAGGTGGCCGTGCCTGTCACGGGGAGGTCAGGCGGTGCAGCCGGATCGAGTTCGGGGCCATCGATAAAGACCCCGCGTGTGGCCTCTTCGACATCCCCAGCGGATGCGCCGGGTGGATAGACGAGCCACCATCCCGCCGCGAGGTAGTCGGCGGGGTCGGCGTCGTTCCACGAGACGACGGCGTACGCCAGAATCTTGCCGTCGTGGTAGTTTTCCGCGAGCACCCATTCGCGGCTGGAATGGTTGGGTTGCAGTGGTTGGGGGAGGAAGCGCCCCCACGTCCCGTCCAGGTGTCGGACGCTATCGAGTGTGCGGGTACGGTCGTCGTGGTAGCGCACGTCGACGCTCAGGACGTTGTCGACGAAGGTCGTCCGCGTACGAAACGGCTGGGCGGTGGGCTCGAGCGTCGGGATTGGAATCGGTGGCGGCGGAGGCGGATCGGGCTCCCCGACCGAACAGCCCGCCGTCAGCGACAGCAAAAGAAGGGTCATCAGCGCCGAGAGTCTCATGCCGCCAACCGATAACGAGTAGAGCTCGGAGATGTCAAGTGGTTGACACTAGCGACACGCTGGTGGCGGTGATCAGGAAACGCCGCGGATCCCATCAACCAGGTCGCTCCCGGTAGCGGACCCACCCTCTTCCTGTCAGGCAAACGCGAACGACGGGCTCGGGGAGCCGCTGGACGCGGCCGGTGGACTCCACCAGGCCTTGCTCGATGAGGCTCTCCACGAGCCCGATGGTTTCCGGGTCGGCGTCCACGCTGGTCATGTGCCGCGGCCCGGGGACATGGCTGCCGATAGCTTCGATCAGGGTCCACTCGTCCTTGGTCATCACAAGGTGATCCCGGCGGCGCCGACGCTTTCTTTTCCGGTCGGCGAACCGCTGACGGCCTCAGTCTATCAGCACCACTCCCTCCTCGCACCAGGTCGCGCAGTCCGGATCCGTCAATCCTGCAATCCATTATTGGACGAGGCTAGTGGGGCAGTTCCAGCCCCCGGCCGAAGTGTTGCCGCGCTGGCACCGGGGCATCGAGACCGTGGTGCGCAACCCTGTCGCCCGCGACGCTTTACGCTTTGGTCTTTAGAATGCATTACCTGAATGCGCGGATCAGCGAGGCGGGCGGGGCGAGGTTCTGGTTCCACGCGTTGCGCAACTGCTTCATCACCGTGGCCAACCGCGACCTGACGCTGCCGGTGAGCCTGACCAAGCGTCTGGTCAACCATGCGAGGCCCCAAGACGTAACCGAGGGCTACGCCGCCGACTGGACCATGGAGCAGCTTCGCGCCGCCGCCGCAGCGCGTCGCCGAGTTAAAAAGGTGGTTGACTTTGTGCGTCATGTCAGAGTATATAGTCCTTCGTTATGGCTCGGCAACGGTGTGGCGGGTGTTCATCGATACGATATCAAGAGAGTGAGGCCCTCTTCTTTTCGCGGGTAGCCTGAGTTGCGAGGGACGTTTCGGTTGGGTTCGGCGGAAACGGGACGGTTGCCGCTTGTTTCAACGAAGAAGATGTGGCAGGGTATGAGGATCGGATATTGAGGATTTCTCGCAGGAATCACTTGACAAACGCGCAACTTCTCCGTAAGAGACGGGGAATGCAAGAGCAAGTCACGAGGCTGGACTACCACCAGCCTCGTGGTTTACAGTAGGTACCGAGGGAGTTCAGCGAATGAATCGTCATGCAGTTGGAAGCACGAAACAGCGTAAGTATAAGGAGGCCAAGATGTTGAGGAATTTGACCGGCAGTACCGGAGTGCGGGCGGTTATCGCTGTCCTCATGTTGCTCTTTGTGGTTGCTTGCGCCGGCAGCGACAGCGGCATCAAGCGGGAGCGCGACGAAGCCCGCGCCGCGGCCGAGGCTGCGGAGCAGGCGAGGTTGGCCGCGGAGGAACAGGCAAGGAAGGACGCAGAGGCGGCTGCCGCCGCGGCTGCTGAACAGGCAAGGAAGGACGCGGAAGCCGCTGCCGTCGCGGCTGCTCAGGCGGCGTACGATCAGGCAATGGCGGCCATCGCCGCCGCCGACACGCCGGAAGCTGCTCAGATGGCCTACGACGCGGTGAAAGACCAGGTTTCCGCCGCACAGGGCGAGATGTTGCAGGCTGCGGTCGAGGCCCGCGCGGAAGCGCTGGCGATGATGGCCCGCGAGGCCAGCCAGACAATGGCGCTGATGGACGCCGCTGGCATGATCGATACATCCGACCTGTCGACCCAGGCTTTGGTTGATGCCGCCCGGACCGCTATCGCGGGGCTTCGGCAGGCGATCGCCGATGCGGCCGACGTCGACGACACGTCGATGTACCAGACGATGCTGGACGACGCTGTGGCCGCCGTGGACATGGCGCAGGGCGGGATCGACACCGATACGCGCCGGACGAACCAGATGACAGCGCTGTCGGATGCTTCCGGCGATTTGCAGGATGCCCTCGCGGCGCTCTCCGGTGCGACTCCCACGCAGGCACTTCTTGACGCCGCCAACAACGCCCTCACCGCTCTGAACACCGCGATTGCGGACGGCGCGGACCTGACCGACGACGAAAAGGCTCCGTATCAGAGAGAGGCGAACAACGCGGCGGCGCCGATCCAGATGGCGCAAAACGTCTTCGATAACGCGGAGAGCGAAGCCGACAAGGCCGCGGCCGCGGCCATGGCGGTAACCGCGACGATGCTGCATGCCGGCATCAATGTTCCTAGCGCTACTGCGGCAGCCGTATACGACAGCACGGACAATAGCCTAATAGGGGTGACGATCGGTACGAACGCCGCCGTCAACCTGTCGGAAGACGACGAAGCGATGGTGGACGACCGCCATGGCTGGACGGGCATGATGTTCACGGCCGAGCCCGATGGTGATGCCGGCACGTACGAAGCGGTCGTCTACTCGCATGTCGGCGAACCGACAGTGACGGAGGGGGCGGTGTTCGACGTGGCGTACACGCTCACGGACGGTGAAACAGGGAATGTGACTGCCCTCACCGGCCATGAGACGAGTCGAGTTGCCAGCCCGAGTTTCGACCAGTCTGCTGGTGCAAAGGAGTTCGAGTTGGGCACCAATATGGTCAGGGTGATGGTTTCGGGCAGCTACCAAGGTGTGTCCGGCACGTACTATTGCACGCCTGCGGATGCCAACACCAATTGCTCGGCTACCGTAGCCGACATGGGATTCACCCTCGGCGGCGGAACGTGGTCGTTCAAGCCGACCGATCCTAAGGCCAAGATCATGGACACGAGTGTGCCGGACGCCATCTATGCCTCCTACGGCTGGTGGCTCCACAAGGACGAGGACGGCGACATCAGCGCCGCGAGCGCGTTCCATGACTACAGGGGCACGGACGCCGGCACGGTCGGCATGGATCTCTTGCGGGGAACCGCCACGTACACGGGCGGCGCCGTCGGCAAGTACGCTCTCCGTAGCTCGACCGGTGGAACGAACGATGCCGGCCACTTCACAGCGGATGTCGAGCTCAACGCCGAGTTCGGTGCAGAACACAAGATCGAGGGCACCATTGACAACTTCATGGGTGCCGACGGCGAGGAGCGTGACTGGTCGGTCGCGTTGGGTGAGTCCCTCATCGCCGACGCCGGGGCCATTGCTGGCGATCCCGACGATAGCACGGACACCGGCAACCAGGAGACGACCTGGACGATCGGCGGGACGGCAGGTGAAGCCGGCGGCGAGTGGTCCGGGACTCTCCGTGAACAGGGTGACGACGGCGTTCCGGCCATCGCGACCGGCACGTTCTACTCAGAATACGGTGGTGCGGGTGGTTTCGACGGCAAAATGGTCGGCGCGTTCGGCGCGAACAAGCAGTAGAGTCTAGTCATCCTTCCCGCGCAGTTGAGGGCGGCGACTTCGGTCGCCGCCCTTTTTCTTTCCTCAGTTGCACGCCGCTTGAACCGCTGCCTCATCCAGTTCATCGCGGCTGTGACTTTCGCAGTCCTCTTGTTCTGGGCCTTCTCCGCCGCGGATGCGATCGGCGCCGATTCCGCGAAGCCCGGGAGCACGCGCGCGAGCGTCGTCGCCAGAAGGTCCGCATGAGAGAACACCGCCTGGCGTTCCGACGGGTGTTCCACCGCCCAGTCCACCGCGTCGGTCACGAAGTATTCCTCGCCGGCGAGCAATGCCTCCCGGCTTGCCGGCCCCCAGGTCGACGTCTCCGGTTCGCGCTTCGCGGCCCGGTCCATGACTGGCTCGGGGGAGAACCCGAGCGATTGCGCCTAGCGCTCCCAGACTTGGCGCAACGCTCCCTTGTCCACGTCGCGCTTGGCCGCCCGCGTCACGAGCGCCGCACGGTCCGCCAGGCGCTTGTTGTCGGCGGGGTCGTCGAAGCCCCGCTCCTTCATCGCCGCCTCGATCTCCGCACGGCGGGTGGAGAACGCCTCGATCACCTCGCGAGGGATCCCCGCAATCTCGAAACGCCCATCGGCGTGCGTGCGCTCCACCTCGTAGCCGAGACGCGCCACGCCCTCGGCCAGTTCCGCACGGTAGATCGCGCTGATCGCCTTCTGCTGGCGGTAGAGGCCGTCGTTGACCATGGTGCGCCAGCGGTTGTCCGCCCCCTGCACCATGTTGGCGATGACGCAATGTGTGTGGAGTTGCGGGTCGAGGTCGCGGGATGTATCGTGGCGGAAGGTGGCGACTACCGTCTTCTGGCCGTTCGGCGCGCTGATCGCCCAGGGCAACCCATGTCGGGTTGCCCTTTTCTTTGTGCTACCATAAACCCATCCGTAATCCATCTTGAGTGAGGAAGAACCTATCCGGATGCTGGACCAACCCATTTTTCGTGTATCGATACTGCTGCTCTTGTTGTTGTTCATCGGGGTTCCTTGCGGTGTAGCGCAGGAAGTCGTTCCTTCCTTCGATTCCCGCGTGAAGGAAGCCCGGCAACTGTTGAAGGCGCAGAAGTTCGGAGAGGCGCTGCCCATACTGCGTGCGCTCACCGAGGCGCGGCCCGGGCGCAAGGATCTCGTGTTTCTGAAAGGACTGACGGCGCTGCAATATTCGCGGCAGAGGAACGTGCCGGCAGCCGCCCGCGAAGCGCTGCTGGACGAGGCCGTCGCGTCCTTCCGCACCCTGCTCATCGATCAACCCGGTCTGGTGCGCGTGCGCCTGGAGCTGGCCCGGGCCTTCTTCTACAAGGGCGAGGACGGGCTCTCGCAGGAGCACTTCGAGCGCGTGCTGGCGGGAAACCCTCCCGATCCGGTGGTGGCCAACGTGCGGCGGTTCCTTTCACTGATCCGCGCGCGCCGGCGCTGGAGCATGTACCTGGGCTTCGCGGCGGCGCCGGACACCAACATCGGCGGCACCTCCAACGAGAGGATCATCTACATCCTCGGGTTGCCGTTCCGCCGGGACGCCGAGCAGTTGACGACGTCGGGAATCGGGCTGTCGGTCTGGGGCGGGGGCGAATACCAGCATCCATTGGGGGAACGGGTCCGTCTTCGTATGGGAATGAACGCGTCGCGGAGGGAGTACTCGGGCGGACAGTTCGACCGCATGCTGGTGGCGCTCCACGCGGGCCCGCGGGTGTTCGTGAGCCGGACCACGCAGTTCAGCATACTGGGCGACTGGCGTCACCAGTGGAGTGCCAACGATCCCACCTATTTCGACCTCGGCGTCCGCGTCACGGCCGGCCACCGGCTCACCCAGCGTCTCACGGTCAACGGCAGGGCGTCATGGCATGACCGCCGGTACCGCGCGCGGCCGTTTCTCGACGGGCCGGTCCGTAATTTCTCTCTCGGGGCCGGTTGGGTGCTGACGCCCACGGTGCGGCTCGCCGGCAGCGCCGGATACGGGCGCGACCGGCCCGGCCGCCTCAGGTACCGTAGCAAGAGCGCGTGGTTGGAGAGCGGCGTGTCCGTAGCCCTGCCCAAGGGGTTCACCGTGGGCGCTGGCGCCGGCGTCCGGTGGACGAACTACGAGGCCCCCTGGCCTCCCCACACGCTGGCCGACGAGGACCGCAAGGACAGGACCTACAGCCTGCGGGCCTCGGTGCACAACCGCGCCCTCACCTTCTTCGGCTTCAGCCCGGAAGTGTCGTTGATTCACGAAGTGCGCAATACCAATGCACAGTTGTACGACTACAAGCGCACGGGCGGGGAGCTGCGGGTGGTAAGGCAGTTCTGAAGCGGGGTGGCATCCCTCCCTTTTCCTCATCTTGTGCCGCCAAAGGTCATCGTCCTGGACGCTTGATCTGGTCACGCTTGGTCCCGAATACGCCCGAAACACCGTACCCGTATCCGCCGAACCGGCCGCCTGCCGCCACCGACTTCGTGAAACCGAAAAGCCCGCCCACCTCTTCGTGGTTTGAGCCGTAGAACCGGCCGGAAATTCCCTCACTCGCAGGATGTCGGCTGACATGCCACGCATCCTCCGCGACAGGAACGACTCCGAAAGAGCCGTCTCTCAATTCCAGCCCACTCCAGGACACATCGTCGAGTCCTGCACCCGTGTCTTCATCCTTAATATTCGTGAACTCGACGTCGACGACGAGATCTCCATCCGTATTGGAAACCCTTACGAGGGCATCGCCATGGACGAACGCATCCGGGTCGGAAATCTGCAAACCGAACATGACCCCGGACCACGTTGCAGTGCTGTCGACCAGGACATGGGGGTTCGAGCCTGTCGTGTTGCCCATCGAAAAAGCGTGGTACAAACGGCCAGGTCGACCTTCGCTAGGCGGCGGCGTCTCGATCACGAACAGACTGTGGTTGATCCAACCAGCCCAGGCGCGGTGGTCGGTCATCCCGTCTCCGCCTGAGACCCCTGTCCTCTCCCCCAACGACACTCCGCGACGGCGTTCACGGTAGTCGAAGTCGGAGAAATCACGCTTGCCTATCGATCTGTAGTGAATCGGCCCTAGCCCTCCCTCGCATCGGATCGTCAACGCCTTGCACGTTACCGCGCCAGGAGCAGGAAGCCTGGCGCCATATCGGGCTATCGCGGGGGAGTTGGAGTCCTGCAGCACACCGACCAGCGCCATGGCGGCGCCTGTTTCCGTCGGCGGTGGATCGGGCGTGGCCCCCCTGCCCCGACCGCTACCGCCGCAACCGGACAACGTCACCGCGAATGACACGAACACCGTGAGAAGTGTGAGGTGGTTTCTTCGCGTCCCCATCGTTGCCTCCTGCCGCGTTTCAGCAGGGGCCGCTACACGGAGCTCGGCGCTGTCGATACCGGCCGGGGCGACGCCGGGTGGTGTGGCGGGACAGGAGTCGTGAGTCGCTTGTACTCGATCTCGCACTGACGCGGGCGACGCTCCCTGCGGGAGCGACTCGGCGCGGTTCCGGATTTGGCTGTTCCCTACCGCTTGTTCGCGCCGAACGCCCCCACGTAGCTCTCGATCACCGTGTCGTCACCGGTTCCCGTCTCGCGGGTCACGCCAAACGTGCCGGCCACGGACATCGGGTGGTCGGTGGCCTCCTCGCTGTCGCCGAAGAAGCCGCCGCTCCAGGTGCCGTTGAAATCGTGTGTCGCCTGACCCACCCCCGACTGCATGCCCATCACCGCATTGCCGTCGAAGGTGTTCGCGCCGGTCGCAATCGTGGTCTCCACCAAGTGGATGGGATCGGCCATGGCCTCGCCCCCGTTCACCCTGATGTTGCCAATCGTCCCCTCGATGGTCCCCGTAGCGGTCCCGTCGCCGAACTTCGCCGTCAGCATGGCATCGGCATCGAACCAGTTGACGCCCACGCCCGTCTTGTGATGGGCGCCGACCGCCTTCCCCTCGTACGTCGCCGTGCCCTCGAGAGCATCCACATTTCTTGTGAACGCATGGCCCGGGCCGCCGACCGCGAACGTCCCGAAGGTGTCCGCGCCGCCGGCCGCCTCGTCCAGCCAGATGCCCAACAGCAGGTAGTCGTCGTTGGGATCGGCTTCCTTGGCCTCCACGGCCGCCCTGCTCCCGCTGAACCGGTAGTCCTGAATGGCCGTTACGGTGTCCCCGCTCACCGTAAGCGAGCACTGGAGACCTGACGGACACGTGAGGGTTCCCATGACCGCGGGCGTGTCGGGGTTGCCGTCATCATCGTACTCCACGCCGGTGTACGTGTTGCCCGACTTCGTGCCCAGCTTGTCGATCTTGGTCGCTTCGGCCACGACGTTGTCCAGGGTGATACCGGTCACGCCGGGCACCGCGGCCGTGGCCTGCATCCGGTCGGTAAAGGCCAGCACTCGCGTTTCTCCGCTCGAGATGTCGAACCCGTGCACGAAGTCCCCGATGCCGGCGATCTTCTTGGCGTTGGGCGCCGTGTCGCCGGTGTCGTCGAAGTCCCCGTCGCCGTTGGCGTCCGTGCCCATCGTGTCAGACACGATCGCGCCGCCTCCGATCGTGGCGGTGATCTGCAGCCTTCCCTGCGTCGACTGGTCCCCATCCTGGTCCGGGTCGTCCGCCGTGTCCGCGGGCCACGCGGCGGTAAAGTCGTTGCCGCCGATCTGGTTCCCGTCGGTCGCGGCGGCAGCGATCGCCATGGCCGCACCGATGGACTCGACCTCGGCCGCCTTCGCCTCGTCCACCGTCACGTCTTGGGCGTTGGCCGCCGCGAACAACCCGAGGACGTGCGTGCCGGCGTACGTTTCGGCCTTCGCCGCCGCGGCCTTGGCCGCCATGTACTTAGGCCCCGCGCCAATCTCGCCGGTGTGGTTCGCAGTGGCGGTCTCGTTGGCGGCCATCGCCTTGTCGCGCTCGGCCTCCGCCTCGTCGGAGGTCATTGCCGCCATCGCGGCCATGTAGGCGGCAGCGGCGGCTTCAGCGGCCGTCTTCGCCGCATCGCGCGCGGCTTCCGCCTCGCCCGCGGCCGTCTCCGCCATGTCCGCGTACTTATCGGCGTTCGCGTAGTCGGTGCGGGCGCGCATGGCCTTGTTCGCCGCCGCTCGCGCCGCGGTCGCCCGCTCCCTCGCCATGGCGGCCTTGTCCCTCGCCGACTCGTAGTGGCCTTGCGCCTCGTTCTTGTACTGCTCCGCGGCGTCCCGTGCCGCGGCGATGTCCCTTTCCTCCTGCTGCCTGGCAGCCGCATCGTGCGCGGCCTGCGCCTGGCGCTGCAAATCCCGCGCGTCCGCGAGCTTCATTTCCGCTTCCGTCCTCTTGTCCTCCGCGATCCGCTGCTCGGCCATGGCGTCGGCGGACGTCAGATCGTCCTGCGCCCTCCTGGACGCCTCCTCGGCCGCACTCGCCGCCGTTTCCGCGGCATCGGCCGCGGAAGCGGCATCCATTGCCGTAACGGAACTGGCGCCCAGGAGTTCGGCGACCTTGTCCGCCGCCGCACGCGCGTCAGTGGCCGCCGTCCGCGCCGCTACAGCCGCCATCATGGCCGCGTCCTTGGCTTCGGCCAAGGCTCTCGCTTCCGCACCGGCCTCATCCAGCAATCTCTGTGCCTCCGCCACCATGCCCGCATACTTCACGGCCTCATCCCGCTCTGCCTCAGCTTCTATCTTCTTCATCCGCGCGATGTCCCGCTGCTCCTCGGCCGCCGCCACCGCCGTCGCTGCCTGGGCCGCCGTGTTCGCCGCCGCCGCCGCACCGGAAGCTGTCCTGGCACGCGAGGCCGCCGCCTTCGCGGCCGCATAGGAGGCCGCATCGGCAGCCTTGTTCGCCTCCTGGTCCATGACCGCTCTTTCCGCAACGTCAGCTGCCGTGCCGGCCGCCGTCGCAGCTTCCATCGCGGCCGTCTTCGCGGCGGCCAAATCGGCCGCACTCGTATCCGGCGGAGCTGGCGTCCCTGAACCTCCGCCACAACCATAAATCCCAATGGAAAACACGGCAGACATGCAGAGCAACATGAAGGTGCGGCCTGCGCTCGATCTGATTCCGGTATCTCGTTTTCTCATGTCCCTATTGCCTCCCTGAGTAACATTGGAGTTGCGTTCCTAAAATAGATCTATTTTTTTGATAGGGCAATTGCACGAAGAGCACGAGTGTTGCGTTGGCTTGCGAAGAGCGTAAGGAGGTCCACCCCGGGAGCGCCGCCGTTACGGCGGACCCGCCTCCAGACTTGGCCACGCCGCAATGCGGGACATTTCGCCACAGGTGGGGAATTTTCGATCGTCCGCCACCGGTGATAAGGTCAACGCATGAATAATGACTCCAGAAGATCGTTTCCGGTGAGCATCCGGGTGTCTCGCCGCGTCTCTCTGGTGGCGACAGCCGTGTCCTTGGTGGGGATGATGTCCGGTTGTGCGGGCAGTGGCGGGCAACCGGCACGGCCCGAAGTTGTCAGGGCTCTTGCCGACGTGACCGCGGACCACGGGCTTGATCCGGGGAGCCGTATCGTTGTTGAGTCCGGCGTGTCCGAGGAGCGTGGCAACGTAACCATCCACTGTCCGGCCGATACTCCCGCATGCGTCGTGGTTGTCAGCGCCGACGCCAGTGTCGGCTACGACCCTGGCGGCGGCATTCCCGCTATCGTACCCCGCCCGCCGGTACCGGATTCGGTCGAGCAACTGCTGCAGCGCCGGTTGTTGGATTCGACCTGGCCCGTCGCGGTCAGCTTCGGGGGAGGAGTCGCGACCTGCGCGGCCCTGGGATGTCCGGTGGTGGACGCGATTCACGTCGACCGCAGGGATACCGGCCACCCGAGCGACGATCACCAGCCGGATCTCTCGGGCTTCGAGCCCCTCGAACCCCGCCGGGGGATTGCGCTGGCAAGCAAGGCGCGGCCCGTGGTCGAAGGGCAGCGTTCAACCTTCCATCGGTCCTTTGGTGCTTGGATGGACCATGGGTTCTTTCTCGTGGAGACGTTCGCGATGAACGGCGACACGGGCCTCAGCTACTACCACACCACTTGGTTCGGAAACGCGAGCCACTCCAGCCCGCTGGCCTCGCCGGGCGACACCGCAACCTGGTCCGGCGTCATGTCCGGCGTGGAGTCCTCCCCGTCCAGCGGATCCGGCGCCTTCGTGCATGGCGATTCCGCCATCACCGTTTCGGGCCTCGCTGTCGGCGCCGAGGTCTTGGTCGAGGTCGCGTTCACCAACATCGTGAACGAGGACACCGGCGCCCGAATCGGCGACATGGTCTGGCGAGGGCTGCCTCTTCAGGGCCGAGAGTTCGGGACCTATAGCGTTCTGTTCAACGACGGAGCCGGGTATTTCCGGGACGAGAGCTTCGGCGTTGCGACACAGGGAAGCCTCTACGGCCGCCTCTACGGCCCTGCGCACGAGGAAGTGGGCGGGCTGTTCCACCGCAACGGCATCGCAGGCGCATTCGCGGGAAAGCGCGTCCAATAGGCGGTCTCCTCGACGTCGCACCTGCTCGTCGTCCGGGACCACAAATCCGAAAACCCCACACCGTGACGGGCGACATCCAGCACCCGCGCCGCTTCAGCGCCTGACCCCCGGGTTCGCCAGCGGCTCCCATCTGGGGTCAGAACCCCGGCCACAGCGGGTCCGCCGATCCGAGCCTCACGTTCCTCGCAGGTTGGCGTCAGGCGTTCTGAGTTGATTCGTGGCTTTGGAGCGGCTAGGATTGGCCTTCACGTCATGAAAGTACACGAACGCGTCCTCACCCCCGAGAGGGACGGCATCTACGGCTATCTTGCGGCACCCGAACGCGCCGAGCCGGGTCCGGCCCTGCTCATGACCCACCAGAACACCGGGGTCACCGATTACCTCAAGATCGAGGCGTTGAAGTTCGCCCATCTCGGCTACACCGTGGTGGTGCCCGAGCTGTACTCGCTGCTCGGCTATCCGGATGTGACCCACATCCACACCGGCCGGCAGATCCAGGCGCGCACAAGGGACGCGGATTTCGTGCGGGTGATACGGCAGGGCTGGGACTATCTCACCGCGCGCAGCGACGTGGACGCCGGCCGCGTGGCCGTGTCCGGCTACTGCATGGGCGGGCGCATCGCCATCCACTTCGTCGCGGCCACGCCGGAAGTACGGGCTTTCGTCGGCTACTACCCGACGGTGCGGGAGGAACCCACCACCGAGTTCCGCCCGGTCCACCCCTACGACGCCGCCCGCAAGATCCAGTGCCCGTCCATCATCCTGTACGGGGTCGACGACCGCATATCCACGGTGCCCATTCAGCGGAAGGTGTGGGAGAGCTTCCTCGCCAACGGGCAGCCGCTGGAGTGGCACTTCTTCCCCTTCGGCGGCCACGGCTTCGTGGACCCCGGCACCGAGGGTTACCATCCTCACACCGCCAGGCTGGCCTTCCCCTTGGTCGTGGACTTCATGGACCGGGAGCTCGACAACGAGCGCGACGGCCTGACGTTCTCGGAAAACTGATCGCACGCGGGCAGTGCCCGGCAATGGAACAGCTCAAGACCATTCCCAACGGCGAGAGAGTCAAGCCCACCTTCTCCGCCGGAGAGATGAACCGCCGGCTCGCGGCGCTGCGCGCACACATGGCGGAGAAGCGGATCGACGTCTGCCTCTTCACCTCGCAACACAACATCAACTACCTCAGCGACTTCCTGTACTGCTCCTTCGGGCGCCCTTACGGCCTGGTGGTGACGCACGAGGGCCAGACCACGATCTCGGCGAACATCGACGCGGGTCAGCCCTGGCGGCGCACTTTCGGCGACAACATCGTCTACACCGACTGGCACCGGGACAACTACTTCGTCGCCGTGAAGCGGCTGATCCAGGACGGCTGCAGGGTCGGCATCGAGTTCGACCACGTCAACCTGGAGAACCTGCGTAAGCTTCAGGGAGCGTTGCCAACCGCGGATTTCGTGGACGTCAGCAAACCCGCCATGCGCATGCGCATGGTCAAGTCCGACGAGGAGATCGCCTGGATCCGCGAGAGCGCGCGCATCGCCGACATCGGCGGCGCGGCCTGCGTGGAGGCCATCGGGGTCGGAGTGCCGGAGTACGAGGTGGCCCTGCACGCGACCCGGGCCATGGTGCGCGAGATCGGCCGGAGCCAGCCCCACGTGGAGTTGATGGATACGTGGACGTGGTTCCAGTCGGGCATCAACACGGTCGGTGCCCACAACCCGGTCACGTCGCGCAGGATCGAGCGTGGCGACATCCTGAGCCTGAACTGCTTCCCGATGCCGGCCGGCTACTACACGGCGCTCGAGCGCACGCTGTTCGCCGAGGAGTGCTCGGACGAGCACCTGCGGCTGTGGAAGATCAATATCGAGGTGCACGAGGCCGGAATGGCCCTCATCAAACCGGGGATGCGCTGTTGCGACATCGCCGCCGAGCTCAACACGATCTACGAGCGCTACGGCCTGCTCGAAAACCGCACCTTCGGCTATGGCCACAGCTTCGGGGTGCTGTGCCACTACTACGGCCGCGAGGCGGGCCTCGAGCTCCGCGAGGACGTGACGACCGTGCTGGAGCCCAACATGGTGGTCTCCATGGAGCCGATGATCATGATTCCCGAAGGCCGGCCCGGCGCCGGCGGCTACCGGGAGCACGACATCCTGGTGGTGACGGAGAACGGCTCCGAGGACATCACCGTGTTTCCGTACGGGCCGGAGCACAATATCGTGCGCGGTTGAAACGCGTGCCCGGTCCGAACGGACCGGCCGCTTGGCCGCCCACGAGTGCCCGAGCGGTTTCCCGGCCTGAACGCTCGGTTTCTTTCCAAGAGTTGTGATAGAGTGCTTAATCCTGCAACAGTTTGCAGCCGATCGGGAGGTTCCCGGTCGCGGTGCGGCCGCGCTTTCCTCTCGTCGTGCCTCCGGGGCCGGATGGCCGAATGGTTGAGACCAAGCCCAGGATTGTCAGGTTCGACCGCGTTCAGAAGAGCTACGATGGCGAGACGCTGGTCATCAAGGATCTCAATCTGGACATAGAAGCCGGAGAGTTCCTGACCATGCTGGGGCCGTCCGGCTCGGGCAAGACCACCTGCCTGATGATGCTGGCCGGATTCGAGCCGGCGACCCACGGCGAGATCTTTCTCAACGACCGGCCCATCAACCATGTCGCGCCGCACCGGCGCAGCATCGGCATGGTGTTCCAGAACTACGCGCTGTTCCCGCACATGACCGTGGCCGAGAACCTGGCGTTCCCCCTGCAGGTCCGGAAGCTTCCCAGGGCGGACATCCGGACCCGGGTGGAGCGGATCCTCGACATGGTGCGGCTGTCCGGCTTCGAGAACCGGCGGCCCGCTCAGCTTTCCGGCGGCCAGCAGCAGCGGGTGGCGGTGGCGCGGGCGCTCGTTTTCGAGCCGGCCCTGGTGCTGATGGACGAGCCCCTCGGCGCCCTGGACAAGAACCTGCGCGAGGAAATGCAGTACGAGATCAAGCGCATTCACGAGAACCTTGGCGTTACGGTGATCTACGTGACCCACGATCAATCCGAAGCGCTGACCATGTCCACCCGCATCGCGGTCTTCAACGACGGCGTCATCCAGCAGCTTGCGACCCCCAGCGTGCTCTACGAGAGGCCCGAGAATGCCTTCGTTGCGCAGTTCATCGGCGAGAACAATCGTTTGCGGGGTACGGTGGTATCCGTCGACGGACACTATTGCGAGGTGGTGCTCCAGGACGGCGCCACCGTGCGCGCCCTGAAAGTCAACGTGGTCGGCAAGGGCGCGCAAACCTGTCTGTCGCTACGCCCCGAGCGGGTCGCCATCGAACCGAATGGGGAAGACAACGTCGTCAACGGTCGTGTGGAGGAGTTGATTTATCTCGGGGACCACATCCGCGCGCGGCTGACGGTCGCGGGATATGATGAGTTCGTAGTCAAGGTGCCGAACGCTCCGCGCCATGCTTCTCTTTCCGAGGGTACGCGGGTCCGGCTCGGCTGGGCCGCGGAGGATTGCAGGGCGCTCGATCCGCCCGGGAACGAGTCTGCTCCCTAAGGACCCGGAGTTGGGGATATGTGTTGTGGAGGAATGCGGCAACCGTGCAGGTGTCGCGTAATGTAGAGATCGGGATGTCCGATCGACTGCAATAGCGAAAGGAGATTTGCGATGAGACGAATACTGAGTGCCGTGGCTATAGCGGCGGGCGTTGTGCTGGCGGCCGGGAGCGTCCAGGCGCAAACTCTGAACGTCTCATCCTGGGGCGGCGCGTACACGCACAGTCAGCAGAAGGCCTACCACGACCCCTACATGGCGGCGAACCCCGGTGTGAAGATCGTCAATCACGATCTGGGGTCGAAGGGATTGGCGAAACTGAGGGCCGAGGTCGAATCCGGAAAACTGACCCTGGACCTCGTCGACATGACCGCGGCCTCGGCCATCGTTGCCTGTGACGAAGGGCTGGTCGAGCAAATAGATGCCGACACCTGGCTGGCTCCCGCTCCCGACGGCACGCCGGCATCCAAGGACTTTTTCGCCGGGACCCTGACCATCGGGGGAACCGACTGCTTCATTCCGCAGATCGTCTATTCCACGACCTTCGGGTACCGCACCGACGTTTTCAAGGGTAAACAGCCCTCCACCATCGCCGACGTGTTCGACCTGAAGACGTTCCCCGGCAAGCGGTCGCTGGAGAAGGCCCCCATCGCGAACATGGAGTGGGCCCTTATCGCCGACGGCGTTCCCGTCAAGGACGTTTACAAGGTGCTGGGAACCGAGGAGGGTATCACCCGTGCGTTTGCCAAGCTCGATACCATCAAGGACCAGGTCATCTGGTGGACCGATGGTGCTCAGCCGCCGCAGTTGCTGGCGGACAAGGAGGTCGTGATTGCCTCGGCGTACAACGGCCGGCTGTTCTCCGCCATCGCCGAGAAGAAGCAGCCGATTGCGATGTTGTGGGACTACCAGGCCTTCGACCTGGACGGTTGGGTGGTGCCGAAGGGCGGCAAGAATCTCGCCGCGGTGAAGAAGTACCTGCGCTTCGCCACGGACACGCAGAGGTTGGCCGACCAGGCGAAGTACATTCCCTACGGGCCCGCCCGGTACTCTTCCGCTCCCATGGTGGGTAAGCACGCGGAACTCGGCATCGACATGAAACCGCATATGCCCAGCGCCCCCGCGAATTCGAAGACTATCCTTATCTTTGATTATGTCTGGTGGTCGGACCATCGCGCCGAGCTCAACGAGCGGTTCAACGCCTGGCTCGCCAGGTAGGCATTTCCTGACCGGATGGGAAGCGCAAGGCTTCCCGTCCGGCAAATTTTTCCACGTTGCATGACGCCCCGTCGATCCGCATGTCCAGCACAACCGATGAGGTGATGCGAACGGCCGACGGCGTGCCGCTGAAGATCAGCCTTCGGAAGGCATTGGTGCGCAGCCGGGTCCGGGCGTTACTGCTGGTGCTGCCCCTGCTGGTCTTTGTCCTGGTCTTCTTCCTGTTCCCCATCGGACACATGCTGTTTCGCAGCGTCGACAACCGGATCGTCGCATCCGTGTTGCCACGCACCGCCGTGTCCATCCAGGACTGGGATCCCGACCACACGGGGTTGCCCGGCGAACCCGTCTTCGAAGCGCTGGTTCGCGACATTCAGACGGCCTTCAAGGCGAAAACGCTGGGCCGCGTCGGTCGGCGACTGAACTATGAAAAGCCCGGTATGTCGAGCCTGTTCAGGAAATCGGGCAGACGAGTGGCTCGCATCGCCGCACCGCCCTACCGGGACCGGATGATCGCCATCGACAAACGCTGGGGCGACATCGACACCTGGCGGCTGATCCAGCGGGAATCGGGAGCGTTGACGGCCGGCTACTTCCTGGCCGCGGCCGACCTGAGGCTGAGTGACCGCGGCGCGGTCGTCAGGCAGCCGGAGCCCCGCCGGATCTACCTGACCCTGTTCTCCCGGACCCTGTGGATGAGCGCCCTGATCACCCTGCTGTGCCTGCTGTTGGGTTATCCCGTCGCGTATCTGCTTGCGACGCTGCCGCTCCGCCTCGGCAATCTATTGATGATCCTTGTCCTGTTGCCGTTCTGGACGTCCCTGCTGGTGCGCACCACCGCCTGGATCGCGCTCCTGCAGACCGAAGGCGTGCTGAACGACCTGATGGTCTTTGTCGGGCTGATATCCGACGACGGCCGGCTGCAGATGATCCACAACAAGTTCGGCACGTTCGTGGCGATGGTCCACATACTGTTGCCGTTCATGATCCTGCCGCTTTACTCCGTCATGAAGACGATTCCGCCATCCTTGATGCGCGCCGCCCGCTCGCTTGGGGCAACACCCTTCACCGCGTTCGTCAGGGTCTACATGCCCAATACGGTACCGGGCGTCGGGGCCGGTTGCATCATGGTGTTCATCCTGTCCATCGGCTACTACATCACGCCGGCGCTGGTCGGCGGCCGTACCGGCACCTTCATCTCCAACTTCATTGCCCTTCACGTCAGCGAAACGCTGAACTGGGGCCTGGCGGCCGCGCTGGGAGCCCTGCTGCTCGGCCTGGTCCTGGCGCTCTACCTGGTCTACGACCGGATCGTCGGCATCGACAACATGAAGCTGGGTTGAATCCGCCAATGTCCTTGCCGGTATACGCAACCCCGATGGAGAAGGCATGGCGCTACACGTACCGCGCGATCTGCGTCGCCATCTTCGTATTCCTGATCGGCCCCATCTTCGTGATCATCCCGCTGAGCTTCAACGAGCTGCCGTACTTCACCTTTACCCCGGAAATGCTGTCCCTGGACCCCGCCGGCTACAGCACCAAGTGGTATTACGAGTTCTTCACCGAGGCTTCCTGGCAGGACGCGGTGTGGAACAGCCTCGTGATCGCCGTCTTCGCAACCCTGATCTCGACGGTCCTCGGAACATTGGCGGCTCTGGGCCTGAGCCGGTCCGCTATGCCGTTCAAGACGGCGTTCATGGCGCTGCTGATATCGCCGATGATCGTGCCGCTGATCATCTCGGCCACGGGCATGTACTTTTTCTATGCGCTCATCGGAATCTCATCGACGCACCTGGGCGTCATCCTTGCCCACGCGGCGTTGGGCACCCCGTTCGTGGTCATTACCGTGACCGCCACGCTGGCGGGTTTCGATCATTCCTTGCCGCGGGTCGCGGCCACCCTCGGAGCCAACCCCGTCCAGACCTTCTTCAAGGTGACCATGCCGCTGATCCTGCCCGGCGTCGTCTCCGGCGCCCTGTTCGCCTTCATCACTTCCTTCGACGAGGTGGTCGTGGTGTTGTTCGTCGGTTCCGTGGAACAGCGCACCATCCCCTGGAAGATGTTCTCGGGCATCCGGGAGGAGATCCGCCCGACCATCCTCGCGGTGGCCACGCTCCTTGTCTGTGTCTCGATCCTGCTGCTGACGACGCTCGAGCTGTTGCGCCGGCGCGGCGAGCGGCTGCGCGGCATCAGGGCGAGCTGATGCGCGATCCGTCTCTTCCACAATGTCATATCAAGCCACGGACTCGCCGCATCGTCATTCCGGCGAAAGCCGGAATCCAGGTGGGGTGGGGCGGCCGCGTCAGAGCTTGGCGAGGCGTTCTCGACGCACCCGTTCCGCCTTGGAGAGCCGTCGCGGGTTACCCGTCTTCCGGCCGTCCCACCTGCGTGGGGGAGCTTCGAATTCGTCGAGGTCGTCCGCCTCATCGGGCTCGGCCGCGGGTTTCCGCATCTTCGCGAGAAACTCGCCGACGTACACGGCCACGGCGCCGCTGCCTTCCACGCTCCGGCGCAGGTCCCGATCGGAGGTCACCACGATGCACGTGGCGCCGATCTCGCGGGCCAGGCGCTCGATGACCGCGTCGGCCTTCTCGCCGTGGCGGGAGAATACCACCGTCACCGCGCCCGCCTGCTCCCGCGTCTCGTCGGAGCGGCCGCCCCGCCACCCGTCGAAGACCGTGGTCAGGGCGTGGCCCGTGCGCGCCTGGTACTGCACCACCTCCTTGACGAGGTCGGCGCGTTTCTGCTCCAGGTCGCCGCGCAGACCCTGTTCACTGCCGATGACGTTGTAGCCGTCGACCACGATATGGAACGGCATGGATGGAGTTCTCCGTTGACAGGCGGACGTGAAGTCCCGAAATATACATGTTTCGTCCGACCGGCGCGAACACGAGGGTTTCACTAGGGCGCGGGAAATGTTGTAAGCTCCCGCTGAATCGATACCGTCACGGAGCGGGGGCCGCGCGAAGGAGTCGCCCTCGGTCCCCGTCCATCCGACCTAGAAAGCGAGTCGCGAGAGATGTTCAACAAGGCAAAACGCATCCAGGAGCTGCCGCCGTACCTGTTCGCCGAGATCGACCGGAAGAAGCGGGCCGCCCAGGCCAAGGGAGTGGACCTGATCGACCTGGGCATCGGGGACCCCGACATCCCCACGCCCGGAAGGATCATCCAGAGGCTTTCGGAGACCGCCGCCGAGCCCGCCAACCACCGCTATCCCAGCAGCTCGGGGATGATGGAGTTCCGCCAGGCCGTGGCCGATTGGTACGATCGCCGCTTCGGCGTGACGCTGGACGCCGCCACCGAGGTGGCGTCGCTCATCGGCTCCAAGGAAGGCGTGGCCAACATGGCGGTGGCCTACGTGGATCCCGGCGACATTGTGCTGGTGCCCACGCCGGCCTATCCCGTGTACGCCATCGGCACGCGGTTCAACGGCGGCGACGTCCATTTCCTTCCCCTGACGCGGGACAACGGGTTCCTGCCCGACCTCGCGGGCATCCCCGCGGACGTGCTGGAGCGGGCGAAGATGCTGTGGATCAACTACCCCAACAACCCCACCGGCGCGGTGTGCGATCGGAGCTTCTTCGAGGAAGCGGTGGAGTTCGCCCACCGGCACAATATCGTCCTGTGCCATGACGCCGCCTACACCGAGCTGGGCTTCGACGACTACTGGGCTCCGAGCATCCTTGAGGTGGACGGCGCCAGGGAGGTCGCCATCGAGTTCCATTCGCTGTCCAAGACCTTCAACATGACCGGCTGGCGCATCGGCATGGCGGTGGGTTGCGCGGAGCTGGTGGGGACCCTGGCGCAGGTGAAGTCCAACGTGGACTCCGGCGTCTTCCAGCCCGTGCAGGAGGCCGCCATCCTCGCCCTGGAGCACGCCGAGGAGTTCCTCGGCCCCATCCGCGAGGTGTACCAGGAACGGCGCGATACCGTGGTCGACGGCCTCCACCGCGCCGGCTTCGAGCTGCCGGCGCCGCGGGCGACCTTCTACGTCTGGCTGCCCGTGCCCGGCGGATGGACCTCCACGGACTTCACCGCCCGGCTCCTCGACGAGGCCGGCATCGTCACCACCCCAGGCAACGGCTTCGGCGACCCCGGCGAGGGCTTCATCCGGATGACCCTGTGCTCCCCGGCCGAGCGGCTCAAGGAGGCCGTGGAGCGGCTCCAGCAGGTGAGCCTGTAGCGGTCCCGTGCGGCATCGCGCCTACATCGGGGTGGGCTCGAACCAGGGAGACAAGGAGGCGAACTGCCGCCGCGCCGTCAGGGAGATCGGTGGAATGCCGCAAACCCGGCTGCGGCAGGTGTCGAGCTGGTTCGTCACCGAGCCCTGGGGCGCCGCCAGCGCGGAATGGTACGTGAACGGAGCCGTGGCGGTCGACACGGACCTGGAACCGCAGACACTCCTGCGGCACTGCCAGGCCCTCGAAGCGAGGATGGGCCGCCGCCCCAGCCCGGTGCGCTGGGCGGACCGGGTCATTGATCTGGACATCCTCTTTTTCGATGATATGGTTTTGGAAGAACCCGGGTTGACCGTCCCGCACCCGGAACTTCACCGTCGCCGGTTCGTGCTGGTTCCGCTGTGCGAGATCGCGCCGGATCTCAGGCACCCGTGCCTGGACGGCGATGTCCGGGAGTTGCTGGCGCGGGTGGACGACGACAAACGGATCCGCGAGAGACCCTCTCCGGACGCATGAGCCACGACGATCATTGACGGTACGCCGCCATGTTCCTCAGGTTTCTGATACTGGGCCTGCTGGTCTACCTGTTCCTGGTGCTGCTCTACTCGAGCATCAAGAAGAAAGGCAAGGGCAGCGCCTCCGACCCCTCCCAGGGCGAGTCCATGGTCCTCGACCCCTACTGCAAGAGCTACGTCCCCAAGAACGAAGCCTACCGCGCACACGGCCACTACTTCTGCAGCGAAGAGTGCGCCCGGGCGTACGCCGCCCAGCAGGCTTGAGTTTACATACTTTACAAACTGGACAGTTTACTCTATGCTGTTCCTGGTCGATGAGCAGAGGGTAAGGGTGATATGGCCAAGTCTATTGGATCGCTGAACCAAGCGATGGGAATGCTCGCGGAGGGCTTCACGGGCTTGTCGAGCAGTGCCAGGCACTATGTTCGCGATCACCCTCGCGAAGCACATCTCGCTGTGGCCGTCGCCCTGGAAACGGCCGCTGCGCAATGCGAGGCCGAAGAGCGAAGCGCTGTCGTTGACATACCGGAAAGGCTGCGCCCGTTTGTCGTTCGCCGAGGCGGCGAGGACATCCTGGGCGTTTCGGAGGCGGCGGCGCGGCTCAAGGTCTCCCGGACCACCATCTACGACTGGGTGGAAAGGAGAACTCTTCTTGCCTGGAGGTCTACGAAGCGAGGACTGAACATCCCCGCGGCACAGATCCTCGGTCCCGGGCGGGTGGTCGCTGCCTTGGCAGATGTCGCCGCTGCCGTCGGAGACCCGGAACTGGCTTGGGCGTTTCTCACCCAGGAGTGGCCGTTTGAAGACACCGCTGCGCTACCTCTTGAGTTGCTGAAAGCCGGCCGTATCGAAGATGTCCTCGACGCGGCACCCGGCTTCGGTTCCACTTTCACTTGAGCGTGGCCAACTAGTGCCGCTGATCCCTCACCCCAACCCTCTCCCAGAGGGAGAGGGGGTAAATTGGCCTTCTCCCAGAGGGAGAGGGTGGCCAGAGCCTATATAAGCCCCTCAGAGGGTGGCCAGAGTCAATATAGCCCCCTCTCCCTCTGGGAGAGGGTTGGGGTGAGGGCCTAGCCCGCGTAGCAGTCCAGGAAATCCTTCAGCAGCGTCTTCCCGGTCTCCGTCAGGATCGATTCGGGATGGAACTGGACGCCTTCGACGGGGTAGCGGTTGTGGCGAACGCCCATGATCACGCCGTCGCCGGTGCGGGCGCTGACGCTGAGTTCGTCGGGCAGGCTGTCCGGGTCGAGCACCAGGGAGTGGTAGCGCATGGCCGGGAAGGGGTTCTCCTGGGACCGGTAGATGGTCCTGGAGTCGTGCATGACCTCCGACATCTTCCCGTGCATGATCTCGTTCGCCCGCACCACCCGTGCGCCGTAGGCGGCGCCGATGCACTGGTGGCCCAGGCACACGCCGAGGATGGGGGTGCGTTCGCCGAACCGCCGGATCACCTCGCACGAGACGCCGGCCTCGCTGGGTGTGCAGGGGCCCGGCGACACCACGATGGCGTCCGGCTTGAGCTTTTCGACGCCATCCGCATCGATGCGGTCGTTGAGCGCCACGCGGATCTCCGCGCCGAGCTCGGCCAGGTAGTGGTAGAGGTTGTAGGTGAAAGAGTCGTAGTTGTCGATGAGCAGGATCATGGCGCTACCGCTCTTTCCTCCACGCTTCCGCCAGCTCGATGGCCTTGAGCATGCCCTGCGCCTTGTTGAGGGTTTCCTCGTATTCCGTGGCGGGATCGGAGTCGGCCACGATGCCGGCGCCGGCCTGGATGACCGCGGTGCCGTTGTGAACCGTGATGGTGCGGATGGCGATGCAGGTGTCCATGTTCTTGTTGAAGCTCAGGTAACCCACGGCGCCGGCGTAGAGCCCCCGCCTCTGCGGCTCCGTTTCGCTGATGATCTGCATGGCCCGGACCTTGGGGGCGCCGGAAACCGTCCCCGCGGGGAAGCAGGAGGCGAACAGGTCCAGCGGAGTCTTCCCCCGGGCCATCTCTCCCCTGACGTTGGAGACGATGTGCATCACGTGGGAATAGCGCTCGATGGTCATGAGCTGGTCCACCTCCACCGAGCCTACCTTGGCCACCCGCCCCACGTCGTTGCGCCCGAGATCCACCAGCATGATGTGCTCGGCGCGCTCCTTCGGGTCCGCCAGGAGGTCCTCCTCCAGCTCCCGTTCTTCCTGCGCGTCCCCGCCCCGGGGCCGGGTGCCGGCGATGGGGCGAAGCTCGATGTTCCGGCCGGTGAGGCGGACGAGGATCTCCGGCGAGGAGCCGATGATCTTGAGGTCGTCGAGCTCGAGGAAGAACATGTAGGGAGACGGGTTGGTAAACCGCAGGGCGCGGTAGATCTCGAACGGCTCGACCTGCGTGCGGGCTTCCAGCCGTTGGGAGAGCACCACCTGGATGATGTCGCCGGCGGCGATGTATTCCTTGCCCTTGCGCACCATGCCCTGGAACACCTGCGGCGTGACGTTGGAGCGGTACTTGACGGCCGATCCGGTGCCCGTGAGGCTCCTGGCCTCCAGGGTCTTGGGCGATTTCCGCAAGGATGACCGCACATTCTCGATGCGCGAGACGGCGTCGCCGTAGAGGACGCGCAGGCGCGCGCCCTGTTCGATGGGCACGTTGTCGATGATGGTGATGGTGTGCTTGAGGTTGTCGAAGCTCACGAGAGTGCGCACCAGCAGGAAGTAGATGTCCGGATAGCGGCTGGCCCGTTGTGCCGGGTTGGGAACTCCGTGCAGCATTTCCACCGCATCATAGGATACGTAACCAAGCGCGCCGCCGGTGAAGGGGAGGTCGGGCACCTCGGTGGCCGGTTTGTACCCGTCGAGGATCTCCGCCAGCGCCCCCAGCGGGTCGTCGCTGGTCCGCCGCTCCGTCTTCCGTCCGCGGGTGATCTCCACCTCGCGCCCCCAGGCCTTGAAGACCAGCTCGGGCGCGGTGCCCAGGAACGAGTAGCGCGCCCAGCGCTCGCTGCCCTCCACGCTTTCCAGCAGGAAGGAGTGGCGGCTTTTCCTGAGACGGTTGTAGAAGGACACGGGGGTTTCCAGGTCCATGAGGATCTCCTCATAGACCGGAACCACGTTCCCCTGTCTGGCGAGCTCCGCGAACTCGCGGTACGAAGGTTGAATCATGGGTGTCGTGGAGGGGTGTTGAGCGACTACAGAAACGGGCTTGATTCCTGGGGAGCTATTCTAGCCGATATGCCTTGATAGCGCGAATGTTGGGCTCCGCCCCGCGGAAACGCTGCTGAATCCGTTCAAGATCTTGTTACAATCGACAATGGAGTTGCTGATTATCATGACAGACGACGAGATGTTGCCGCCAATCCGTGTTTCCGACCCGTGAAGGCGCGCCGCACAAGAACGCGCCTGTTCTTGTCCCTGGGTTGCGCGTTCCTGCTATGCGTCCAGGCCGCCTGCCACAACGAACCGCTGGTGGTCTTCGAGGACGCCGGCGGAACCAAGGCCAGTTTCCGGGTGGAGGTGGCCGATACCCCCGGGAAGCGGAGTTGGGGGTTGATGTACCGGAACGAGCTGGGGACGGACGAGGGCATGCTGTTCGTGTTTCCCGACGAGGGCGATCAGTCGTTCTGGATGAAGAACACTCCCCTGTCCCTCGACATCATCTTCATGGACGCGCGCGGGCGGGTGGTGGGGGTCGTTCATGACACCGTACCGTTCTCCACCCGTTCGGTCGGCATAGGGGTTCCCAGCCGGTACGTGCTGGAGGTGCGCGCGGGGCTGGCGCGCCGGAACGGTATCGTGGTGGGCGACACGGCGCGCTTCAAGCGCGTTCCGGGCATGCCGTAGACGCATCCGGGGCCCGCGCCCTCGGGGTGTCGGGCGGCCCGGGAGTCTGTCCGAGTAGTCAAACACAACCCCTCTCCCTCTGGGAGAGGGTGGCCGAAGGCCGGGTGAGGGCCCGCGACGCGGAGGCGCCGCCGAATCAGATTTCCCGGAAAAAGTAGGGGCGGATGGGCTGCAGGCGCTCCTCGTAGGTGTCCGGGTTCAGCAGCCACAGGGTGGCCGCGATGCTGCTCAGGAGCGAGTTCCCGTCCTGGGAGGTGAAGCACATGCCCACGACCTCCCGGTCTCCCCGCAAAGCGATGCTCTGGGTGACGATGGCGGTGTGGTTGAGGATGCGCCCGAACAGGCCGTGGTCCCGGCCGAAGGAGAACACCGACGCCGACGACTTCTTGTTGGTGACCGCGATGCGGGCGTTCGCCCGGATCCTCTGCATGAGCTGCTCCATGGCGATGGCGCGCTTGAGGATCAGGTTGAAGTGGATCGTGTGCATGTACTGGGTGTTGATCTTGAGAGCGGAGGAGTAGATGTTGAGATCGAGCCCCAGGGACTTGAACAGGTAGTAGGCGTCCCGCCCCTGGTGGGTGCCGAACCTCTCGTCGTCATGGCGTCCCACCTCGGGCGCGGGAATGAAGTCCCCTTCCTGGCTGATGTCGTTGGCCCGCCGCATGCAGACGAACCGTCCGGCCTCCAGGTTGTCTTCCTTCTCCGGCCCGAGGGCGAGGGTGTCGATGAGCACCGCGAGGTTGTGGGTGTTGCAGCTCACGACCTGGACGAAGCGGTCCTCTTCCCTTTCCAGGGCCGCGTCGTTGATGCCGCGGGCATACATCTTGCCGAAACCGAATTCGCTGCCCTGGGCGATGAATCCCTTGCCGTTCCTGCCCGCGAACTGCTGGTAGTGCTTTTCCTTGTTCTGATTCCCCACCGGGGTGCAGTCGATCACCACGGAGGCCCGCTCGATGGCTGCTTCCGAGTCGAAGGACGGATCCATTCCAAGCTTGACGAACTCGTCCCAGTGGTCCTTCTCGACGCTCAGCCGGGCGCCCTTGCTCTGAAGCGCCGTAATCTTGGAGCGGTCGGTCACCCGCGGGGTCTGCTTGTTGAAGGTCACCTCGTCGATTCCGAACGCCTCCCTGAAGCTCGCCATGATACCGATGAGCGGCTCGCCTATGGTACCGGTACCGACTACGTGAACGACCTTCTTGCTCATCGATCCAACTCCTCGAATCGTCCGCCGAACGCACGCCGCGTCCTTTCAAGTTCCATGTCTTGCCGGTAGACTGTTCGTGTACCGGAGGGGATGGAGCGGCCGCGCACCGGCTCTCCTCAGAGTATACTAGCTGGGCTGATGTAAGGAAAGGGAAACGCTTTGGACAAGAGCCTCTCAAGCCGGCCCGAGTTCTCGGCGGCGGCGTTCTTCGACGAGCGGTTCGGCGTAACCGCTCGCGATCTGGACCGGGTCCTGGGCCGGGCGATGGCCCGGCAGGCGGACTACGCCGACCTCTATTTCGAGTACCGGACCAACGACCAGGTTCATCTCGAGGAGGGTCTGGTCAAGCATGCCTCCGTCTCCACGGCCAACGGCGTGGGCGCGCGGGTGCTGGCCGAGGACAAGACCGGATACGCGTTCACCGACGACGTCACCATCAAGAACCTGGATTCGGCGGTAAGGACGGCCAACGTCATCGCCAGCGACCGGGGTTCGGAGCTGCCGGCGCGGGTTCCCGCTCCGGCCGGCCCGCGGCACGATCTCTATCCGGTGCCGCACTCCTTTGCCGACGTTCCCCTGGAGCGCAAGATCGCTCTGTTGCAGGACCTGGACCGGTTCGCCAGGAAGGCCGACCCCCGCGTGAAGGGGGTCTTCGCGTCGCTGCTGCTGGAGAACAAGGTGGTGCTCATCGCCTCGTCGCAGGGCTGGGTGCTGGGGGACCTCCAACCATTGGTGCGCTGCAACATCCGCTGCATCGTGGAAGCCGACGGCAAGCGGCAGGCCGGGTACTTCGGATGGGGCGGGCGCATGACGCTGGACGACTGCACGGACACGGAGCGGTGCGAGGCGCATGCCCGGGAGGCGGTGCGCCGGGCGCTGGTGAACCTCGAGGCGGTGGCGGCTCCCGCCGGCCCCATGGACGTGGTCCTCGGTCCGGGCTGGCCCGGCATCCTGCTGCACGAGGCCATCGGGCACGGACTGGAGGCGGACTTCAACCGCCGCAAGACCTCGGCCTTCTCCGGGCGCATCGGCGAGCGCGTGGCCACCGAGCTCTGCACGGTGGTGGACGACGGCACCATCCCGTCGCGTCGCGGGTCCCTCAACGTGGACGACGAGGGGTCGCCGACCCAGCGGACGGTGTTGATCGAGAACGGCATCCTGCGCGGCTACATGCACGACCGGTTGAACGCGGCGCTGCTGGGCATGGAGCTCACCGGCAACGGGCGGCGCGAGAGCTACGCCCACGTCCCCATGCCGCGCATGACCAACACCTTCATGCTGGCGGGGGAGGAGGACCCCGAGGACATCATCCGCTCGGTCAAGGACGGCCTCTACGCGGTGTCCTTCGGCGGCGGCCAGGTGGACATTACCAGCGGCAAGTTCGTGTTTTCCGCCAACGAGGCCTACCGGATCGAGGATGGACGAATTACCCATCCGGTGCGGGACGCCACCCTCATCGGCAACGGTCCCGACGTGCTCACCCGCGTGAGCCGGGTGGGGGCGGACCTGGCGCTCGACGACGGCATCGGCACCTGCGGCAAGGACGGCCAGGGGGTGCCCGTCGGGGTGGGCCTGCCGACCATTCGAGTGGACCAGATCGTGGTGGGCGGCACCAGCGTGCGCGGCGCCGGCTCTTTCCAGGGTTAGCCATGGAGCGTTTACCGGTGGATCTGGAGCTGGCGGCGGGGCTGCTGGCGCGGGCCAGGGAGAAGGGCGCCTCGCAGGGCGACGTGACCCTGGTGACGCAAGAGGGCACCCAGGTAAAGGTGCGGCTCGGCAAGGTGGAGACCGTGAGCCAGTCCCACGAGACCCGGCTCGGGCTGCGGCTCTTCTTCGGGAAGAGCTCCGCCGCTACGTCCACCTCCGACCTGTCGCGGGCGTCCCTGGACCGGTTGCTGGAAGAGACCTGCGCCATGGCTCGGGCCACGGCCAAGGACGAGTTCGGCGGCTTGCCGGAGCCCGGCGAGCTGGCCACGGAGGTGCCGGACCTGGATTTGCTGGACGGGGAGGCGCGGGAGATGCCGGTGGAGCGCTGCATCGACGCCGCCCGCGAGGCCGAGGAACATGCGCTCCAGCACGACCCGCGGATCACCAACTCCGAGGGCGCGGAGTTCGGCACTTCCTTCAACAGGATCATCCACGCCAACTCGGAGGGTTTTGCCGGAGAGTACGCGACCTCCGGCTTTCGTGTTTCCGTGGCCCCGGTGGCGACATCCAACGGCTCCATGGAGCGGGACCACTGGTACTCGGCGGCGCGGCACCATGACGGGCTGGACGCTCCCGGAGCCGTAGGCCGCGAAGCCGGGCGGCGGGTGGTCCGGCGGCTGGGCGCGCGCAAGGTGCGCACCCGCGAGGTGCCGGTGGTGTTCGACGCCGCCATCGCCGGCACCCTGGTGCGGCACGTGGCCCAGGCGGTTTCAGGATACGCTCTCTATCAGCGCGCGTCTTTCCTGTGCGACCGGCTCGGGCAGCGCGTGGGTTCGGATCTCGTCCGCATCGCCGATGACGGCACGATTCCCCGGGCCTTGGGGTCCCGTCCGTTCGACGGCGAGGGCGTCGACGTGCGGCGCAAGGACGTGGTCGGGTCGGGCGTCCTGCAAAGCTATCTGCTGGACGCCTACAGCGCGCGCAAGCTCGGCGGCAAGTCCACCGGCAACGCCACCCGCGGCGCCGGCCAGGCCTCGGGGGTGGCGCCCATGAACCTCTACCTCACCCCCGGCGAGCACGGCCCCGAGGACATCATCGGCTCGGTGGAGGACGGCTTCTACGTCACCGAGCTGATGGGCTTCGGCGTCAACCTGGTGACCGGCGACTATTCCAGGGGCGCGGCCGGCGTCTGGATCGAGAAGGGCGAGCTGGCCTATCCCGTCTCCGAGCTCACCATCGCCGGAAACCTCAACGACATGCTGACCCAGGTCGAGATGGTCGGCAACGACCTCCGCCCGCAAAGCCCGGTGGCCGCCCCCACGGTCAAGATCGGGCGCATGACCGTGGCCGGGGAGTAGGTTCGGTCATATTTGCGGTTGATAACTTAAAATTACCCGGATTTTTGAGGTCCGCTACTGCATTTGTAAGAAAACCTGTATAATGACACCCATTCCTCGGTACGGGAGGACGGGTGTTCGAGCGACTGATAAGAAAGCCTCTGGAATCGCGCAAGAGTTTCTTCCTCTTTGGCCCGAGGGGCACGGGCAAGACCACCTGGCTGAAGCACCGACTCCCCGAGGCGCTCTTCGTCAACCTGCTGCAATCCGAGTACTACAACCGCCTGTCTGCAAACCCGGGGCACCTCAGACAACTGATCCCTCCGGACCACGCCGGCTGGACGGTCATCGACGAGGTGCAACGCATCCCCGCGCTGCTGAACGAGGTCCATGACCTGATCGAAAACCGCCGGCTGGACTTCGTCCTCACCGGCTCCAGCGCCAGGACGCTTCGGCGAAGCGGGGTCAATCTGCTGGCAGGCCGGGCGTTGACCTATCCCATGCATCCCCTGACGGTCGAGGAACAGCAGGATGCCTTCAACCTGCGCGATTCCCTGTGGCTAGGTCATTTGCCCGCCCGGTTCAGTGAACCTGACCCGGTGAAATACCTCAAGGATTATGTCCAGACCTACCTGCGAGAGGAGGTCATGCAGGAGGGCCTGACCCGCAACATCGGCCACTTCTCGCATTTCCTGGAGGTGGCGAGCTTCTCCCAGGGGGCCACCGTCAACATCAGCGCCGTGGCCCGGGAAGCGCACATAGACCGGTCCGTCGCGGAAAACTATTTTTCCATCCTCGAAGATCTGCTCATCGCCGTCCGTCTGCCGGTGTTTTCCCGCAAGGCCAAGCGGAAGCTCATCTCGCAACAGAAGTTCTATTTCTTCGACGCGGGCGTGTTCCGTGCGATCCGGCCGACAGGGCCGCTGGACTCCGAGGCCGAGATAAACGGACCTGCCCTGGAAACCCTGGTGCTCCAGGAGCTGCGGGCCGTCAACGACTACTACGGCTACGGCTACCAGATCTTCTTCTGGCGCACCCGCAACC
>JAJDTQ010000220.1 GCA_022827045.1 Candidatus Binatia bacterium
ACGCGGCCCCTGGCGCCACCTCGAAGCGGTCGAGTTCGCCACCCTCGAATGGGTCGACTGGTTCAACCACCGCCGACTCCTGGAGGGGATCGGCTATGTGCCGCCGGCGGAGCTCGAAGAGACGTACTATCAGCAGTGTGAGAGTCCGCCATGGTGGCCTGACTCAAACTAATCCGTCTCCGGGAAACCCGGGGCGGTTCAGAGAGCCCAAGCGAAGCTGCCTGGATACCCTTGTGGCACAGAGTTGCCGAAGCCGCAGGATTGCCGTAGTCGTCTTCCCGCTACCTGCGGCCCCGCGAATAATCCGAAAACCCGGCCGGGGATCGGCGAGGATAGGAAGCTGTTCGGCAGTCGGTTGAATCTTGCCCAATGCGCGCAATGCCTACCTCGATACCTCAAGAGTAGCACCCACAAGAGTCTGGCCGAAATCCTGGCAGACCCGTTCCAACGAAACCGTAGCGTTGGAACATGCCTCCGTTGTCCTGATCCCAAACAACCTGGGACCACCTGTGGTTTGACGCTCTATCGGTAGCGCGCGTGGTGCCCCGCCACCGGTGCGGGGTCCACGGCTTTCAGCGCGCCGGCCGAGCCGCCTAGTGCGGTGACGATGGTGCGGATGTTCTCGAGCATCATGCCGGTGTACGAATGGATCGGGTCGCCGGCTTCGCCGGGCAGGTCGTCGTCTCGCAGGCTGTCGATGAACCGCGTCTCCGCTTCCCGTGCGATCTGCGCCAGCACCGGGCTGGGGAATACCTCGGACCCGAAGACCGCCGGCACTCTCTCCCGGGTCAACTGGTCGATGAGCCGGGCCACCTCCCGCGGGCTCGGCTCCGCGAAGCTGGAAGGCTGCACCGCGCCGATGACGGTGAAGCCGTAACGCTTGGCGAAGTAGGGCCACGAGTCGTGGTAGGTGAGGAGCCGGCGGTTGGCGGGCGGCACGGTGGCCACGGCCGTGGCGATGGCCTTGTCCAGCGCTCCAAGCTGCTTCAGGTAAAGCTCCGCGTTGGCGCGGTACGCCGCCCGGCCTCCGGGGTCCGCCGCTGTCAGGGCGTCACGCACCAGGCGGGCGTAGTTCATGACGAGCACCGGGTCGGGCCACAGGTGCGGGTTGGGATGCCCGTGGTCCCTGGGGTAGCTGAAGTCGAAGACGTAGTCCGCTTCGCCGAGGGTGCGGTCGGCCAGCAACAGGACCGGCGTGTCCGGCCGCTTGTTGGCCTCGGCCAGCTTCAGCGTCGGGATCTCCAGGTAGAGGCCGTTCATGATGATGAGGTCGGCCCGCGCCATGGTCCGGGCGTCCGACGGGACCGGTCGGAAGGTATGGGAATTCACCCCCTCCGGCACGATGCCGGTAACTTGTGCCCGACTTCCGGCCACGTTCTCCACGATACTCGTGATCGGAGCCACGGTGGTGACCACGCGCGGGGGCGCGGCGGAGACCGCGGCGGGAAGTGCCAAAGTCAACGCGAGAAGCAGTCCCATGAAGGGGGAGCAAAAACGACCAAGATGATTCTTACCCATGGTAATGGCGTCCTTTGACTCTGTTTGCCCTTGAGTCGTTGCTACGCGTCCTTCGACTTCGCTCGGCAGACCTCGCTACGCTCAGGACGAACGGGCTCGGGTTCGCTCGGCTGCAATGACGATGAGACCCGTTCGTCCTGAGCGTAGCGCCGTGCCAGCGGCGCGGAGTCGAAGGACGCCATCTCTATCCCCCCGCCATCCCTGCTGGCTCGACGGCGCCGACGAGCTGGGTCATGACCAGGTTGGCGTAGAGGCCGTTGGCCCGGAGCAGGTCGTCGTGGGTACCCTGCTCGGCGATGGCGCCGGAGTCCAGCACCACGATCCGGTCGGCGTCGCGGATGGTGGAGAGCCGGTGGGCGATGACCAGGGTGGTGCGGCCCTGTACCAGTCGCGCCACCGCCTGGTGGATCAGTTCCTCGTTGATGGCGTCGAGATGCGATGTGGCCTCGTCGAGGATCAGCACGGGCGCGTCCTTGAGCAGCGCCCGGGCGATGGCTATGCGTTGCCGCTGGCCGCCGGAGAGCTGCACGCCGCGCTCGCCGATGGCCGTGTCATAGCCCGCGGGCAGGCGGCTGATGAAGCGGTGGATGTGGGCCAGTCCGGCGGCTTCCTCCACCTGCTCCTGGGAGGCGTCGGGACGGCCCAGGCGGATGTTGTCGCGCAGCGTGGTGTTGAACAGGTAGGTGTCCTGGGACACCAGCGAGACCTGCTCGCGCAGGTGGTCAAGGGCAAAGTCCCGGAGGTCGCGGTCCGCCAGCGTGACCGCGCCGGCCTCGGGGTCCCAGAAGCGCAGCAGCAGGTGGGCGCAGGTGGTCTTGCCCGCGCCCGAGGGGCCCACCAGCGCCACGGTCTGGCCCGGCTCCACGTCCAGGCACACGTCCCGCAGCGCGAGGCCGCTGCCGGCGTCGTAGCCGAAGCTCACGTGGTCGAAGCGGATGCCGGGCGCCGCGCCGCCGTTGGCCGCAAGCGCCCGCGTACCGGCCTCCTGCACCTGCGCGCCGGTGCCGTCCCGTGGTGACGCGCCGTCCCCGTCCTGCGACACTCCGGCCCGATCCAGCACCCGCACGCCAGGGCCGTCCCGCACCGGCACGGGCTCGTCCTTGACCTCGAACACGCGGCGGCCGGACTCCAGCGTCTCCATCAGCTCCTTGACCGTGCGGGCGACGTCGGTCACCGGACCGAAGGCCAGCAGCGCCAGCACAGTGGCCAGCGGCAGCAGCGCCCGGTCCATCTCGGCCAGGCCCACCAGCCACACACCGGTGGCCAGCACCGCCAGCGCGCCGATGCCGGTCACCGCCTCGTTGAGGCTGGCCTGGAGCGCCTGGTCCTTGTGGAACGCGAGCTGCGCCCTGGCGAGTCGCAGGCTGTTGGCGAGCACCGAGGCGATCTGGTGCTTCTCGTGGCCGAAGGACGCCACCTCGCGCATGCCCTGGATGCTGTCCACCAGGTGCGCGTTGAGATGCCCCAACTCCCGGCGCACGGCGCCGCCCAGGCGGTCCGAACGCTTCTGCGCCAGGAACGGCGATGCCGCCAGCAGCACCAGGAAGGGGACCAGGGCCAGCATCAGCGGCCAGCCCACGAAGCCCAGCACTGTCAATATCCCGACGGGGACCACCACGGCGATGAACGCCGGCGTGATGGTGTGGGCGAAGAACAGCTCCACCGTCTCCACGTCGGCGCCGGCGATGCTGACCAGGTCGCCGGAGCGGCGCCGGGTGAGGTATGCTGGCGCCAGCGGGTCCAGAGTGTCGTAGATGTCGATGCGCATCTCCGCCAGGAGCTGGTAGGCCAAGTCGTGGGGCAGCCAGCAGTCGGCCCAGGCAAGAACCGAGGCGAGCCCCACCATGGACCCCAGCAGGACCAGGTGGAAGGTGATGTCCCCGCCGCGGATCAACTGGCCCACCAGGAGCGCGCTGGCCGCGCCGACTCCCACCACCGACGCCTGGAACAGCACCCCGGCCGAGAACGACACCACCAGCTTGCGGAGGAACGGCCGCACCAGCGTGCCTAGCCGTCGCAGGACCGTGAGGGCCGGCAGCGGCGCCGCCGCGCGCGCGGTTCCCGCCACGGGCCCATCCGCGGCTTCCCGCGGCTCGGTTTCGGCGGCCGCGGCCGGCGCCTCGCGTTCGGCCAGCGCCTCGGCGTCGCCCGCCAGCGCCTGGGCGGCCATGAGGCGGGAGTAGGTGCCGCCGCTTTCCAGCAGCGTCCCGTGGCTGCCGGTCTCCACCACCCGGCCCCGTTCCAGCACCACGATCCGGTCGGCGTGGATCACGCTCGACAGCCGGTGCGCGATGATCATGGTGGTGCGGCCCTCCATGAGCTTGCGCAGCGCCTCGTTGATCACCGCCTCGCTCTGGGCGTCGACGCTCGACAGCGCCTCGTCCAGCACCAGGATCGGCGCGTCCTTGAGGATGGCCCGGGCGATGGCGATGCGCTGGCGCTCGCCGCCCGAGAGGCGCACGCCGCGCTCGCCCACCACGGTGTCGTAGCCCTCCGGCAGTCCGGCGATGAACTCGTGGATGTTGGCCGCCCGCGCCGCCTGCTCCAGCTCGCCGGCCGTGGCCTCGGGCCTGGCCATGCGCAGGTTGTCGGCGATGGTGCCGTAGAACAGGTACATGTCCTGGGCCACCACCGCGATGTGCCGGCGCAGCACGTGGAGCGGAATGGTGCGGATGTCCCGGCCGCCCAGCAGGACCCGTCCCTGCTGGGGGTCGGCGAAGCGCAGCATGAGCGACACCAGGGTGGACTTGCCCGCGCCGCTGGGGCCCACAACGCCGAGCTTCTCGCCCGGCCGCAGCTCCAGCGACACCTCCCGGAGCGCGGGCCGATTGCCCTCGCGGTAGGCGAAGCTCACGTCCTCGTAGCGGACGGCGGGCTCGAATGAGGTAGCGTCCGCGTCCGCGGTATCCGCCGGGTCGCGCACGGTCACGGGCGTCTCCAGCAGCGTGAAGATGCCCTCGGCCGAGGCCATGGCGTTGATGCCCTGGTGGTACAGGACCATCAGCTCTCGCGTGGGGCGGAAAATCTCCGCGCCCATGATCAGGATCACGATCAGCGAGCGGATCTCCAGGTCGCCGGCGCTCACCTTGAGGGCGCCCCAGGCCAGCGCGCATGCGGTGCCGCCCAGGATGCCGAAGGTGGTGACGCCGACGGAGACCATGTTGACCGCCAGCACGCCCATGGTGGTGCGGTAGAGGTGGCGCGCCCGGTCCGCCAGGGCCTCCCCCTGGCTGCGGGTCCGTCCGAAGATCTTGAGTGTGGCGATGCCCTGGATGCTGTCCAGGAAGTCCGCGCCGAAGGCGCCGTAGGAGGCGCGCCGGCGCCGGCTGCTCTCCCCGGTGAACATCAGGAACAGCGGCGTCTCGAGCAGCGTCAACAGCGCGAAGACGACGAAGATGAGCCCGATGACCACATCGAAGGACGCCATCAGGAAGAAGATCAGTATGGGCGCCACCCCGGCCACCACGATTTGCGGCAGGAACTGGCCGTAGAAGACCTGGAGCTGCTCCACCCCTTCACCCAGGGACAGCAGCACGTCGCCGGTGCGTTTCTGGTCGAAGTGTCCGGGGCCCAGGTCCAGGGCGTGGCGGTAGAGCTTGTCGTGGAGTCCTTCCTTGACCCGTGCGGCGGTTTCCTGGCTGACCATGTCGCGCAGGTACTGAAATACCGCGCGCAGCGCGATGAAGCCGGCCACGGCCGCCAGGTAGGGAATCAGCGACGAGAAGGCGGCGCCGGTGAGGACCCCGGCGATGATGAGGCCGGAAAAGGCCAGCCGCGAGATCCCCGCGGCCACGGCGAGCAGGCCCAGCAGGGCGGCGGCGGCGATGCGCATGCGCACGCCGCGGGTATGGGTGAGCAGTCGTCGGTCCAGGTACATGAAGCCACCAACTCCAGGTTCAGAAAATTAGAAGGTCATCGCCGCGAATACAAGGCTGACGCGGGACCCTTGATTTTTCGTTCATGCATCGTATATAAAGCAGTCAACCCAAATTAAAAAACTTTGTATAAACGAACAACCGGGCTCTTGAAAGGCACTATATCGTGAAGCCTCCTCGTATCGCAGCTCTCGTGAAACAGATCCCCATGTTCGAAGCCATGGAGTTGGGGCCGGACGGACGCCTCAAGCGCGACGGCGTCGCGCTCTCGATGAATCCTTTCTGCCAGCGCGCTGTCAGCAAGGGCATCGAGTTGGCCCGTGCGACCGGCGGAACCTGCACCGTGGTCTCGCTGGGGCCGCCCTCGGCCGAGGACGTGGTGCGCTGGGGGGTGGCGGCCGGAGCGGATCAAGGCATCCTGGTCTCGGACCGTGCGTTCGCCGGCTCCGACACCCTGGCGACGGCGCGCGCCCTTGCCGCGGTCCTGCGGCACCACGGGCCGTTCGACCTCGTCCTGACGGGCAAGAACGCCGTTGATGCCGACACCGGACAGGTGGGGCCGGAGTTGGCCGAGCTCCTGGGTTATCCCTTCGCAACGGCGGTGCGGCGCCTCGAGCTGGACGGCGCGACCCTCAAAGTGGGCTGTGAGCACGACGATGCCTGGGTGGAAGCCACCGTGTCGCTGCCCGCGGTGATCTCCACCGCGGAACGCCTGTGCGCCCCCATCCGCGTCGCGCCCGCCGCCAAGGCCGCGGTGCCGGCGGAGCGGATTCGCACGGTCACCAGCGCCGAGCTTGGCAACGGCTCATGGGGCCAGGAAGGCAGTCCCACCCGGGTGGGCGAAACCCGCGTGCTGGAAGTCATGCGGGGCCGGCGCATTCTCGCGGGCGGGCTGGAGGACCAGGTGGCCGAGGCGCTGACGATTCTCCAGGAGCGCCACGCACTGGATCACGCGTCCAACGGGTCGACTCAACCCGTGGGAGCCCCCGTTGACGATCCCGCCAATGCCATTCTGGTGCTCATGGAGCCCGAGCACCCTGCCAGCGCGCGGGAGTTGCTCGGGGCGGCTTCCCGGATCGCGCGGCAGCTCGATGCCCGTGTCACGGCACTCCAGGCGTTCGTCAACGATACGACGGCGCCGGACCTTCTCTATACATGGGGAGCCGACCACCTCTGCGTCTTGAACGGCGCGGCCGTGGAGCAGGACGTCGCCCGTTTCGTGGCCGACTGGTGCCGCCTTCAGCCGGTCGAGTGCATTCTCGCTCCCAGCACCTCGTGGGGGCGCGAGGTGGCTTCGCGCATCGCCGCGAGGACCGGATCGGGTCTCACCGGCGACGCCGTCGAACTGGAATTGCAGGACCGGCGCCTGGTGTGCTGGAAGCCCGCCTTCGGCGGCAGGCTGGTGGCCGCGATCCGCTCCACGTCGCCCATCCAGATGGCTACCTTGCGTCCGGGAGTCCTGCGGCCTCTGACGCCTCGAAAGCACGGGTGGCCTTCCGTCGAACGGCACGTCGTGGTGCCCGCCGGGCGCGTCCGGGTGACCTCGCGCGCGCAGAACGACCAGTTGGACGCTCTCGCCAACGCGCCTCGCGTGGTCGGAGTGGGCATGGGCGTGCCGCCGGAGCGGTACCCGGAGATCGATCCGTTGCTCGACGTCCTGCAGGCGGAGCTGGCCACCACCCGAAAAGTCACCGACCAGGGCTGGCTGCCGCACGCCCGCCAGGTGGGAATTACCGGCCGCAGCATCGCCTCGAACCTCTACATCGCCCTGGCCGTGAGCGGCAACTTCAACCACGCCTGCGGCATTCAGCGCACCGGCACGGTGCTGGCCGTCAACTCCGATCCCCGGGCGGCCATCTTCGACCACGCCGACGTCGGCATCGTGGCGGACTGGGCCGATTGCGTCCCGCTGCTGGTCAAGGGTCTTGAACGCCTTTGTCCGTCGTCCCCGTGAGACGGCGGTTCTTTTCAATGAAGAACGTCAGGAACAGCGTCGTCTCGAGCAGCGTCACCGGCGCCTTTCATGGCCTAGCTTTGGGCAAAAGAAAAAATTTGGCTAACCGAACTTCAGGTATTGCATTCCAGTGAAGTTTGAAGTATGGATGCCGGAAATATCTCTTGAAGGGAGACCATACAATGTCGAGAAAAGCGTTAGGGACACGGCTGGTGGTGGCCATCGTGGCGGTCGTCGGCCTGTCCATGGGAGCGGTGGGCAACGCCGTCGCGGACGGCGAGGTCAACATCTATTCCTACCGGCAGCCGTTCCTCATCAAGCCGATGCTCAATGCCTTCACGCACCAGACCGGGATCAAGACCAACGTCGTTTTTGCACCCAAGGGGATGATCACGCGCCTGCAGAAGGAGGGCAAGAACAGCCCGGCCGACATGATTCTGACGGTGGATATCGGGCGCATCAACGACGCCGTGGAAGCGGGCGTCCTGCAACCGGTGAAGTCCGAGAAGCTGACGGCGAACATTCCCGCGCACGACCGCGACCCGTCGGGTCTGTGGTTCGGACTCACCAGGCGCGCCCGCATCGTCTACGCCTCCAAGGAGAGGGTGAAGCCGGGTGAGCTGTCCACCTATGAAGGACTCGCCGACGCCAGGTGGAAGGGCCGCATCTGCATCCGTTCTTCCAAGCACGTCTACAACGTGGCGCTGCTCGCCTCGCTCGTGGCTCATCACGGCGAGAAGAAGGCCGAGGAGTGGGCCAAGGGCCTGAAGGCCAACCTCGCGCGCAAGCCCCAGGGTAACGACCGCGCCCAGGTCAAGGCCATCCACGCGGGCGAGTGCGACATCTCGCTGGGCAACTCCTACTACATGGGCAAGATGCTCACCAACGAGAAGCAGATCGCGTGGGCCGAGGCCGTGAACGTGTTCTTCCCCAACCAGAAGGACCGCGGCGCCCACATGAACATCAGCGGCGCCGGCGTCACGAAGCACGCGGGGCGGAAGGACAACGCCGTCAAGCTGCTCGAGTTCCTGAGCGGCGACCTCGCGCAGAAGATGTACGCGGAGCAGAACTTCGAGTATCCCGTGAAGCCCGGCGTGCCCTGGTCCGGCCTGGTGGAGTCGTGGGGCAAGTTCAAGGCCGACAGCATCGACATGATCAAGGTCGCCAAGAACCGGCCGACCGCCATCAAGATCTTCGACCGGGTAGGGATTCCTTAGGGTCCCGCGCCTCAGTGCAGGGGTGGGGGCGGTTTCGAGCCCGCCCCCGCCCCGCCCGCCACATCCATCAACGGAAGGACAGCATCGATGAAGCTACGAATCTGGTTGTGGACAGGCGTTGCCGCGCTTGTCATGGGTACGCCGGCGCTGGCGCAGCAGTCCGTCGAGGAGCGCGTCTCCGGCATGGAAAAACGAATGCAGTATCTTGAGCAACGGGTCGCCGATCAGGACAAGGTGATCGTCGAGAAAGACGAGCAGATCGCCGAGTTGGGTGGAGCGACGGAGTGGGCGCGGAAGGTGTCGATCGGCGGCGCTCTCGAGATCGAGGGCGTTCACGAGAATCCCGCCGGCGAGGACGGCACGACCAGCGTCGGCGTCGGAACGGCCGAGTTCGCAATCGGGGTCGAGGTGAACGACTGGGCCAGCGCCGAGGTGGTCATTGAAGCGGACTTCGACGACGAGGACAGGATCGTGCTGGGCGACGCCACGGTCACTCTGGCGCCGCCGGACGGACCCGTGTCCCTGACCGCGGGCAGGCTTACGCTGCCCTTCGGCACCTACGAGACCGCGCTCGGGCACCATCACGATTCTCTCACCCTCGAGCTGGGAGAGACGGGCGGAGGTCCGGCCGCGGCGGTCGTGGAGCTTTCCGCCGGCGCACTGAGCGGGTCGCTCTTCGTCGGTGAGGCGGAAAACGAAAGGTTCGAGAACTTTGGCGCGGCCGTCGGCTATTCCATCGAAACCGAGACGCCGTGGGAGGCCACCCTGGATGTGAATGCCTCGTACATCAGCCAGATCCTTACGGACGCCCAGGATGCCGGGGGCTTCTCCGAGCTTCCGGGTCTGGCGGCCAGCGCCAAGGTGGGCGTTGGCGGTATATCGCTCATCGGTGAGTACCTGAGGGCCGCGGAGGAGCAGAACGGCTCGCAGCCGTCGGCCTGGATGTTCGAGGTTGGGTATGAGTTCGACCTCCTGGGCCACGGCGCCGGGGCCGCCGTGAGCTATTCGCGGACCCTGGAAGCCGAGGCCACGGAACTCGCGGAGGCCCGCCTGATCGCGGGCGTGTCGGTGGAGCTGACGGAGGGCGTCGGCGTGTCCCTGGAGTGGCAGCGGGACGAAGCCTACGGCAGCGACGACACGGACACCACCGTCGCCGGCGTGCTCGCGCTGGAATTTTAAAGGCTCACTTTCTGGAGGAAACCAAAGATGAAAGTACTAGTGGCTGTGACAGGTCTTCTGTTCCTGTCGACTCTCGCTTCCGCCGCTCCGTCAAAGCGTGACGTGGTGGAACACTACGCCGTGCTGGCGCACGCCGTGTACGAGGACTCGCTCATCGCGGCGAAGGATCTGCAACGGGCCGTCCACCGGCTGGCGGCCAAGCCCACCGAAGCGAATCTGCAGAAGGCGCGCGACGCATGGACGGCTTCGCGGGTCCCCTATCAGCAGAGCGAGGTCTATCGCTTCGGCAACGCCATCGTCGACGACTGGGAGGGCAAGGTGAACGCCTGGCCGCTCGACGAGGGGCTGATCGACTACGTGGCCTCGAGCTACGGGGGAGTCTCGGAGGAGAACCCGGCCAACAGGGCCAACGTGATCGCGAATCCGAGCTTCAAGTTCTCCGGCAAGATGATCGACGCCCGGCGCATCGACAAGAAGCTGCTCGAGTCGCTGCACGAGCTGGGCGGCGTGGAGGCCAACGTGGCCACGGGTTATCACGCGGTGGAGTTCCTCCTCTGGGGTCAGGACCTCAACGGCACCGGTGCGGGCGCCGGCGCGCGGGCGGCGAGCGACTTCAGCAAGGCCAACTGCTCCTGGGGCAACTGCGACCGGCGCGCGGCGTACTTGATGGCGGCCGCCGACCTGATCGTGGACGATCTGGCGTGGATGGTGGCCCAGTGGGCTCCCGGCGGCAAGGCGCGCGAGGGTCTGACAAAGGGCGATCCTGACAAGGGTCTGACCGCCATCGTCACCGGCACGGGCAGCCTTTCCTACGGCGAGCTGGCGGGCGAGCGCATGAAGCTCGGACTGCTGCTCCACGATCCCGAGGAGGAGCACGACTGCTTCAGCGACAACACGCATGCGTCGCACTACTACGATGCGCTTGGCATCCGGAACATCTATCTCGGCGTGTACAAGCGCATCGACGGCAGCACCGTCAAGGGGCCGGGTCTGACCGCCCTGGTGGCGGCTGCGGCACCCAGGGTCGACAAGGAGCTGCGCGGGCAGCTGAACGCCACCATGAAGGCCATGGACGCTCTCGTGAAGTCTGCGCAGGGGGGAGAGGCCTACGATCAGATGATCGGCGAGGGCAACGCCAAGGGCAACGCCCGGGTGCAGGCCGCCATCGACGCCTTGACGACGCAGACAAAGGGCATCGAAAAAGTGGTTGGCGCGCTTCAACTTGCGGCCATCGAGTTCGAGGGCTCCGACAGCCTCGACAATCCGGCGGCCGTGTTCCAATAGGGTAGCCCAGCCCAGGGTGTCGGAGCACCTCCCGACACCCGCCGGCGGGCCCGCTTCGGGTGCCTCCCTGACGGCTGGCCCGCCGGCCTCCTCTCTCGGAAGAGGGCATGAACACCAAGACAACGGACTCTGCCGGCAGGACTCGACCGGACTCGGAAGTGGCCGGGCCGGGTTCCGCCACGGGCAGAACAGGGAAGATCAAGATCAGGAGCGTCGAGATCCTTGCCGGCGCTCGGGAGGTCTTGATCGAGCACGAAGGCGACGAATACCGCCTGAGGCATACCAGCAAGGGGAAACTGATTCTGACGAAGTAGGTCCCGCCGTGGCCAAGGCGGCGTCCTTCGGGCGAGCCGGGTCAAGCGAGGCGGATTGGAAAGAGTCCCAGCCAGCCACCCGCGGCCTACGCGCCTACGGCAGCCAGCCCGGACCCGGCGAAAGGGAAGCGTCCATGGCTGGCTCATTGTTTCGGAGTGGTGTGTGCGCGGTATGGACCGTGTGCTTGTTGGCAGGCGCCGTGCTGGCGCAAGACGCCGGCCCGAGCGAAACGCCGGCGCCGACCACGCGCGTCGAAGGCCGGACGGAGTCCGTGACGGTGCTGGACACCATCTCGGTGACCGCTACCAGGAACCCGATCCGCTCGTTCGAGTACCCCGGCATGGTCTCGGTGGTGGGGCGCGAAAGAATCCTCACCGGGCAGCCCTCCACGCCCGACGACATGATGAGATTGATCCCCAACGTGGAGTTCATCGGCGGTCCGCGCCGGACCGGCGAGGTCCCCAGCATCCGGGGCTTTGAGGGGCCCGACGTCGTCATCCTGCTGGACGGCGCCCGGCAGAACTTCGGCTCCGCGCACGACGGGCGCTTCTTTCTCGATCCCAGTCTCGTCAAGAGGGTCGAGGTCTTGCGCGGGCCGGCGTCGTCCCTCTACGGCAGCGGCGGCACCGGCGGCGTGATCGAGTTCCGGACCATCGACGCCGCCGACTTCCTGGGCCGGGACGAGACCGTTGGCGCCACCGTTTCCGGTGGTTATCGGTCGGGAAACGAGGAGTGGCGGGGTGCCGTCACCGGGTACACCCGGGCCGACGCCGGACTCGATCTGGTCGGCAGTGTCGTCACCCGCAACAGCGGCACCATCCACCTCGGTGACGGCGGCCGCCTGGAGAACACCGACGACGACATCCTCGCCGGTCTGGCCAAGGCAAGCTTTGAGCTCGCCGATCACCAACGGGTGGAGGGTAGCTTCACCGCCTTCAGAAACGACGCCCGGGAGCCCAACAACGGCCAGGGTGGGGGCGGCGCTCTCGCCCCCGGCCTCGTGGACAAGGATATCCGCTCCAATACGCTACGTCTCGCCTACCGCTACAACGACCCGGCGGACAGGTGGCTCGATCTTGACGTTGTCACCTACTATTCGGGCTTCAAGGCCGACGGACTGCGGCTGGACGACCTGGGCGCCGGGCCGAAGGGTGAGTTATTGAAGCGCGATGTCGATACCGTGGGCGCACGGCTTGACAACCGTTCCCGGCTGACGCTTTCCGAGAGCATCGGCGCCACCTTTACCTACGGGGCCGAGTGGTACCGTGACGAACAGGACGGAGCCGCGGGGTCCGGTGAGCGGGATGGCGTGGCCGACGCACGCTCGGCATTCCACGGCCTCTTTACCCAGGCGGAAGTAGCCTTCGGAGCGCCCGGGGTCATCCCCGGCGAGATCCTTGTCATCCCCGGCGTCCGTTACGACTCCTTCAAGTCTACGAGGCGGAGCGCCGGCGACAACCGCGACGACGAGTTGTCACCGCGCATCGGCGTGAGCTATCTGCCCACGGACTGGTTCATGCTGTTCGCCAACTACGGTCACGCCTTTCGTGCGCCGACTTTCAACGAGGTCTACCTCACCGGCGTGCACTTCCAGATCCCGTTGGGACGGGCGGCCATTGTCAACCGCTTCGTCGCCAATCCGGACCTCAAGCCGCAACGGACCCGGACGGTGGAGTTCGGCGGCGGCCTGAGCTTCGACTCCCTGTTCGGGTCCGGCGACAGGCTGCGGATCAAGGCCTCCCACTTCCAGGTACGAGGCCGCGACTTCATCGACCTTGCGGTCCATCAACCACCGGTATTCGGGGAACGCGGACCGTTGCCCCAGTGCTTCCATCCGGGGGCGTGCGACGGGACCACGATCTCGAGCAACGTGGCGAAGGCGAAACTCTCCGGAACCGAGGTCGAGGCGTCGTACGAGAGCTCCCGTCTCTACCTGACCCTCGGGGCCTCGACGATTGACGGGGAGAACCGCGACAGCGGCGAGAAGCTGGGCACGTTGACCCCGGACACCTACACCGCCGACATGGGCCTCAAGCTGCACGAGCTGGACTCGGTGCTGGGGCTGCGTTTGCTGGCTGCGAACCGCTTCGAGCACGTCGATTCCAACCAGGACCGCCCAGGATACGCCGTCGTGGACACCTATCTCACGTGGCAGCCGTCCGGCGGACTGCTGAAGGGGCTTCGCGTCGACCTCGGTGTGGATAACGTCTTCGACAAGGCCTATTCGCGGGTCTACACCGGCGCTTACGAGGAAGGCCGGAGCTACAACGTCTCGGCGGGTTACGCGGTGAACTGGTGAGGCCGCCCGGCAGCAAGGAATGAACGACCAAGCGGCTCAAGAGCGGCTCGCGGCAGCGGAATTGAAACAACGCTGGGCAGCCTTGACCGGAGCGGAGGGGGCAAGGCTCCGCCAGCGCGACGCCGCCCGGGATCTCTGCGTCTCGGAAGCGGAGATCGTTGCCTGCCGCTGCGGCGACGGCGTCCGGCGGCTGCAGGGGCCTTGGGGCCATCTGCTCCATGACCTGCACGGTCTCGGCACCGTGATGGCGCTTACCCGGAACGAGAGCGTGGTGCACGAAAAGGTCGGCCGCTTCGACAACGTGACCATCTACCAGAACATGGGGCTTGTGCTGAACGAAGATATCGATTTGCGGATTTTCCTGAGCCACTGGCATCACGGCTACGCGGTGACCGAAGAAACCCCCGGCGGACTGCGCCGAAGCCTCCAGTTCTACGACGTGGACGGCACCGCGGTGCACAAGGTCTATCCGCGCGAGGACGATGCTTCCTTCGAGACCCTTGTGTCGAACTATCTGCACACGGATCAGAGTCCCGGGCAGGAGGTCGTGCCGCCGGCGAGACCGGCGCCGGACCGTCCCGACTCGGAGATCGACACGGACGGCCTGCGCCGGCGCTGGCAGGCGCTTCAGGACGTCCACGACTTCCACGGCATGTTGCAGGAAGCCGGCGCCGGGCGGGTGCAGGCGTTTCGCCTGGTGGGCTGCGACCTTGCCTTTCGGGTCAAGCCCCACAGCTTTCGGACCGTTCTCGAGAATGCGGCCGCGGCCGAAATTCCCGTCATGATTTTCGCGGCCAGCGCCGGCGTCATCCAGATTCACACGGGGCCGGTAAACAGGCTCAAGGAGACGGGCCCCTGGTACAACGTGCTGGACCCGGGCTTCAGCCTCCACCTGCGCCACGACCACGTGGCCGCCGCCTGGGTCGTGAGGAAACCCACGCGGGAGGGGGTCGTCACTTCGCTGGAGCTGTTCGACGGCCAAGGGCGCGACATCCTGCTGATGTTCGGAAAGCGCAAGCCCGGGGAGGTGGAGCGAGAGGATTGGCGCGCTCTCGTGAACGCCCTGAAACCCGAGGAAGGATTCGCGCCATGATCCGGGGTCGGCTCCTCGCAGTGGGTCTGCTTTCCATTCCGCTGGTCCTCCATTCGGGAGTCACGGGGGCCGGCACCCGGATCATGAAGGGTTCTTCGGTCGAGGGCGCCCGCGAACGGATCGTTGCGGTGGGCGGCGCGGTAACCGAGATCATCTACGCGCTGGGCATGTCGGACCGTGTCGTCGCGGTGGACTCCACCAGCCGTTACCCGGAAGAGGCGCGATCCAAGCCCGGCGTCGGCTACATGCGCCGTCTGGCCGCCGAGCCGATTCTGGCCATGGGGCCGTCACTGGTAGTGGCGGTGGCGGACGCGGGTCCCCCGGCGGTGCTCGATCAACTTCGGGAAGCGGGGCTTCGGGTGGAGCTGATTCCCGACGAGCCGTCGCCGCAAGGCGTATTGGACAAGATTGACAGGGTGGCTGGGGTCTTGCGCCGCCAGGCGGAGGGGCGCGCCCTCGCCGCCCGGTTGAAGGCGAAGTTCACGACCCTCAGCCGCGCCGTGGATGTCCTGCCGTCGCGGCCTCGGGTGCTTTTCCTGCTTTCCGTGGGCCAGGGAGGCGTGCCCCTCGCCAGCGGACGCAACACCGCGGCGGCCGGGATCATCGAGCTGGCCGGCGGCGTCAACGCGGTGAATGGCTTCGAGGGATACAAGCCGCTGTCGTCCGAAGCGGCGGTGGCCGCGGCACCGGATGTCATCCTGGTGACGAAGCGTTCCCTGGGCCTGCTGGGCGGTGTGGAAGGGCTGCTGGAAATACCGGAAATCGCGCTGACCCCGGCGGGAGCTGGCCGGCGGGTGGTAGCCATGGACGGCCTGCTGTTGCTTGGCTTCGGGCCGCGTACCGCCACGGCTATCGATCTCCTTGCGGAGCGGCTGCACCCGATGTCGTGGCGGAGGGTGCGTGAAGGGCCCTAGTGTCCTGTCCCATGAGCCTGAACACAACCAGCATCGGCACTGTCCGCATGATCCGCGGCCGCTACCTGGGCGCGCTCGTGCTGTGGTTCTTCGGGGCCCTGCTGGGGCTCGCGTTCTTCGCGTCCGTCGGGTGGGGCGCGCTGGACATCCCGCTGATGCCGATGCTGGCGATCTTCGCCGACGCCTTGGGGTTGGAGCTGCCATGGCAGTTCACCTCCAGGGAACAGGCGGTGTTGATGTCGATTCGGCTTCCGCGCACCTTCCTCGGGGTCTTGTCCGGCGCCGCGCTGGCTGTCTCCGGCGCGGCGTTGCAGGGGTTGTTCCGCAACCCGCTTGCGGACCCGGCGCTGATAGGGGTGTCCACCGGCGCGGCACTAGCCGCGGTAGGCGCCATCGTGCTGGGCACGGGGCTCACGACGCTTCCGGCCTTCAACGCGCTGCTCCTGCCCGTGTCGGCGTTCTCGGGCGGGCTGCTTGCGACCTGGCTCGTCTACCGTATCGCCAGCCGTGAGGGCCGTACGGACGTGGCCACCATGCTGCTCGCCGGCGTCGCGGTCAACGCCATGGCGTCCGCCGGCATCGGCCTGCTGGTCTTCGTCAGTACCGAGCAACAGTTGCGGGACCTGAGCTTCTGGCTCCTGGGCAGCCTGGGGGGGATCACCGGGAGCAGGATACTGGCGGTGACCCCGCTCCTCCTCTGTGCCCTCGTGGCGTTGCCGCTGCTCGCGCGGCATCTGAACGCGCTTCTGCTGGGCGAGCGAGAGGCGCAGCATCTCGGTTTCCACGTGGAACGGACGAAGCGCCTTATCGTCGCGCTGGCGGCCCTGGCCACGGGCGCGTCGGTGGCGCTCACCGGAGTCATCGGGTTCATCGGCCTCGTGGTGCCGCATCTGGTGCGTCTCATGGTCGGACCCGATCACCGGACGCTGCTGCCCGCGGTGATCCTGCTGGGCGCCAGCCTGATGCTGATCGCCGACCTGGTGGCCCGCACCGTGGTCCTGCCCGCCGAGCTTCCCATCGGCATCCTGACGAGCTGCGTGGGCGGACCGTTCTTCCTGTGGCTGCTGATCCGTCGCCGCTCCGCGGGAGGACCGTGATGTTGGAGGCGCGCGATGTCCGCGTCGTCCTGGGCGATGCGGAGGTGCTGAAGGGAGTCTCGCTGACGGTGGCGCCGGGAGAAGTGGTGACGGTGGTGGGACCCAACGGGGCGGGAAAATCGACGCTTCTGAACGTCCTGTCCGGCTCGTTGCCGGCGGGGGCGGGCGACGTCTACCTGGACCACTATCCGCTGGCTACCTGGACTCCGCGGGCGCTTGCCAGAAGGCGGGCGGTGTTGCCGCAGTTGCAGGAACTCTCTTTCGCCTTCCGCGCGCTGGAGGTGGTGCTGCTCGGACGCTCGCCCCACTTCAGCGCCAGCAGCCCGCGGACCGACCTGGAAGTGGCGCGGGCGTGTCTGTCGGAGACTGGGGCCGGCCATCTCGAGGAGCGCATCTACACGACCCTCTCCGGTGGCGAACGGCAGCGGGTCCAGTTGGCGCGGGTGCTCGCTCAAATCCATTTCACCGGGGCCGGAGCCGGGCTCGCCGACCACTACCTGCTGCTCGACGAGCCCACGTCTTGCCTCGACCCGGCGCACCAGCATGCCACGCTCGAGGTGACGCGCCGCGCCGCGCAACGAGGGGTTGGCGCGGTGGTCATCCTCCATGATCTCAACCTGGCGGCCATGTACGGAGATCGTGTCGTCATCGTGGCGGATGGAAACGTCCTGGCGGAAGGTCCGCCGGGAGAGGTGTTGACCGAACCCGCCGTGCGGCAAGCGTTTGACCTGGCCGTCAAGGTCATGACGCATCCGACGCGCGGGTGTCCGCATCTCATTGCGGTCTAGGGAAAAGCGACGGAGTTGAAGCCAGGAGTTGCCATGAACACCGACAAGGCGCGGATACGTACGGACCTCCCGGCATTGGCGCCGGCCATTGTCATCGGCTTGAGCTCGTTTCTGGCAACGATCGGGTTTTCGGTGGGCTTGTTGTGGCTTGCCGCGACGGCCGTCCACGGTGCCGGCCCCGGCGTGCAGGTGGAGCTCAACAAGCTCGAGACCCACGATGGCGTCTGCCGGGCTTATCTGGTTCTCGAGAACCGGACCGAGAGCGACTTCGCGTCGCTCCAGCTCGATCTCGTGACCTTCGACACCGCGGGGATCGTGGCTCGCCACCTGGCGGTGGAAATGGCGCCGTTGCCGCGGGCCAAGACCCGGCTCCGGGTCTTCGATGCGGCCGCGCAGCCGTGCGAAGAAGTGGCCCGGCTGCTGCTCAACGACGTCATCGCTTGTGCGGACGGTTCCGGCGCGCGCGAGGACTGCCTGGGACTGCTGTCAACCTCCAACCGCGGAGGGGTGGCTTTCATCAAATGACCCTGTGGGAAATCGCCGGGCAGGCGCGCGGGTGGCTCGAAGCCGGCGGGCCGGTGGTGGCCGTCCTGCTGGCCATGTCGGTCTTCGCCCTCGCCCTGGTCCTACTGAAGCTGTACCAGTTCCGAAAGGTCCGGATCCGTGACCGGATGCCCGTGAGAGATGCCCTGCGGCTCCACCGCTCCGGCCAAAGCGGACGCGCTCTCGACGTGCTGGGAGCGTCGCCCAATCCAGTGGCCGAAGTTCTCGCCCTGGCCATACAAGGCTACGGACGGCCTGACCTGGACCAGGCCACCGTACGGGAGGAGCTGGCCCGAGTAGCCGCCCGCCGGCTCGTCAGCCTGCGCACCGGCCTGCGGCCGCTGGAGGTAATCGCGTCGCTGGCGCCGTTGCTGGGCCTCTTCGGGACGGTGCTGGGCATGATCGAGGCCTTTCGGCAACTCGAAGAGGCGGGCATGCAGGTGAACCCGGCGGCCCTCTCCGGCGGCATCTGGGAGGCGCTACTGACAACGGCGGTGGGCCTGGCCGTGGCCATTCCCACGGTGGCCGCCCACGGTTGGATCGAGCACCGTGTGGATGGTGTCGCCGATCGGATGGACGACGCCGTTTCCGGAGCGTTTGCGGCGGACCTCGGTGCTCCGGCGGCCGGCGCGGCGGACGCGCGTGCCCCGCGGGAGCCGGTGGACCATGCAGCCGTACCGTCTCAGGTCTCCGACTAGGCGCCGTCGGAGCGCCGTTCCCATCAGCCTCACGCCGTTGATCGACGTGGTGTTCATCCTGCTGGTCTTCTTCATGCTCGCCACGAGCCTGCTCGATTGGCGCGCCATCGAGTTGAATGCGGTTCGCACGGCCGCGCCCATGTCCATGGAGGGTGCGCTCGTGGTCGAGATCCGCCCGGAGGGCGTCCGGCTCGCCGGCGAGAAAATACCCTCGGGTTCGCTCCCAAGCCGGATTCGCGAGCATCTGCTGCGGAAGCCGCGCCGCCGGGTCGTGGCCAAGCCCGCGTCCGGTGTCTCGCTTCAAGAGGCCGTGCGGGTCCTCGACGCCCTGACGGCCGCCGGCGTGGAGGACCTTTCCGTGGTTCGGGGCAGGGAAAGGTGAGGGTTCCCGTCGTACGCCGCCCGCGGGGTGGCACACGCGAAGCGGGCAGCACTCAGCGGAGGACGAACTCCACGGGAACGACGAGTTCGAGTGACGATCGGGTCATGGAGTCCGGCATCCTCGGGAACGGCTGCGCTCGCTCGATCATGGTCACGACCGCTTCGTCCAGCAGTTCGTGGCCGGTGCTTCGGCGTACTTCGTACTCCCGCAACCTTCCGTCCGGGTCCATGACGAGATAGAGCATCGCCGTGCCTTCCTGGCGGAGCAACCGGGCGCGGCGGGGGTAGCGCTTGTGTCGTTCGAGCCAGCCACGGACCCGTGCCAGGTAATCCGTCTTGTCGCCCGGAGAGAGCATGCCGGAGCCCCGGGAGCCGCCGCCGGGACCCGCGCCGGAAAGGGCCGCGCCAACGCGGGTCACTTGGCCGTGGACGGTAGCGGCGCTCCGTGGAGCCGTGTTCGACAGGGCGGTTGCGCGCAAGCCGGCCCTGGTGGGTGTTCGCGCGATGGCGGCACCCGGCGTGAGCGGCGCGCGTGGATCGTTCGTCGGCGTTCCCTCGACCGCCTCGGCCCCGGCGAGAGACGCCGGTCCGACTTCCGGCGCATCTGCTGCTGTTGCGGCCCGCGTTTCGGAGGGTTGCGCAACAGACTTCGCCGCGGTCGCGTCCCCTGCTCCATCCGCGTGGACGGGTTCCGCCGGTGCCGGATCCGTCATTGTCGCGGAAGCGGCAATCCGGGCGGGGCGGGATGGGGACGCCTCGGCCGTGGCACCGCTCCGCCGCCCCTGGATTCTTGCTTCCGCGGCAATGACGAAGAGGGACTCGGGAATGACGGGAGAGGGCGTTGTCAAGGTCGGCGTGCGGCGCGTGAGCGGCAGCGTGGGGCCTGCGAGGGACGGCGCGGGATCAGTTAGCGGCAGTGCCGGGCCTGTGAGTGGGGAGGCGGGGCCGGTGAGCAGCGGCGCGGGGCGTGTCCTTGGACGGGCGAGGTTCTTGGGATTCGTCGTTTTCGTGTGGATCAAGTCCGTGCGGATGGAGTCTACGGCGCCTGGGACCAGGTTGGCCGTTTCCACCTGGCCGATGGCATCGACAGGTGTCGGGAAGGGCTTGTCGCGACGCTCGGCGACCCGCGGCTCCGAGGACGCGGACGGGATCACGGCCGAGACCGAGGCAGGGCTCGCGTCCGCGGCGTCACGGGTGGGTTGTACCGCCTCCGGGAAGGCGGCGGCTTCGATGCCAGCGGCCGCGCCGGTTCTTGCGGCGGCCACTGCCCCGGCCTTTGTGGCGGCCACTGCGCCGGGTGCGCCGCCCGCGGGTCCAAGGGAGATGACCACGGCGTTTCCGCCAGCGTCTCCGCGGTTCGGCTCCGGGAACTGCCGCAAGAGCGCCGTGGCCATGCCCGCATGGACCAGCACCGCGACGGCGAGCGCCGGGATCCAGTGCCGCGCCGTGAGCCGCATCAGTGGTCGCCGGGAAGGGTGAGAAGGCGCAGCTTCGCCGCGCCGGATTCTTGCAGGAGTTCCATCACGCCCACGACATGCCGGGCCTCGGCTCGGCTGTCGGCCATGACGTGGACGTTCGCCTCGCCGTCACGCGCCAGACGCCGGGAAAGTTCCGATTTGAGCGCTGCCGGCTCCAGGACATCGCCATTGAGACCCAGCCGTCCGTCAGCGGCCACCACCACCAGCAGCTCGTGTCCGGTTGCCGCCTCTTGGCTCCCCGAATGAGGCGGCATGATGGGAAAAGGATCGTGGAAGGTGAATCGTCCGGCCAACATAAAGAAGATCAGCAGCAGGAACACGATGTTGATCAGGGGCAGGACGGGCTCGGCGCTTTTCCGTGGACGGGCGTTGCCCGAGTATCTGTTCCAGGCTGTCCTGCAGTCTCGACTCAATGAAGCGGGCCTCCTTGCGGCGGGTGTTTGTGGTCTGCTTCCCCGCTACACAGGGAAACCGCGACCGTGTGCAAGTCCTCGGCCAATCTCGGGAAATCGTCCCTGGTGATGTGCAGGGAACCGGTGCCGTAGTGGATGTGCACGCTGCCGCTCTGACACATGAATATCTGCCAGCGCCGCAGATTTTGTTCGTTGTTGTCCATGGTGGGTCCTTTCCTTGCCGTCGGGCGGGTCACTCCGAAGCGTCGCGGGTTTCGCCTTCTTCCACCGGGGGCTGCACAGGTGCCGCTCGCCCCACGTCGATGAGCTCGATGAGGTCCTGGTCCTTGGTGGCGTTCCACCGTAGCGCCAGCGCGAGATAGTCGGCGGCCGGCTCGCCACGGTCCGTCTCCATCTGGCTCAGGGCGAGGACGACGTAGTGGACCGCGATGGCGAACGCGGTCTTCCAGTCCGGGGACTTCCCGTAGCAGTTCTCCAGCCACCGCGTCGCGTTCACGATCATGCCCCTCGGACAGTTCCTGGTTCGCTTATGGAGTTCCCACGCCACCTCAATGAGCCGGTTATGGGACATCACGTCCTCCTTCCGATGGTGTCGTGTCGTCTCTGCGCTACTGCGTCCGGCCACAGAGATCGGTAGGTCGTACCAAATAACTTTTATTTGGTCAACCAAAAATTAGAAATATTTTACAGCGAATCCTGTTCCGTCATTCCGGCGCGAGCTTGTCCTCGACAACCGCGGTCAGCGACGGGAATCCAGGCGGTGTGGGATCGGGTGTTCAGGCGACAGCCAGGTGGTTGTCCCAGCGCCGGGTCCGGACGAACTCGCCTTCGAGCGGGGTGGTCTTGCCGGACCATGCGTCGACGACGGCCACGCCGCCGTGTCCGCTGCTGGCGAGGAACTCTCCGGGCCGCTCCCCGGGCGCGACGCCGCTACCGTCGGGCACCCGCGCGGATGACAGGTGGACCCCGGCGGCGGCGTCCCAGAAGGTGACGGCGTTGCCGCGTGGAGCGGACACCGCGAGAAGCCGTCCGCCGGAATCGAAGCAGACGCTGCCGCAGTACTGCTTCATGGCGCGCCAAACGCCGTCCGCCGCGTTCAGTGGAGCCAGCAGGGGCGCGCTCGCGGCGGTGCCGGGCCGGTGCAGGGCGACGAGCGGCACGAGGTCGCCTCGGGGACCTTCGTACTGCGTGGCGACGGCCACGGTGTCGTCCCGACCCACCGCCAGGTGGCGGATGCCGAGTTGATGAAGCCCGGACGGGAGCCGGCGCTCGTGCAGCAGCTTGCCGTCGCGCCGGTGGACGTAGCAGAGAGACGGCGCCATGGTGGCGATGTTGAGCTTCACCCGGGGCAGGTCGGGATGCGTGAGGATGCCGCCGTTGGCGACGACGAGGGTGGCGCCGTCGGAGAGGAGGGCGATCTCGTGGGGGCCGATGCCGTGGGAGTCGATCTCACCGGCGCGCTCGTACCCTTTGCCGGCGTTGTAGATGCCGATGACGCCGCGCTCTCCCTGGAAGTCGTTTTCGCTGGCGTACAGGAAGCGTCCGCCAGGGCTGAACACGCCGTGGCCGTAGAAGTGGCGGTCGCGGGGGGGCGCAAACTCGGCCGCCGTCCGGCCGCGCGCGAGGTCGATGGCGAGCGCGAAGCGGCCCGGCCTTCGCGCGAAGAGCACGGCGGTGCGGCCGTCGGGGCGCACGGCCAGGGAATGGCCCCGGCCCGGCAGGCCCAGGTCGAAGGCCGCGGCGCCGGTGGCGTCGAAGGCGCTGACCCGGTAGCGTCCTCCGGTGCCGGCGCGGGCGCTCAGGTAGAGCCGTACCCGGGAAGCCGCGCCCGCGGAAAGCGGCAGCCCCGCGAGCAGCCCGCCGGCCATGAGCCGCAGCAGGGTCCTTCGATCAATCCCCATCGAGCGCGTTGAACCCCACCGGAAACCCCAGCGCGGGCGCGAGCTGTTCCCTCGCGATCTGCCTCAGGGCGCGGACCTGGAGCGCCAGCTTCCTGGCCTTGGGCCGCAGCGCCGCATCGGCGGCGGCTTCCTCGACGGGCAGGCCGATGGACCGCGCGGTGCCGAGGGTGACGCGGAACGCCTTGCGCAACAGCTTGTGGAGCTTGGGATCGGCGGTGGCGGTCAGCTCGCCGAGACCCGGTCCGTTCTCGCCCTCGTAGAGCGCCCGCAGCGCTACGAGGTTGTCGATGATGTTGGCGAGGGAACGGCCGCTCAGGCGCGATTCGGCCAGGCGCGGCCGCACCTTTTCGGGGCTGTCGCCGATGACCGGCCTCAGCTTGACGTCGGCGATGAGTTGCAGGCTGTCGTGAAGGCTCTTGAAGAACGCTCGCGTGGCCTCCTTGTGGCTGTCGAAATAGCTGTTCTTCGGTCCCGCCGCGGTCACGGTCCGCGCGAACGGGTCGCTGCCGTCCCGCCAGCCGGCCAGGATGTCCGCGGCCATCCCGCGCATGTTGGCAGCGATCGCCGTGAGAAGCGCGCAGGCCATGGTCCCCGTTCCGCCTCCCGCCCGCAGCGCTTCGTCGCCATAGAGCAGCACCTCCGCGGCCAGGAACCCCTGGAGGGCGACGTTGGCTTTGGCCAGGCGCGCCGGGCGAACCGTGGCCTCGTCGCCGGCCGTGATGACCTTGCGCACCGCGGGCGTCACCTTGGTCCGGGCCTGGGGCCAGAAGTAAAACCGGTGGCCGCGCATGAGGATCTCGATGGGCCCGAAACGCACGTGCTCGATTCCCATCCAGGCAGACATGGCGTCCTGGAAGCGCGCCCGCGCGCCGTCGAGCGCCGCGGCATCGCCGGGGGCGCCGCAGAAATCACGGGATGTCGTGGCGAAAGCGTCGGTGGCGGCGGCCAGCCGTTCGTAGCGCGGCACCACGTGGGTCTTCACCAGGACCGCGTTGACCCTCCCGAACGCTTCGGGTTCAAGGGGCGCCGCGCCCGCGGATGGGGCGCCGGCGAGCAGGGCCAGGACGGCCAGAGCCGCCCACGAAAGAGTGCGCATCATGAACTTCTCCAATCCGTGTCAAAGCGAATTCAGGAATGCCAGCAGCGCGGCCCGTTCCGCCCGCGTCATGGCCACCACGCGCTCCCTGGCCGCTTCGGCCTCGCCGCCGTGCCAGAGGACGGCTTCCAGAAGGTTGCGGGCACGGCCGTCGTGCAGGAACTGGGTGTGGCCGCTGACGGTCTCGGTGAGGCCGATGCCCCAGAGCGGCGGCGTGCGCCACTCGCGGCCGCCGGCTTCCCCCTCGGGGCGGTTGTCGGCCAGCCCCTCGCCCATGTCGTGGAGCAGCAGGTCGGTGTACGGCCAGATGAGCTGGAAAGACTGTTCCTTGCCGATAGAGTCCCGCCTGGTGACGAACTTGGGCCGGTGGCAGGCGATGCAGTTGGCTTCGTAGAAGAGCCGCTTGCCTTCCAGTACCTGCGGGTCGCCGAGGTTCCGGCGCGCCGGCACGGCCAGGTTGCGGCTGTAGAACACCAGCAGGTCGAACATCTGGGCCGTGGCCTCGGTGCCGTACTCCGCGTCCGATGCGCCGCCGTGGGGGGCGGTCCGGCATACCCGCTGGGCCTCGGTGCAATCGCCGTAGGGTTCCGAGTAGAGCGGCGTCGAGATGCCGATGTCGCCGCGGAACGCGCCCGCGGCCTGTTGCGCCACGGTGGGCTGTCCCGCCTTCCAGCCGAAGCGGCCCAGCATGGGTTTTTGGTGCTCGTCGCTCCACACCCGGTTGGGCCGGCCGGAGATGCCGTCGCCGTCGGCGTCGTCCGGGTCGGCGCCGGCGAGAATCTCTTCTTCGGGAATGGCTTCCAGCAGGCCGATGCCGATGATGGGCGGGGTCACCCTCGGCGACAGCATGGTGTCGCGGTGCAGCGGACCGTAGTGGAGCCCGGAGACGCCATAGGTAGGCACCCGTAGCGACGCCGTCTCGCCGTCGGCCAGCGCCACCGGTTGTTCGCGGTAGGAGATGGTCATCTCGCCTTCGGCGGGAACCCCCTGCACCGAGAAGTTCTGGAGCTGCCCACCGTAGGTGGGTTCCGGAAGGTCAGTCCGCGGCTTCCGCTCCGCGCCCGGTCCGCTGCCCGGTTCCGCTGCCGCCGGGATGGAAAGGCGGAGGAACATCGATTCGGCGCGCTCGCCCGGGGCGGGCGGATGGCCGCGGCCGTCCTTCAGGTGGCAACGCTGGCAGGCGCGGGCGTTGAACAGCGGGCCGAGGCCGTCGGACGAGGTCGTGGAACTCGGCGACGACACCCAGACCTTTTTGAAGATCCCGTTGCCCACCTTGAAATCGAGCTCGAGCTCGAACGGCATGTTGGCCGAGGGGTGGGAGAAGATGTCACGGTTGAGCGCCTTGAACACCGTGGCCGCGCCGCCCGGCCGGCTCTCGTAGCGCTCGGGCTTGGAGAATTCGGTGGTCGGCCGGGTGACGGCGGCAATGCGCGCTCGTTCGCGGGCGGTTCGCCCGGCGGACGCCGCAACGGCCGTGACCAGGACCAGGGCAGCAACGACAGGAGCAGTAACCGTTGACATGGACACCGGTCTTGTTTATCAAATAAAATAAATTTGGTAAAGCAAAAGCACTGTCTTGGGCACTCCGGCAAAAGGCACGTTGGTGCATGAAACCCCTTCTTTAAAGGGTGTTCGAGAGATTCTTCTTTCAAAACGGGCCGACATTGACTATGCTTTTCACCACCGGGCCCTTTGTCGCCAGAAGGGCCATCACTGAGGAGGTGAAATCATGAAAGGCGACCCGAGGGTGCTCAAGGCGCTCAACGACGTGCTGCGGAAAGAGCTGACCGGAATCAATCAATACTTCATGCACTCGCGGATGTGCCGCAACTGGGGCTACGAGGTGCTGGACCAGGCCATCTGGAAGGAATCGATCGAAGAGATGCAGCACGCGGATCAGATCATCAACCGCATCCTGCTGCTGGACGGCGTTCCCAACGTTGCCGGTTACGACAAGATCATGGTCGGCAAGACCGTCAAGAAGCAGTTGGAGAACGACCTCGGTCTGGAAGAGGGGGCCATCAAGGTGCTGAACGCCGGCATCGGGACCTGCCACGAGGCCGGTGACCACGTGAGCAAGGAGCTGCTGGAGCAGATCCTGACCGATGAGGAAACCCACGTGGACTGGATCGAGGCGCAGCTACACCTGATCCAGGAGGTCGGCATGGAGAACTACCTGGCGCAGCAGATCCACGCCGCGGGCGGCGGGGCGGGCGGAGCGTAAGCGCGACAGCCGTCGCGTACGGGGTGATACGAAAGTGGTTGTAAAGCGTTCAGAAGTTTCTTCGGCGACCGAAGACTACCTCAAGGCAATTTATAGCCTGGCCGAGGAGAACGACCAGGTGATCGCGGCGCGCGTGGCCGAGGACATCGGCGTGACCCCTTCCACCATGTTCAGTGCCCTGCGCCGGCTTGAGAAGGAAGAGTTCGTGCGGGTGGAGCGCCGCAAGAACATCTACCTGACGCCGAAGGGCCGCGAGGTGGCGCAAGCCATCCTGCGCCGTCACTTTCTCACCGAGCGGCTGCTGACCGACTTGCTGGGGCTCGACTGGGTCACGGCCCACCAGGAGGCGCACCACCTGGAGCACGCGATCTCGCCGGTGGTGGAGGAGCGTCTGGCGGCCATCCTCGACAACCCGTCCACATGCCCGCACGGCAACCCCATTCCGGTAAAGGGGGAGCCATCCCCGCGCCGCGAGTGGAGTCCCCTGAACGCGGCGGACGCGGGCACCGAAGTCATCTTCCGCTGCATCACCGAGACCGGCGAGCGCGACGCGGTGCTGCTTTCGTTCCTCTACGACCACGAGGTCCGTCCCGGCACCAGGATCGACATCCTCGACGTGGCGCCGTCCCTCGGCACCATCACCCTCAAGGTCAGAGAACACGAGGTCGTCCTCGGCCTGGAGGCCGCCAAGAAAATCTACGTTCAGTGACCGGAGCGCGCGGCGCCCGATCTTCCCCCTCTCCCTCCGGGAGAGGGTCGGGGTGAGGGTATCCGAAGGTTCAGATCCGTCGATCACGCCGGCGCAAACTCGTCGCCGGCGCCCTACACCAGCGCAGCCACGGCCACGCCCGCGGCGACCACCGCCATCCAGCACAGCCGCCTGAACCCGATCCGATCGCCCAGCCAGATTCGCGCGGCGACCGCGGTGACGGCGGCGAAGCATGAGAAGCCGATGGCCGCGCCGACCCGGTCACCGCCGGCGGAGCCGGTCAGGAACAGGCCCAAGGCTCCCGTTTCCAGAACCGCCTGCAAGAGCACCAGCAGCCACGTCGTCCCGGACGGCCAGGCCAGCGGACGGCGCTGCCGTTCGAGCCCCATGAAGCCCAGCGAGCCCGCCAGGGCGAAAGCGCGGTTCAGGTAGACCGCCGGGACCGTGCCGAGCACCGCGCCGGCCTCCTGTGCGAGGAACATGCGCAGCGCCACCGATACCGCGGCGCCGAGCCCCATAAGCGCGGTCACACGCAACCAGGCGCGGTCGTAGCGCTCCTTCCCCGGGCGCTCGGGCTGGGCCAGCATCGCCACGCCGCCGAAGACCGTCAGCGCCGCGACCCCGTGCAGCCAGTGATAGGGATGGCCGGCCAGCACGTTCAGCCCCACGAGCATCACCGTGAAGCTCGAGGTGGCGGGAGAAGCCACCGTCACCGGCCCCCGCACCAGCGCGCGGAATAGCAGGGCCAGCACGGCGACGTTCAGCAGGCCGGACACGGCCGAGGCGCCCCAGCCCCACGCGTTCCATGCCGGCCAGCCGCCGCTTGCCGCGAACCAGACCGTCATGACGGCGAACGGCGGGATCATGATGAGCGCGATGAGCACGGACAGGGAGATGCGGCTCGCCGTGACCCGCGCCACGCAATCGGAGACGCCGATCAGGCCGGCGCCGCACAACCCCCATACCAGTCCGCTCACGACATCCTCCAGCTCCCGGCCTCCATGCCTTGCCTGTTCCTTTCCACGTCCCTTCAGACCTTTCAGACTCTCCGGCCGGTGGCAAACGCGGACTCGAAATGTCCCCGAGACTGTGGTACGGCTCAGAGAGGAAGTGCGCGTCCCGCAAGGGAATTCCCAGACCCCGGGAATGGGCGTGGCACAGGCCCCTTGAAGCGGGCGACAACGGACGAGAAGGGAGAACTGAATGCAGCCGGTAACCGACATGCGGAGCTTCATCGAGCGACTGGACGAGATGGGGGAGGTCAAGCGCATCGAGGGCGCGGACCTCGACACCGACGTGGGGGCGCTCACCGAGCACATGGGCGATATCGAGTCGTCGGCGCTCCTGTTCGACGGCTTCGCCGGGTTTCCCAAGGGCTTCCGCATCGTCTCCAACCTGTTCCGCACCTGCCGGCGCACGGCGGTGGCCATGGGCGTGCCCACGGACGTGAAGGGGGTGGACTTCCTCCACGCCTGGCGCAAGCGGACCCTGGAGTTCCAGCCGCTTCCCTACGAGCAGGTGGAAGGCGGGCCGGTGTTCGACAACCAGATGGACGAGGACGAGGTGGACCTGACCCGGTTCCCGACCCCGCTCTGGCACGACCTCGACGGCGGCCGCTACATCGGCACCGGCTGCGGCGTCATCACCAAGGACCCGGAGTCCGGCGGCATCAACATCGGCACCTATCGGGTGATGATCCAGGAGAAGAACAAGGTTTCGGTCAAGATGAACAAGGGCAAGCACGGGCGGCTGGCCATGGAGCGGGCCCACGCCCGCGGCGAGTCGCTGCCCGTGGCCATCACCTTGGGGCAGGAGCCCAGCGTGATGCTGTCGTCGCAGATGCCGCTGCCGCCCTCGGTGAACGAGTACGAGTTCGCCGGCTGGATGCAGGGCAGCCCCATCCCGGTGGTCCGGGGCGCCGTCACCGGCCTCCCCATCCCCGCCAACGGCGAGGTGGTTCTGGAAGGGGAGATCCCGCCGCTGCCGCCGGAGCAGCTCCCCAAGGAGGGCCCCTTCGGCGAGTGGCCGGGCTACTACACCGAGGCCACCGAGGGCGATGTCCCGCTCATGACCGTCAAGCGGGTGTACTACCGCGACGACCCCATCATCCTGGGCGCCCCGCCGGTGCGGCCGCCCAACAGCTACCTGCCGATTCCCCTGGGCGCCATCACCCTCTGGGAGCAGCTCGAGAAGGCCGGCATCCCCGACGTGAAGGGAGTCTGGGGCTTCGTCTACGGCGGCCAGCCCGGACCCTTCACCGTCATCTCCATCAAGCAGCGCTACACCGGCCACGCCAAGCAGGCCCTGCTGGTGGCCGCGGGCGCCCGCGCCGGCGCCTACGGCGGCAAGATGGTGGTGGTGGTGGACGACGACGTGGACATCACCAACCCCGGCGAGGTCATCTGGGCCATGTCCACCCGCTGCGACCCGCGCGAGGGCATCGACATCGTGAAGAACGTGTGGGCTTCGGTGTGCGAGCCGGTGATCTCCCCCATGGACCGGGACACCAAGGGCTACGTCACCGACCGCGTGCTCATCGACGCCTGCCGGCCGTACCAGTGGTTCGACCGCTTCCCGCCGGTGAACGCGTTCGAGCCCCAGTACAAGGACAAGGTGGCGAAGAAGTGGGGGGTATGAAGCCCGGAAAAGGAGTGGTGGAAATGAAGGCGGTCCGCTCGATCACGCTCGCGGCGGCGGTATTCATGGTCGCGTCACTTACGGCGCCGTGGCCGGCTCCCGCCCACAAGTCCGCTCACAAGTCCATCCTCAAGGTCGAGTTCGCGGAACGGCGCGAGCTGAACGTCCTTATCGACAACTTCGCTCTCACCGACCAGGACGGCGCGGGCGTGGAGTTCCGCAAGCTCCGGGGCAGGCCGTTGGTGATCAACTTCATGTACACGTCGTGCCCCGACATCTGCCCGCTGCTGACGGCGAGCCTCAAGATCTTGCGCTCGCGCATGACGCCCGCGGAAACCGAGGGTATCCGTTTCCTCTCCATCACCACGGACCCGGAAGTCGATTCGCCGAAGGTGCTCAAGGCCTACAGCAAGCGGCACGAGGCCGATGCCCCCAACTGGTCGTGGCTGACCGGCGAGCCCCGGGACCTGACCCCGGTATGGCAGGGCTTCGGCGTCAGTGTAAAGCGGCTCGCCAAGGGTCTCATCGAGCACACCACGCTCACCGTGGTGGCGGACGCCCAGGGATTCATGCGCTTCGCCTACTTCGGGTCCGCGCCGGACCCGGACGTCCTGCTGAGGGACCTGAGGGCGCTCGCACAGAGTCCATCGACCTAAACCGCTATTCGGTTGTATATTCATGAGGAGACGCAGCTTACCCCCCTCTCCCCCTGGGAGAGGGCCGGGGTGAGGGCGGGCCGCTGGAGGTTGAGCCGTGGAATCGCTGTTGAGCGATATCGCATGGGAGACCATCTGGGTCTTTTACGAGGCCTCGATCTATCTCCTCGTCGGCTTCTTCGTCGCCGGACTCCTTCACGTCTACCTGCCGGCGAATCTCATCGCGCGGCACCTGGGACGGAACGACGCCCGCTCGGTGGGCCTGGCCGCGCTCTTCGGCGCGCCGATCCCCCTGTGCTCGTGCGGCGTCCTGCCGGCGGCGTCGTCCCTGAAGAAGCAGGGGGCCGGCCGGGCTCCGCTGGTTTCGTTCCTGATCTCCACCCCCGAGACCGGGGTGGATTCCGTGGCGCTGACCTACGGGCTCATGGGCCCGGTCATGGCGGTGGTCCGTCCCGTGGTGGCGGTGGCGACCGGGCTGATCGCTGGCATCGCCTCCATGGGGGTCAAGGAGGACCCGGAAGGTGCGCCGCCGGGCGACGTTGCGTGTGACGACGGGTGCGCGGAGAGTGGGGCGCACGAGGATTCGCGTGACCACGGGGACGCGGCGCCGGGCACGTCCCGCCGTTTCCTCCATTCCCTGGAGTACGGCTTCAGCTCGGTGCTGGACGACATCGCGCTGTCGCTCCTCATCGGCCTGGTGCTGACCGGCATCTTGGCCGGCCTTCTGCCCGACGGCTTCTTCACCGACGTGCTCGGGTGGGGCTCCGGGCTCATTCCGATGCTGGCCATGATCGTGGTGGGTCTGCCGTTGTACACCTGCGCCAGCGCCTCCACTCCCATCGCGGCGGCGCTCATGGCCAAGGGCCTTTCCCCCGGCGCGGCCCTCGTCTTCCTGCTGGTGGGGCCGGCCACCAACCTGGCCACCATGACCGTGGTCGGACAGCTCCTGGGCCGCCGTCATCTCGGCGTCTATCTCGGCGCCATCGTGCTGGTAAGCCTGGCGGCGGGCCTGCTGGTGGACGCGACCCTGGCGGACTTCATCCACGTGGCTCCCTTCGGCGACCCGGGGCAGGACGGTGACATCCTGTTCGCGCTCAAGGCTCTGTCGGCGGTGGGCCTGGCGCTGCTGCTGCTGCGGAGCTTCCGGCGCAAGGGCCTTGGCGCCACCTGGCGGGATGCCGCGACACAGCTCCGTCAGACCGGCCGGGCTCTCAGGGCCTTGCGCCCCGGCAACGTCCTCCGGGGACCGGTACTCGCGGGCACGCTTGTGATCGCGCTGCTTGCCGCTATCCCCGCCTTTACGCTCATCGTCGGGCCCGGCCAGCGCGGCGTCATCCAGCGGTACGGACGGGTGGTGGCCGCCGATCTCGAACCGGGCCTGTACTTCCATCTCCCGCCGCCCTTCGGCAGAGGAACCGCGGTGGACGTGGCGCTGATCCGCCAGGTGACGGTGGGGTTCCGGGGCGGTGTCAACGGCGCCCGGCCGGCCCTCGACGAGCAGGCGTTTTACCTGACGGCCGACGGCAATATCATCGACATGCGGGCCGTGGTCCAGTACCGCGTCACCGACCCGGCGGTGTACGCCCTGGGCGTGGAGGAGACCCCGGCAGTGGTGCTCGGGCTTGCCCGGCGCGAGTTGGTCAGCCTGCTGAGCCGCAAGCCCATCGACAGGATCTACACCGTGGACCGCAGGCCCACGGAACGGGCGTTACGGGACCACCTGGCCAGGCGCCTCGCGGTCTTGGGCATCGGCAGCGAGATCCTGGACGTGCGGCTGCTGGACGTGCACGCGCCGGGACGGGTCCACGACGCCTTCCGCGACGTCGCCAGCTCGCTGGAGGACCGCCAGCGCGACATCCACGTCGCCACCGGCGCGGCGAAGCAGTCCACCGCCGCGGCCGCCGGCGAGGCGGCGCGCATCACCGAGCGCGCCGAGGGACGCGCGGTGCGCGAGGTCAAGCGGGCCGAGGGACGGGCAGCCGCCTTCCGTGCCACCGCGGCGGTACACGCTACCAGCCCGACGGTCACCGAGGCCCGTCTCTACCTGGAAACCCTGGAGGATTCCCTGGAGCTGCCGCGGAAATACATCTACATGCCGGGGACGGGCGGCGGCGACGTGGACCTCTGGGTGGGCAGCCCGTCGATGGATTTCCGGAACCTCGGGGCTCCCGAGCCCGAGAGGAGTCGATAGCATGGCCAAACGCATTGCCTCCTTCCTGTTGTTGGCGCTGGTGGTAGTCGGCGCCGTCACCTCCTTCGTGGTGGTGGACGAGAGGAGCCACGCGGTCATCACCCAGTTCGGCAGGCCGGTCTCGGTGCTGAGCGATGCCGGCTTCTATCTCAAGCTGCCGGTGCCCTTCCAGCGCGCGAGCCTTCTCGACAAACGCGTCCTGATCACCAACACGCGGGAGACCGAGCTACTGACGGCGGACAAGAAGAACGTGCTGGTCTCCACCTACATCTCCTGGAAGATCGCCGACCCCCTCCGTTACCTGGCGGCGCTACGCACCCGGGAGTTCGCGGAAAACCGCCTGGCCGCGCTGGTCCAGTCCGAGCTCGGCAGCGCCCTGGGGGACCGGCCCTTCGGCACGATCCTGGGGGCCGCCGGCAACGGCGCCAGCCTGGCCGAGCTGGAAGAATCGGTGGAGGACGCCGTGGCCAAGGTGGCGGGCGAGGACCTGGGGATCGAGGTGGTGAGTCTGGGCGTGACCCGCCTCATCTTCCCGCCGCAGAACCTCGACAGCGTGTTCGCGCGCATGCGCGCCGAGCGCGCGCGCATCGCCCGGGGCCATCGCTCGGAGGGGCGCGCCGAGGCCCAGAAGATCGCCGCCCGGGCGGAGCGGGAACGGGCGCGGATCATCGCCGACGCCGAGGCCGAGGCCGCCATGCTGCGGGGCAGGGGGGAGGCGGAGGCGGCGCGCATCTACGCGGGGGCCTATGAGGGGCACGGCGAGTTCTATCGCTTTCTGCGCACGCTGGAGGCCTACAAGAAGGTCCTGAACGAGAAGACCACGCTGGTGCTGCCGGCGGACTCGCCGTTCCTCGATCTGCTGACATCGCGCATTCCGAGCGCCGGAGCGGGACCGGAGCGGGACGGCAAGGCCGCGGAACGTAAACCGGAGGCCGCGGAGCGGGCCGGCGCCGGCCGCGCCTCGGCGCCCGGCGAGAGCGGCCCCGGTACGGGTTCGTGAGCAGACGGACACGATACTGGACGGTGCTCTCGGGGGCCGTCCTGCTGGCCGGCTACCTGGCGCTCGGGGTCTACAACGTCGAGTCCGACGAGAGCGCGGTGGCGTACGTGCTCGGCCGGGCGGTGGGTCGCGACGTGCTCCCGGGAATACACTGGAACCCGCCGTGGCCGTGGGGCCGGGTGGCGGTCGCCAGGACCGCGACGAACTTCATCATGCCGGTGGAGCACGCGGATGCCGGAGGCTCCGAGGAGTCCCTCTGGCTGCTGGGCGATACCAACGTCATCGTCGGCCGGTTGGGGATCCAGTACAGCATCCGCAGCCTGACCCGGTTCGAGGTCTCGCACGAGGCCCCGCGCGAGCTGCTGCGCCGGGCGGGCCGCCGGATCGTCACGCGGTTTCTGGCCGGCGAGAACGTCGACGCCGCCCTCACCACCCGCAGGAGCGATCTGCTGACCGCCGTGCAACGGCAGGTCCAGTCGATACTCGACGATCACGGCGCGGGCATCGAGATCCATTCGGTGAACATCCAGGCGCTGGCGCCGCCCGAGCAGGGCGGCGTGCGCCAGGCGTTCCAGGAGGTCCAAAGCGCCCTGGCGGACCGGGAGCGGGTGGTGGACGAGGCCCGCGCCGACCGCGCCCAGATCCTCGCGGAGTCCGAAGGGGAGGCAGAGCATCGCGTGGCCCAGGCTCAGGCGGCGCGCCACCGGCGCGTGGAGATCGCCAAGGGCGAAGGCGAGCGCTTCCGCCGTCTGGCGCTGGAGCATCGCAGGACCCCCAAGCTCACGGAAGAACGGCTCTACCTCGAAGCCATCGAGGAGATCCTTCCGCGCGTGGACACCTACGTCGTCCAGTCGGGTCCGGACGGCAAGGTCAACCTTCGTGTGGTCAGGTGAGGCGTGGAGGTCCGATTTTCCGCCTTGACAGGCCGTTATATTGAGAATAGAAACTCACTATCCATTCTAGTTCCAGGGGGTCGTGTAAAATGAAGAGACTCGCAGTTCTTTTGCTTGCGATCGTTGCGGGCCTTTGGATCGGCGTCCACCCGGCGCTCGCCAGCGAGTCGAAGGTGGGTGTGGTGGCCAGCATAGTGCCCGTCGCCTATGTCGCTCAGGAGCTGGGAGGCGAGCGCGTCCGGGTGGATGTGCTGGTGCCGCCGGGCGCGAGCCCGCACACTTTCGAACCGGTGCCGAGCGACATGGTCAAGGTGCAACGCGCCCGCCTGTTTCTGGAGGTCGGCGCGGGCCTGGACGCATGGTCCGACAAGCTCCGGGCCGCCGGTTCCGGCGAGCTCGAGACGCTTACCCTGAGCGCGGTCCCGGGACTGAAGCCCCTCGAGGGCGGTCATGATCATCACGATCACGGACACGGGAAAGAGCATGCGGAGAAGCATGACGATCACGGCCATGAAAAGAAGCATGCGGAGAAGCACGACGACCACGGCCATGAAGAGAAACACGCAAAGAAGCACGATGATCACGGCCATGAGAAGAAGCATGCGGAGAAACACGACGACCACGGCCACGGAGAGAAGCATGCCGAGGAGATGGTGGAGGGAATCGATCCCCACTTCTGGCTGGACCCGATACGGGTCAGGGACGCGGTCGTTCCCGTGATCGTCGAGCACCTCGTCGAGGCCGATCCGGCGGGCAAGGCATACTACGAGGAGCGCGCCAAGGACTTCCACCAGCGGTTGACGGCGCTGGACATCCAGGTACGGCGGGAGCTTGCCAAGGCGAAGGGCCGGAAGTTCGTCGCCTTCCACAGCGCCTGGGCTTATTTCTCCGAGCGGTACAACATCGAGGAAGTCGCGGTGGTGCAGGAGTTCGCCGGCGAGGAGCCGACCCCCAAGGAGATGGCCGCGCTGGTCCGCGGCGCGCTCGCGGCCGGGATCCAGAGCATCCTGGTGGAGCCGCAGCTCAGTCCGCGGGTGGCGCAGAACATCGCGAGCGAGTTCGGCGGCGGGACGGTGATGGTGGACCCGTTGGGCGACTCCGGCGATCCGGCGCGTTCCACCTACGAGAAACTGCTGTTGTTCAACGCGCGCGCCTTCGCGCAGGCGATGGGGGGGCAGAATTGACCGAACACGACAACGGTGTCGTGGTAGGCTTCAGCGGCGTGTCGGTGGAGCTGGGGGGGCGCAGCGTCCTGCACGACATCAACTTCGAGGTGCACCAGGGTGGGTTCGTGGGCATCGTGGGCCCCAACGGAGCGGGCAAGACCACGCTCTTGCGCACGATCCTGGGCCTCGTGCCCGCCGTGAGCGGCAGGGTAGAGGTGTTCGGCCTTCCGCCGGGGCGCAACGGCTCCCACGCCATCGGCTACGTGCCGCAGCGGCAGAGCATCGCCGACAACTTCCCCGCCACGGTCGGCGATGTCGTGATGATGGGGCGGCTGAGGCACCTGGGGCTCATGGGTTTCCCCGGCCGGAAGGACTGGCAGCGGGTGGACGACAGCCTTTCGCTGGTGGGCATGCTGGACCGCAGGGACCGCGCCGTGGGGCGGCTGTCCGGCGGCGAGCAGCGCCGGGTCATGCTGGCGCAGGCGCTGTGCGCCAGCACCCGCCTGCTGGTACTCGACGAGCCCACGGTGGGGCTCGACCTCCCCGCCGAGCACGAGTTCTACGCGCTGCTCCGAAAGCTCATCCGCGACTTGACCCTCACCATCGTGGCGGTGTCCCACGACCTCGTGGCACTGGCCGGCGAGACCGACGAGCTGATCTGCATCAACCAACGCATGCATATCCACGGCAACGCCGAAGAGGTGATCCACAGCCACGCCATTCGCGAGGCCTACTGTTGCGAGTTCGATTTCCTGGCCGGCGAAATCGCCCATCACCAGAAACACGACCACGTCGAGTCGTGACCGGCGCCCCATCGCGGGTTGAACGTCATCCCAGTGTCCTGTCTGGTTAATTCGGACCATAAGATGCGCAGGATTTTTCGTTGTCGGCAAGGCGCGATGACGAGCAGTGGCGGGCACCACGCGAGGAAGAGCAACGCAGCCGACGGCGAAAAAGACCAGCAGATTATGGTCCGAATTAACCAGACAGGACACTAGAGCCTCCTCATGTTCGACTTTGCCTTCATGCAGCGCGCCCTGGCGGCGGCGATCCTGGTCGGGCTGCTATGCGGGATTCTGGGTTTCTTCGTGGTCTTGCGGCGCCTGGCCTTCATCGGCGTGGGCATTTCCCATTCGGCCATCGGCGGCGTCGCCATCGGCATCCTGGCGGGCTGGAACCCGCTCGTCACCGGCGCCTTCTTCGCGGTGGCGGTGGCGCTGGGCATCGCGCTGGTCAGCCAGAGCGACCGCATCAGCGAGGACACGGTGATCGGCGTGTTCTTCTCGGGGTCGATGGCGCTGGGGATCGTGCTCTTCAGCATGAAGAGCGGCTATCAGCAGGACCTCTTCAGCTATCTCTTCGGCAACGTGCTGGCCATCTCCACCGGGGAGCTCACGGCCCTCGGCGGCGCCAGCGCGGTGATCATGGCCGTCCTCGTGGTGACCTTCAAGGAGCATCTACTGATCGCGTTCGACGAGGAAGTGGCCTCGGCCTACGGCCACAAGGTTGTCGCGCTCAACGTGGTGCTGCTGGTCCTGCTGGCCCTGGTCGTGGTCATCGGCGTGCGGCTGGTGGGCCTGCTGCTCATCCAGGCCCTGCTGGTGGTGCCGGCCGCCATCGCGGCGCTGTGGGTGATGAATTTCCGCTGGCAGGTGCTGCTGTCGGCTCTGATCGGCTCCCTTTCCGGCGTGGCGGGCCTGGTGTTGGCGTATCAACTGGACATCGCCGCCGGCGGGGCCATCGTGCTGGTGGCCGTCGCGCTCTTCTTCTTCACCCTGCTGGCGCGCCTGCTGAGCAGGCCTGATTAGTGCCCTGTCCGAGGATGGGTGCGCGTCCTTCGACTTCGCTTCGCTGGCGCGGCGCGAAGTCGAAGGACGCAAATCTCAGATTCAAGGGGCTATGGTGGACAGACGCATATTCGCCGCTTTGCTGCTCTGCTGTGTGACGTTCGGGCCGGCGGGGGCTGGTGCCGCGGAACGGGTGGTGGCCACCTTCAAGCCGGTACATTCGTTGGTGAGCGCGGTGATGGCCGGGGTGGGCGAGCCGTACCTGATCACGCGGGGCACGGCGTCGCCGCACACCTATCGCATGCGGCCGTCCGACGCGCGGGTGATCGGTAAAGCCCGCGCCATCTTCATGATAGGCGAGGGGGTCGAGAACGCGCTTGCCGGACCCATCCGGAAGCTCCGTGGAAAGACCCGCGTCGTGGAGTTGAGGGAGGTGCCGGGGCTGGTGCGCATGCCGCTCCGCACGGGCGGCGGGTTCGAGGAAGAAGACCATGATCATGGTCACGGCCACGGACACGAAGGCGAGGCTTTCGACGTGCACGTCTGGCTCGATCCGGTCAACGCCGGGTTGATGGCGCTGGTGATCGCGCGCACCCTGTCCGAGGTCGATCCGGCCAACGCCGCGAAGTACCAGGCAAACGCCGACGTCGTGATCACCGGGCTGGACGAGCTGAGCGCGAAGCTCGAGGCGGAGCTGGCGCCTGCGCGCGACAAGCCTTTCATCGTGTTCCACGATGCCTCCCAGTACTTTGAGAAGCGCTTCGGGCTCAAGGCCGTGGGTTCGGCCGTGGTCGGCACCAGCCGGTTGCCCGGCGTCCGGCGCGTCAGGGAGCTGCGAAAAAAGGTACGCGACCTCGGGGTCGTGTGCGTGTTCGCGGGGCGCCGCTACGACCCGCGGTTCGTCAAGCTCATCACCGAGGGCACCAAGGCGCGGGCCGGCACCGTCGATCCCGCGGGCACCGGCATCAAGCCCGGGCCCGGGATGTATTCCGCCCTGCTGCGCGACATGGCGGCGTCCTTCAAGAAGTGCCTGGCGCCGTCCGGTTAGGACGCCATCCTTAGCCCTCCGGGGAGGAGGCTCTCCGCGAAAGGTTGAGGGCGAATGCCTCGCTGCGAACCTGTATGTTTGCGTAGTCGCTCCGCCGCGTGAACCCCTCGACCATCCGCGTCACCGGCTCCGCGTCGAAGGGGTAGTCCCGTGGCGGTCCCGCGGCGCGCATGGTGTCGATCTCCTCCCGGGTCAGGAAATACCTCAGCAACAGCTCCTCGTCCGAGACTCCGGTCCCGCCGTACCTGGCGCGCAGTTCCTGGATGGTGGGTTCCGGCGGCTCCCACTCGGCCAATTCCCGGGCCCTGGGGCACGCCAGGATCCGGTCCTTGACGTCGGGATCCATGGAGTCGCTGCCTTCCCGGCCCCAGCGCCCCAGCGCGTAGAGGATCACCTGGTCGGTGACTTCCTTGTAGCGCTCGCCCACGATGATGTTGATGGCCGCCTGGCTGCCCACGAACTGGGACAGGGGCGTCACCATGATGGGATAGCCCAGCTCCTCGCGCACCCGCACCACCTCCTCCAGCGCGCGCTCCATGTGGTCGCCCAGGCCCACCCGGGCGAGCTGGTGGCGCAGGTTCGAGATCATGCCTCCCGGCACCTGGTGCAGGTACTGGCTGTAGTCGTACTCCACGGGCGCGCCGATGGGGAACCCCTCCCGCCGCGCCACCTGGGTGAAGTACTCGGACACCGGCCGCAGCACCTCCTCGTCCACCGCGGTCTCGTAGCCCAGGCTCCGGGCGTTGGCGGCGACATTGAACAGGGATGGGTTCGACGACCCGTTGGCAAGCGGCGGCAGCGCGGTGTTGATGATGCGGATACCCTGCTTGATGGCCTCCAGGGCGCACAGAGGCCCCAGGCCGGTGGTGCAGTGGGTATGGAACTCCAACGGGATGCCGCCGATGTTCTCCTTGATGAGCGGCACCAGCACGCGGGTGCGGTCGGGCGTCAGCAGGCCGCCGGGGTCCTTGAAGCAGATTCGCACCACCGGGAGCGTGGCCGCCTGCCGCGCCCGCTCCGCGAAGTAGGCGTCGGTGTGCTTGGGCGACACCGAGTAGATGATGTTCAGGATGGGTTCGAGTCCGGCCTCCGTGGCGATGCGCAGCGTCTTGCGCCACCCCGCGATATCGTTCCACTCGTCGGAGATGCGTCCCTGCCTGACGCCGTTGGCCGCCATCCGCTCCAGAAAAATACGCTGGATGGATTCCGGAGTGAGCTCGAAGCCGTTGCGGCCGCCGATGATGACCCGCAACGGGGTTTCCCGGATGCATCCGGCCACCAGCCGGATCCGCTCCCAGGGGTCCTCGTGCAGCTCGCGCACGCACTTCTTGATGTGCGAGCTCGACATCAGCTCCATCCCCCTGAAGCCGGCCCGGTCCATGCGCTCGCCCACCGCCAGCATCATGCCGGTGCGCATGGACTCCGCCCACAGGCTCTGGTGCCCGTCCCGCAACGTCGTGTCGACGAATTCTATGGGTTCCAACGGTGCTCCTTTCTCATTCCGAACGGCACCCCTCTGTCACTACCATGAAACGGTATGTCCACGCCCGCGTAAGGCGCGTCAATCCTCGGCCGCGGCGTTGCGGCCGGCGATGCGGCCGAAGGCCAGCACCTCGGTGAGGTTGCTTGCGCCGGGGTAGTTCTGCGACCACATCGAGCCCAGCTCGCCGGCGCCGTAGAGCCCCTTGATGGGACCGCCCCAGGCGTTCAGCACCTGGGCCCGGGCGTTCCGCCGGGGGCCTCCCTGGGTGTTGAAGAGGCTCGGCCACAGCGCGGCGCCGTAGAACGGAGGGTGCTCCAGCGGCCATAGCGTGTCAGGTGATCGTCCGAAGGCTTCGTCACGGCCCTCGGCGCATGCCCGGTTGTACTCGTCCACGGTCCGCTCCAGCGCCTCCGCATCCAGGCCGAGAGCGGCCGCCAGCACGGCCGGGGTGCCGCCCTTCCTGATCCAGCCCTTGGCCACCTCCGCGGAGTTGTCGTCGCTCCAGCGGTAGCGTTCGGCGATGGCGCCCCGGCCGGTGTTGGCTACCGGGCCGGCCGCTCGGGTTTCCTCGTCGAACACCACGAACGAGGGCACCCGCGGGCGCTCCATGGTCTCCAGGTCCAACTCCGTCACCAGCGAGCCGACGGCGTGGGCGTCCATGGCGGTCTCGGCCACGAAGCGGCGCGCGTGCCGGTCCACGTAGATGAAGCCGGGGCCGGGCATGGCGTGGATGACGGCGCCGTCGAAGCCGTTCACGCGGTAGCCGAAGCCCGCGGCCACGGCGTTCATGTGCCACAGGGACGCGCCCACGTCCGCGGCCATGCGGACGCCGTCGCCGGTGT
>JAJDTQ010000052.1 GCA_022827045.1 Candidatus Binatia bacterium
CTATGAGAAGCGGCGCATCGATCGCACCTTCGCCAACCTGAACCGGAAGGCCCGGACTCTCGGCTACCGGCTTGTCCAGGCCGCCGTCAACGAAGAAGTACCCAACGGCGCACCGGCAGCGGCTTAGTTACTCAAGAGCGATCTTCCTTGAAGACCTTCGTCGGCACCAGCGGATTCGCCTACAAGCCCTGGAAGGGGAAGTTCTATCCCGCCGGACTGCCGGACAAGGAGATGCTGCCTTTCTATGCCGCGCGCTTCGACACGGTGGAGATAAACAACACCTTCTACCGGATGCCGGCGGACCCGGTGCTGGCGCGGTGGCGCGAGCAGGTGCCGGAGGGCTTCTCCTTCTCCATCAAGGCGTCCCGCGCCATCACCCATTTCGGCCGGTTGAAGGAGGCCGGCGATGCCGTCAACTTCCTGTTCCAGCGGCTGGAGGTGCTGGGCGACACACTTGGCCCGGTGCTGTTCCAGTTGCCGCCCAACCTGAAGCTGGACCTGCCGCGTCTTCGGGACTTTCTCGCCACTCTGCCCGCCGGGCACCGGGTCGCCGTGGAGTTCCGGCACCTCTCCTGGTTCGACGAAACGGTGTTCGACACCCTCCGGGAGCACGATGCCGCGCTGTGCGTGGCCGACGGCGAACTGGAAGGTGAGGTGCCCTTCGTTTCCACGGCCGGTTGGGGCTATCTTCGCCTGCGCGCGGTGGACTATACTGACGAGGCCATCGGCGCGTGGGCCGACCGGGTGCGTGAACAGCAGTGGGAGCGCGGCTACGTCTTCTTCAAGCATGAGGACGAGGCTACCGGCCCGAAGCTCGCCGCGCGCTTCATCGAGCTCCTGAACGAGCCGGGGGCATGAACCGAGGGCAGGAGGAGAGAGTTGTCCAACATCGAGAAATGGCCCAACGACGCCAGGGTGGCGGTGCTGGTGACGCCCATGTTCGAGACCTGGTCGGTGGGCAAGGCGCCGTCGTACTCGCCCATGTCGTCGCCGCTCAAGCCGGGGGTGGTGGACCGCCTGGGGGTGTCGTGGTCCGAATACGGGGGGCGCACCGGCGTCTGGCGGTTCATGAAGATCTTCCGGGAGTTCGAGGTTCCGGCCACCGTGTGCGTCAGCGGCCGCTCGGCGGAGATGTTTCCGGACGCGGTGAAGGCCTTGCACGAGAACGGCCACGAGCTGGCCGGCCACTCCTATACCCAGGACACCTTCCTTACCGACCTCTCCGCCGAAGGGGAGAAGGAGGTCATCGGCCGCTGCTTCGATCTCATCGAGGGCGTGGCCGGAGCGCGACCGGTGGGCTGGCTGAGCCCCAGGGCGACCCCCACCGAGCACACAGCCGGTTTCCTGGCGGAAGCCGGCTGTGTCTGGCACGGGGACTACAACGACACCGACGTCCCGTACACGATCGCCACCGGATCCGGGAACATCGTCGCCATCCCCCACAGCGACTTCGCCGACAACCGGGTGCTGAGGGGGAGCCCGCGTGACTTCCTGAACGTCTACAAGGACACCTTCGACTTCCTCTACCGGTCGGAGGCGCCGGAGATGATCAACCTCACCGTTCACGCCCACTTCGGCGGCCGCCCCATGATGGCCGCGGTGCTGACCGAGATCCTCCGCTACATGAAGGGCTTTTCCCGGGTCTGGTTCGCGCGCCACGACGAGGTGGCGCGGTGGGTGCTGGATCGCGGGTAGACGAGACTGGGAAACGGCAAGGAGGTGGTGCCGCCCACGCCGCTCTCAGCGCGTTGCCTCTAGCCCAGCGGCACCTCGACGCCGTTGAGCGTGAGCTCCGGCACCACCTCCACCGGGCGGCGCAGGGTGTTGGTGGTGTAGCAGGAGCGTTCCAGTGCCTCGGTGAACTCGACGATGCGGTCTTGGCTGTCCGGGCTCTGCAGGTCCAGCCGGTAGACCAGGCGGGTGCAGGCGGAGGGTACGTCCGACAAACCGAACTTGCCTTTCTGGTCGAACTCTCCCCGCACCGACATCTCGGCGCGCTCGATTCGGATGTCCATGAATGACGCCAACTGCGTCACTTGGCTGAGCATTCAGAAGCCCAGGGATGCGACGAAGTACTGCAGCGGCGCGGCTCCCTTGCCGGTCCCGCCGCGCGACTCCGGCTCATCGCAAAGGATGGTGTAACCCTCCGACGTCTTCGCCTCCTTCAGGTGGTCGTTGACCAGCCGGATCGTGGCTTCGTGCACCGTGACCGCCTTGGAGGGGTCCTCCTGATAGACCTTCCTGCGGCGCTCGAAGACCTCCTTGTGGTGGGCGTAGTCGATGCTGCAGCAGCCCGGGTCGTTGGTTTCGTCCGTGATGGCCATGGTCCCTCCGCTCTCCGTGTGGCTGTGACTGATTCTTCGCCGGAAAGGAGATTGTGTCAACCGGGGGTTTCGACTAACTTGTGGCGGTGGCGCCACCGACGGCCTCTAGGGCGCGCCACACTCTCTTTTGAACGGGTGATCCATGCCGCAGGACTTCAGAAGCTATCTCGATCTGGTGGAAGCGAACGACGACTTGGTCAGGATCTCCACTCCCGTGGATCCGCTCCACGAGGTGACCGCGCTGGTGGCCAAGCTGGCTCGGGAGCGCCGGCGGCGGCCCGTGCTCCTGCTGGAGAACGTCAAGGGTAGCGCGCTTCCGGTGGTGACCAACCTTCATGCCAGCCGGCGGCGCATGGCGCTGGCCATGAACACCGAGTCGCGGGAGGTACAGCGTGCGTTCCTGAAGGCCATGGAGCGGCCGGTGCCGCCGGTGGTCGTGGACACCGGGCCGGTGAAGGAAGTGGTGCGGACGGGCGCGGACGTCGATCTGCTGGAGCTGCCGCAGATCGTCCATCACGCCGCCGACGCCGGCCCCTACATAACCGCCGCCATCTCCTTCGCGAAAGATCCCGAGGACGGCACCTGGAACTGCGCCTACAACCGCCTGATGATCATGGGCAAGGACCGGACCTCGATCCACATCACCGCGTCCAAGCACCTGTGGGAGTTCTACCGGAAGGCCGAAGCCCGCGGCGAGGCGCTGCCGGTGGCATTCGCGGTCGGGGTCCACCCGGCCATCGGCCTGGGCGCCTTGGCCATCGGCTCCATCGACGAGGACGAGCGCGCCATCATGGGCGGGATCCTGGGGGAGCCGCTCGAGTTGGTACGCTGCGAGACGTCGGACCTGCTGGTGCCGGCCCATGCGGAGCTGGTCCTGGAGGGGGAGATCCTCCCCGGCGAAAGGACTCCGGAGGGGCCCTTCAGCGAGTTCACCGGCTACAGCCTGGGCGAGCGTCAGCGGGAGGTGGTGCGGTATAACGCTGTCACCATGCGCGACGGTGCGCTGTTCCACGACATTGCCGTGGCCCAGGTGGACCATCTGCTGCTGTCCACCATTCCCATGGAGGCGAACCTCTACCGGGCGGTGCGCGCCATCGTCCCGTCGGTGGTTGCGGTGCGGGTGCCGGCGCCCTACAGTTGTTACGTCGCGATCAATCAGCGGGTTCCGGGCCAGGCCAAGAACGCCATCCTGGCGGTGCTTGGCGCTGACATGTACATCAAGCGTGTGGTGGTGGTGGACCACGACGTCGACGTCTTCGACGACCGCCAGGTGGCCTGGGCGCTGGGAACCCGGTGCCAGGCCGACCGCGACATCACGGTGATCTCCAACACCCGGGGCTCGGACCTCGACCCCTCCACCGACTCCGACGGCTACACCGCCAAGTGGGGCGTCGACGCAACCGCCAAGCCTTCTCTCGCCGAGTACACGCCCCGCAACCGGATTCCCGGTGACGTTCTGGAGCGCATCGACCTGGACAAGCTGGGGCTGTAATTGACTTCTCCGACGCGGAACTTCGTCTGTCTCCTGGAGGAGACCGCGGCGCGCTTCCCGGACAAACCCGCGTTGCTTTGTCCCGACGCGACCCTGACTTACCGCGCGCTGCACGAGCGCGCGGCCGGGTTTGCGCACGAACTCGTGGAGCGCGGCGTCGGGCCGGGCGACCGGGTCGTGATGGTGTTGCCCAACCACTGGAGTTTCGTGGTGGCGATCCTGGGCATCTGGAAGCTCGGCGCCACCGCCGTGCCATTGAGCCCGCTGCTGAAGCCCGAGGAGCGGGACGCCATCCTGGCGGACGTGGACCCGGCGGCGGTAGTCGAACGCGTGAAACCGCGGCAGGGCGTCTGGGACACGGCGGCGGAGTGTGCGGCGCCGGCCCACTTCGGCTACAGCTCCGGCAGCACCGGCCGGCCCAAGGGCGCGGTGTTCAGTCACGCGGCGCTGACCTTCGCCAACCGCTCGTGGGCGGACATGATGGCGGTCACGTCCGAGGACGTGGTGCTGTCGGTGCTGCCGCTGCCCCATTCCTTCGGGCTCAACGGCTCGCTGCTGGCGCCGCTGCTCAAGGGCGCCCAGGTGGTGCTCCCCGGGGAGTTCGCGTCCGACAGGGTGATCGCAGCCATCCAGGAGCGCCGGGCCACCCTCTTTCTGGGTGTGGCCACCATGTTCCGGCGGCTGTTGGGCGCGCCGGAGTTCGCCGGCGCGGACCTGTCTTCGCTGCGCGTGTCGGTGTCCGGCGCCGCGCCGTGCCCGTGGGACCTGGCTACGGAATGGCGCCGCCGTGCCGGCCACCGCATCCTCCGGGGCTACGGCATGACCGAGTTGTTCCGGCCCATTTCGTATCTGGCGTCGGAACCGGAAGACCGGCCGGAATGCATCGGGCGCGCGGTTCCGGGCGTCGACGTCCGGGTGGTGGCGGACGAGGGCGCGGAGTCCGGCGAAGGGGACACCGGGGAGCTCTGGATCAGGACCCCGGCCGCGCTGCAAGGGTACTGGAACGACCTCGCGCCGGTGCTGGCGGACGGTTGGTTCCGCACCGGCGATCTCGCGCGGATCTCGCCCGACGGATTCGTGGAAATCACCGGCCGCCTGCGGGAGCGCATCCTGCGGGGCGGCTATTCCGTCTTCCCCCAGGAAGTCGAGGCGGTGCTGGCCGAGCACCCGGACGTTGCCGAGGCCGCGGTGGTGGGGGTGCCGCACCCGGAGCTGGGCGAGGAAGTGGCGGCTTTCGTGGTGGTGAAGCCGGGGGCGAGCACGGGAAAGGACAGCCTCGCGGCCTACTGCGCGGACCGGCTCGCCCGCTTCAAGTACCCGCGGCACATCCGTTTCGTGCCCGAGCTGCCAAAGGGGCCCACCGGGAAGGTGGTGAAGGCGGAGCTTCTGCGGGGTTGGAGCGCGGAGAAAGGGGAGGGGGAGGAGCCCTAGCCAGGCTCCCCCAGCCCTCCTCTTCAATGAGGACAACCACTTCTTCGATTTCCTGACCGGAAGGGACGGGGCTCCTTGATGTATGGGGGTCCAGTAACATGCCGAAGAATGTCCAAAGAGTCACAAGAGCCTGGGTGCGACGAGTGCGGAGCACCGCCCGCGACGATGTCGATCACGCCACGGCGTTGAGCAGTTTTACGAGTGCGCGGGGCTGCGCGCGGGCAGAAAGGAGTGATCGGTGGAAGTGAGCAGATTGGAATGGCTGAAGTCGGAGTGGGGACGGGCCCTGTTAACGGTAAGCGTGCTGCTGGTGATACTGTTCGGATTGGTGTGGGCATGGACGGAAATCGGCGTTGCACTGTTTCTGGTAGTGGTTGTGCTCCAGTTGGTAACGTTGTGGGGCTTGCATGACCAGTGGGATGGCTTCATTCGGCGGACTTGGGCCAACACTGAGGAGGCGAAGCAACGCCTCACCAGCATCGAGTCCCGGCTTTCGAACATAGAGGACGCCTCTGAATGATAAGCGGTGACCCGATGGGTATGCGCCTAGCAACGCGGGGCGGAGGGCGCCGGTAGGCCATAGGCGCATGGACTTGAGCGAATCCGAAAGGGAAGAGTGGGTCACCGACCGGTCCCGCGTGGACACCGATTACAAGCGACGAAGGCGAGAGGACCGCCGCGAGGCCCAGCCCTAACGAGCGGTAACCCGGCCCTCCATCATTCGCCAGGGAAAGTTGAGATCCCTACCCAAATGGCGTATGACGAGGCCAATGAGTTGGTGGCCGAGTGGTTGCTGGGGGGCCGAATGCTCGCACGGGTGACTGCAACCGAGGCCATGCGCCAGTCGGAGACAAGTCTCACGAAGCCCGTATTGATGCGTTGCGAAACCAGCAAGGGCACCTCCCTTGAGATACATTGCAAATTCTCAGCCGGATGCCATGATGGCCAGAAGAGCTTGGCTCGGGAAGTCGTGGCCGCGTGCCTCGCGGCCGACCTAGGGTTGCCGGTGCCGGATCCCTATCTCGTCGAAGTTCCCACGGAATTAGCTTCGACAGTCGTGGACCCTGACATTGCGGGGCTCTTGCAAGCTAGTTCACCGGTCGCGTTTGGTTCTACAGACGTGGGAAATCAATTCCACACCTGGACCAGCGGCAATAAGGTGTCGGACGCCATGATGCCTGTGGCGCTGGGCACGTTCGTCTTCGATGCGGTAATCGACAACCGTGACAGGAGGATACCCAACCCTAACTGCCTTGTCGCTGGGGATCGGGTTCATCTCATTGACCACGAACTGGGTTTCCCGCCAATCGCAGAGAGAGCGGCGGACTGGAAACCGCCTTGGGAACCGGACAGTCTACGGCGATTGCGTAATGGAGACCACATCTTCTATCGACACCTTCGGAAGCGTCCTCTCGACTTTAGTCCATTGGAAGCGGCATGGTCCAAGGTAACGGACCGTCGGTTGATGGAATACCGGGAAGCAATTCCGTCGGAGTGGGCTACGGCTCTTCCAGCAGTCGCCGAGGCGCTGGATCAGATTCGGTCTGTAAGAGACAACTTCAGCGGGGTGATCGCTGAGATAAGGCGGGTGCTCCAATGACTGAGAAGCACGCTTATAACTACACAATACTGCGCTATGTCCATGACGTGGCGGCAGGCGAATCACTTAACGTTGGCATTGCGATGCACGCCCCTGGCGCGAGATTCTTGAAGTTCCAGTCGCGTAGGACTATCCGTCGTCTAAAGGACGTATTCCCGGATCTTGATCGTCGAACCTTCACCGCCGCGATGAATGCGATCAACCGTGGTTTTGCGGACTTGGCAATACATTTGAGGCTGGGCTCCTTGTTTGAGGGACAGGCTGATGCGCTCGGTTATGCTCACAAGGTGTTACCCCGCGATGACAGTACCCTACAGTGGTCGTCGCCCGCGACAGGAATGACAGACGATCTAAATCTGGCATTTGAACGTCTGTACGAGCGTTATGTGGCGCGGTATGACGTCAAGTCGGGCAAGCGACGAACGGACGAAGAAGTCTGGAAGCTTGTCAGTGACAAGCTCACGGAACGGGGAATCCGTGTCCCGTTTGAACCGAGGACTTTGGAGGGCGATCAGGATCGAATCGAGTTCAAGAGAGCATGGAAGAATGGTCGGTGGCACGCCTATCAACCCGTCTCATTGGACATGGCCGATGCCGAACGGATTCTGGACAAGGCGCGTAAATGGCGGGGCCACCTCGAAGCGGTTGCCGTTGGAGTCGAAGATGAGATCGATCTACACTTCCTGCTGGGTCTTCCCGAGAACGCATCGCTGATGCCCGCGTGCCACCGCGCAAAAAAGATCCTTGGAGGGGCGTCCTTGACCAAGGATGTCGTCGACGAGAACCAGATGGACGTCCTAGTTGATTCTATAGAGAATGAATACTACGGCCGATAGGGCACACCCCTAAACGTACCGGGGGCGGAAAGGCCGCCCCCGGTAGTACGACAGGACAGCTACAAAAGGTGGACGAATAGGTGAAATCGTTGATGAAATGCCGGCTAAATCGGTGGCAATACCGCCGGCAAAACATAAACGATACTAAAGAGTTAGCTGTCCTCTTAACCTTCTAGCCTAACGAATTGGTTGATGGTTTCGATGGGCCTTCGTCCCTGGTTTCGGTACCCGAGGTGAGGCCGTTCGGTGTTGTAGTGACGCAGCCAGGCGTCGAGATCCTGCTGTAGCGCGTCCACGCTTTCGTAGAACGTCTCATGCATGGTCACGCGGAAGAACTCCTCGAGGACCGTGCCGTTGAACCTCTCCACGAACCCGTTGGTCTTGGGGTTGCACACCTTGGTGCGACGGTGCTCGATACCGTTGAGGTCCAGGTAGAGCTCGTAGGGGTGCCTCTCGGTCCCGCAGAACTCCCGCCCGTTGTCGGTCAAGACCGCCTTCACCTCGAGCTTCCGCCGGCGGTAGAACGGCAGCACGTCGTTGTGCAGCACCGCCACCGCGGCCTCGGGCTGCTTCGAGACATGCAGGAAGCCGAAAGCGTAGGAGCCGTAGGTGTCCACCACCGCGTGCAGGTAGACCTTGCCCACCCCCTTGAGGGAGCCCACGAAGAAGGTGTCGGCTGACAACAGCTCGCCTGGCGCCGCGCTCTCTACATGGCGCTCCCGGAAGCACGGGTTGAGCTTCTCCAGAAACACCGCCTGCTCGGCCGTGAGTTCCAGCGCCTTGTCCGCGTTCCCCTTCTCCAATGCCAGCCAGCGGTCCTGACGGGTCCCCAGTCCGTTGTCGTTGAGGATCTTCTGGATCGTGATCGACGACACCCGCCGCCCCTCCAACGACAGCATCGCCTCCAGCCGGTTGCACCCATAGGCCGGATGCTCCAGCGCCAACTCCTTGAGCCGGTCCACCGTCTCCGGTGGCGTCGTCTGCGGGTGGCTACTTCTGCGACTTCCTGACCAGGAAGGCCAGGCTCTCCCTGACGTTCTGCGGCATGTTGATGATCCCGTCCACGAGCTTCTCCACTTCGGCACCCGAGACAGGGGTGATCAAGATCTTGGACTTCTTGGCTTCGGCCAGCATCTGGGGGTCCTTCAGGGTCTCTGCATAGGCCTTCTGCAGGATCGCCACGCGGTCCTTGGGTGTGCCCGGCGGCAAGGCCAGCATGCGCTGGAACGCCATCTGGAACGCCCACGAGTTGTAGAGCTCGAGAGCTTCCTTGTTCAGCACGTCCTTGAACAGCGGTATGTTCTGGATCTCCGGGTCCGGGTAGGTGTGGCTGTCGATGACGAAGGGCACGAGCTTTTGTTCGCCCTCGGCGTCCAGCATGCTCCGGGCGGTGACCCGCATGGACTCCCACTGGGAGCAGAAGCCGTCGACCTCGCGGCCCTCTAGCGCCAGGCGTATGGTAGCCGTCCCCCGGTACCCGGTGACGATCTTGAACTTGGTGCCCATGGCCTTGTTCAGGATCGCCGGGATGTCGTGGCCGGTGGAGCCGGCCCGGGTAGCGCCTATCTTGATGGGCTCCTTGGAATTGATGACATCCTTCCAGGTCGTTTTTCCGGAGAAGGCCATCATCATGCACACGATCTCGCCCTTGCTGGGGGCGCCCGCCCATTCCATTTTGTCGAATGGCACCGCACCGGCCTTCTTGTCACCCAAGGCGCTCTGCACGATGAGGGAGTTGTTAAAAACCGCGCCGGCGAGCCCGTCAGGCTTGGCGCGCCTACCGATGTAGTTGGCCGAGATAAGGCTCCCGGCTCCGGTCATGTTCTGCACCAGCGTGGTGGGGTTGCCGGGAACGTACTTGCCGAAGTAGCGGGCGATCAGCCGCGTGTAGGTGTCATAGCCGCCGCCGGGCGAGAAACCGACGATGAAGCGGAACGTCTTGTCCTTGTAGAAGTCTTCGGCGCGGGTCTCGGGAGTTGCGAAGAACGCGCCGCCCACGATAATGGCCGCGGCCAGAAAAGATAAACCCTTGCGTGCCATGAATGTCCCTCCGTTGGTCGATAGTTCCGGCGTCGTCCACGCCGAGCCCCTTGGCTACAGAAGTGACGCAGTCATGTCAAGACGCGCTTTGAGAAATGCACGGCCGATGCTATGAAACGAGCACGGAGGTACATATGGCAGAATCCATCATCCTGTTCACCCAGCCCGGTTGACCGCCTTGTCATCGAGAGAAAGAGTATCTTTCTCAAAAGGGCGTTGATTTCGTGGAGAAAAACATCCGCGAGGACCAGGAGGCGCTGAAGGACCTTCTGGCGCGCGGGTTCCAGAGCACCCCCGTGGTCATCATCGACGGGGAAGCCGTGGTCGGCTTCGATCAGGAACGGATCGACTCGCTTCTGGGACTCTGACAGGGCGGCCGCGTCCGCGGTCGTCCGACATTCTCTCACATTCCGGCGCACGGGTGCCGGCCGTCCCGGCGGCGGCGTTTCCGGTTCGTCGCTACGGTTGCTGCTCCGCGCGCTTGGCCTTTAGCGCGCGCACGATCTTCTCCGGCGTGACCGGAAGGTCGTGGATGCGTACGCCCACCGCATCGAAGACCGCGTTGGCAATCACCGCGGGCGGCGGAATGATGGGCGGCTCGCCCACGCCCTTGGCGCCCAAAGGACCCGTGGCGCAGGGGTGCTGGATCAGGTGCACCTCCACCGGCGGGGCGTCCAGCGCGCTGAAGATCTTGTAGTCCAGCAGGTTGGGGTTGTCCATTCTCCCGTCCGTGAAGGTGCAGGCCTCGCTCAGCGCCTGCCCGAGCCCCTGCATCACTCCTCCCTCGATCTGACCCCGCACCGATAGCGGATTGACCGCCGTCCCCACGTCCTGAACCGCCACGTAGCGAAGGACACGGACGTGGCCGGTCTCCGGGTCCACTTCCACCTCGGCGGCGTGGGCCGCCACCGCCGGGTGCGGGACGAGCCGGGACACGGACTGGGTGCTGACGATGGGTCCGCGTTGGTGCTCCAGGGCCGCGCGCCCTACCTCCCGGAGGGAGACGGACCGTTCCGGGCTGCCCTTGACGAAAACCTTGTTCTCCCCGACCTCGAGGTCGCCGGCATCGGCTTCCAACTTGTCCGCGGCCACCTGCTGGATTTGCCGCTTGACGTCCCTCGCCGCCAGCAGCACCGCGCCGCCCATGCTCTTGAGCGCCTGGCTGCCCGCGCTGATGGTGGAATGGGGCGCGAAATCCGTGTCGGCGGTGCGCACGTGAACGTCGTCGAGGGACACTCCCAGCACTTCCGCGGCGATCTGCGCCAGGGATGTGCTGGCGCCGCTCAGGTCCACCAGGCCCGTGAGGATGGCGAAGGTGCCGTCTTCGTTGAGCTTCACGCCGGCGCTGGAGGCCATGCCGCCCACCAGCCAGTGCGCCGCTGCCATCCCCCGTCCGATGGTGGCGCCGGCCGCTCTGGGGGCCGCGTCCAGGGCCTCCGCCGCCTTGCGTACGGTCTCCTTGACGTGCACGTCCTCGAGGGGGACGCCGGCCGGGGTCTCGTCGCCGTTCTCCATGGCGTTGCGGAGGCGCATCTCGGCCGGGTCGATGCCCAGTTCCCGGGCGATGATGTCGATCTGCGACTCCGACGCGAACGCGAGCTGCGGTCCGGCGGGCCCCCGGTAGGCCCCGCAGGTGGGGGTGTTGGTATAGACGCAGTAGCTGTCGATCTTGAGATTGGGGATGCGGTAGGGGCCGGGCGCCCGTACCGCCGCCCCCTGGCTGATCATGACGCCGGAACCGGAAGAGTATCCGGTCCCCAGCACCACCTCGATCTCCCGGGCCGTGATGGTGCCGTCGAGCTTGACCCCGGTCTTGTAGCGCAGGTGGAACGGGTGCCTGGGGTTGGTGGTCTGGAAGTCTTCGCCGCGGCCCATGACGATGCGCACCGGCGCGCGCGCTTTCCGCGCCAGCGCCACCGCCGCGGGTTCGACGGTGGGCGATATCTTGCCGCCGAAGCCGCCGCCGATCTCCGTCGGGATCACCCGCACCCTGGTCATGGGCATGTCGAGTATTTCCGCGATGGCGTCGCGCAACGGAAACTGGGCCTGGGTGGGGACCCACACCGTCGCCCTGCCCGAGGCGTCGAAGCGCGCCAGCGCGGTATGAGGCTCGATGTAGGTCTGGTGCACCATGGGGGCGTGGAAACGGTGCTCGAAGATCCGGTCCGCCTCGGCGAACCCGGCCTCCACGTCGCCGCGCAGGAGCTGCTTGTGGTTGCACACGTTGCCGCGGCGGTCTTCCACGCTGGGTTGTGTCCAATAGTCGGCGTAGCCGTCGTGGATCAGCGGCGCGTCCGGCTCCATCGCTTCCAGCCCCGACGTGACCGCGGGAAGCACCTCGTAGTCCACCTCGATGAGGCGCGCCGCTTCCTCGGCGGTCTCCTCGTCCACCGCCGCCACCGCGGCGATGCGGTCGCCGACGTAGCGCACCTTGGTGCTGGCGAAATACTCCTCGTCGCGGACGAATTTGCCGTAGCGGACCGCGGGCACGTCGGCCGCGGTGACCACGGCGCGGACGCCCGGCAGCCGCTCGGCCCGCTCGGTGCGGATGGCGGTGATGCGCGCGTGGGCGTGCGGACTCAGCACCATCTTGCCGTAGAGCACCTTGCCTCCCGGCGTCACGTCCGCGCCGAACACCGACTGTCCGGTGACCTTCTCGAAGATCTCGACCCTGGGTAGCTCCTGACCGACGACTTTCATGATTCCTTCGCAGCCTCCATGACCGCCTGGATGATGGTGCCGTAGCCGGTGCAACGGCACAGGTTGCCGGCGATTCCGTGGGCGGCCTCGTCGCGGGTGGGCGACGGGTTTTTGTCCAGCAGCGCCTTGCAGGCCATGAGCATGCCAGGGGTGCAGTAGCCGCACTGGGCCGCCCCGACGGCGGCGAAGGCCCGCTGCAACGGGTGCAGATCCCCGCCGTCCGCCAACCCTTCGATGGTCTCGACACGCCGTCCGCCCGCCTCCGCCGCGAAGACGAGGCAGGCATCCACCAGCCGGCCGTCCAGGATCACCGAGCAGGCGCCGCACTCGCCCTCGCCGCAGCCCTCCTTGGTGCCGGTGAGCGCCAGGTCGTCGCGCAGGAAGTCGAGGAGCGAGCGCGTCGCCGGCACTTCCTCTCGGTAGTCCTCGCCGTTGACGGTCACCGTGATCGCGATGCGTTCGCCCGCCATCAAGCCTCTCCCCCTGCACGCCGGAAGGCGCTCTCCACGGCCCGCCGGGTGAGCACCCGGACCATCTCTCTCCGGTAATCCGCGCTCGCGCGGACGTCGTCTATGGCGCTGGCGTCCTCGATGGCGCATTCCGCGGCCTCCACCGCGGCCGCGGCATCGAAACGCCCTCCCTTGAGGCGGTTCTCCGCCGCCGGTGCCCGTAGCGGCGTGGGTCCGACCGCGCCCAGCGCGATGCGCGCTTCCGCGACGACGCCATCCTCGTCCAGCCGCACGAATGCGGCGCAGTTCACCACCGCGATGTCCATGGCCGTGCGCACGCAGCGCTGGAACGCGCTGCCGGCGCGGGCGGGTAGGGCGGGGACCCGGACCGCCGTCAGGATCTCGCCCTCCCGCAGCGCGGTCCTGCCGGGGCCCACGAACAGTTCATCGACCGGTATCTCCCGGGTGCCGCCGGCGTCGGCGGCCTCCACCGTCGCGCCCAGCGCCATCAGCGGCGTCGCGGTGTCCGCCGCCGGGGACGCGTTGGCGAGATTACCGCCCACGGTGGCCCGGTTGCGGGTCTGGATGGATCCCACCACCCGAGCGGATTGAGCCAGCGCGTCATAAGGGTCCGAAATCAGAGGGGAGGCGGCCAGGGTCTCCATGAGAGCCAGGGCGCCGATATGGACCCCGTCGTCCACGGCCTCGACCCCGTCCATGCCGGGAATCCGCTTCAGGTCCACCACCGTGTCCGGCTGCGTCTGCCGCCGCTCCATCCTGAGAAACAGGTCGGTCCCCCCGGCCAGGGGAACGGCCTGGGGCGTCAGTAATGAAAGGGCCTCGTCGAGGCGGGTGGGAGCCAGGTAGTTGAAAGGCCGCATGGTTTCAGCGGCCATTCATCGCACTTTTTGGCGGTCGATGCAATTCGGCCAAGGGCCGGGAAGGGAATGGGGAACCGGCGCCAGTCTAAAAGGAGAGCAAAGGGGGTGTTCGCGCGGCCCGTATCTTGGCGGGCACGGGCCTTTCCTGGTAGTTCTTGGGGAGCCGGCATGCGGTCGTGGCCGCTCGATCGGAGGCTCTGTCCTGGCGCGTGAGGAAGAAAGGAGAAGAGGAGCATGAACAAGGTATGCTTGCGGGCGGTTCTTCTGCTGCTATTGATTCCGATGGCTGCCTCTGCCGCGCCGCCGGACCTCAAGACTCCAGCGCCGGTGATCTACCTGGCGGACAACCTGGACGAAAAGGACAAGCTGGGGTGGTGCATCGATACCGTCGGACGTGGGTTCGGCGAGCGGTTGCACGCGCACTCCTGCAAGCCGCGGGGCGGTGACGTGCAGTTCCTCTACGACAAGGCGGCCCGGCGCATCGCCTCGGCCACCTTCTCGGGCAAGTGCGCCACGCTGACCGCGCCGCCGGCGGCGGGGGTCTCGCTCGGACTGGTGGACTGTTCGAAGGACTCCGTCGCGCAGGTCTTCGATTACGACGCCGCCGCGATGGAGTTCCGGCCCGGCGGCGATCCGTCGCTTTGTCTCGTAGCCGGCGCCGCCGGCAGGTCGGCCGGGCCGTTCATGTCGCGCGACCTCGGGCTTGCGCCGTGCGGGTCTACAGACGCCAAGCTCAAGCAGTGGCGCATCAAGTGAGACGGTTCCCGGCCGCCGACCGCCCGTGAAGCCGCGACGGGGGTGAATCGGCGGCCGGGACACGGCGGCCCTTGGCGAACCATGAGCGAACCGAAGCGCGCTATCGGCGGGCGGGGAAGCAGCCACAACCCGCGGAACCGCTTCGAGCCCCTCGCCTTTGTCCCGGACGGCACCCTGGTGGGCCCGAAGACCCGGTTCCTCAGGGACACCTCCCGGTCCATCATCGCCTACAACGACAGCCCGGACGTGGGCTTCGAGGCCAGCGTCAACCCGTACCGTGGCTGCGAGCACGGCTGCATCTACTGCTACGCCCGGCCCACCCACGAGTACCTGGGCTTCTCCGCCGGTCTTGATTTCGAGACCCGCATCCTGGTGAAGGAGGACGCGCCGGAGCTCTTGAGGAAAGAGCTGTCGTCGCCGCGCTGGAAGCCGCAGGTGGTCGCCCTCTGCGGCGTGACCGATCCCTACCAGCCCGCCGAGCGCAGGCTCGAGCTGACTCGTGGCTGTCTCGAGGTGCTGGCGGCGTTCCGGAACCCCGTGGCCATCGTCACCAAGAACCATATGGTGACCCGCGACGTCGACATCCTGAAGGAGCTGGCCGCCCGCGACGCGGCGGTGGTGTTCATCTCGGTGACGACGCTGGACAACGAGGTCTGCGGCCGCATGGAGCCTCGTACCTCCCAGCCCCGGCTGCGCCTTGACGCCATTCGCACGTTGAGCGAGGCGGGAGTGCCGGCGGGTGTCCTGGTCGCGCCGGTGGTGCCGGCGCTGACGGACCACGAAATGCCCGCGATCCTCGCCGCGGCCGCCGAAGCCGGGGCCGGCTGCGCCGGCTACTCGCTGCTGCGGCTTCCTTTCGGAGTCAAGGATCTGTTCGAGCGATGGCTGGAGGAGAACTACCCGGACCGCAAGGACAAGGTGCTGAACCGCATCCGGGAGATCCGCGGCGGCAGCCTCAACGACCCGGGCTTCAAGAGCCGCATGAAGGGACAGGGGATCTTCGCCGAGCAGGTAGAGGCGTTGTTCGACGCGACCTGCCGTAAGCTCGGGTTGACGCGCCGAAGCTGGAAGCTCTCCACCGCGTCGTTCCGGCGCGATACCGCGCAACTCCCGCTGTTCGGCGGTTAGCTACAGGGGCGACCCCGGTCGCCCCTACAAGTCATCGCGTCTTGCCGGCGACAAGAGATCCTGCGCAACTTATGGCAGGAACTTGCGGGATGCGACACGGCTCACGGCATCAGCTCGCCGCCGTTCACCCCCACCACCTGACCGGTCACATAGGTGCTGGCGTTGCTCAGCAGGAAGACCGCCAGGTCCGCCACCTCGGCGGGCTCTCCCAACCGCCCCATGGGCACGATCTTGGAACGGTCCGACTTGCGCTTCGCCAGCGCTTCGCCGGTGAGGCCGCGGCGCCACATGGGCGTGTCGATGGGCCCGGGCGCCAGCGCGTTGATGCGGATGCCGTGCCCGGCCACCTCGCGCGCCACCGCCTTGGTGAGGGCGGCGATGCCGGCCTTGGCCGCCGAGTAGTGGGAGGCCATTTCCTGGCCCTTGAGCCCGTGCATGGAGGAAAGGCTGGCAATGACTCCGAAGCCTGCTTCCATCATCAACGGCAGGGCCGCGCGGATGCAGTAGAAGGTTCCGTTCAGGTGCACGTCGATCATGCGCGCCCAGTCCTGGTCGCTGATTTCGTGCACCGCCTTCTGCTGCGAGATCCCCGCCACGTTCATGAGGTAGGCGAGGCTGCCGAACTCGGCGTGGGTCCTGGCGACGGCTTCGTTCACCCGGTCCGAGCGCGTGACGTCCAGCTCTAGGGCGAGGGCGGTGCCGCCGCCTTCGCTGATGCGCGACGCGGTGACCTCCGCCTTGGCCGCGTCCACGTCGGCCACGGCTACCTTGACGCCCTGCTCGGCCAGCTTGAGCGCGATGGCCTGGCCGATGCCGCTGCCGCCGCCGGTTACGAACGCGCTGTCGCCCTCCATGTCCCACTGCATGACCACCTCCGGGGTTTCGTTGTTGAGCCGTGGACCCTAGTGTCCTGCCTGGTTAATTCGGACCATAATCTGCTTGTCTTTTTAGCCGTCGGCCGCGTTGCGCTTCCTCGCGTGGTGCCCGCCACTGCTCGTCATCGCGCATTACCCACGACTAAAAATCCTGCGCATCTTTTGGTCCGATTTAACCCGGCAGGACACTAGCACCGGGGCGGCTGGCGGGTCAAACTTTGCGGGAATGACGGATTGGGGCCGATCTGGTAAACATCACCGAGCCGCCAAATCATCAACGGGAGGATCGTCCGTGGAGTATCGTCAGCTCGGAACCTCCGGGGTTCGTGTTTCCGCCATCGGCCTCGGCACCAATCGCTTCGGCTCGGCGGCGTTGCCGCAGAAAGAGGTGACCGCCGTCATCGACGCGGCCGTTGACCTCGGCATCAACTTCATCGACACGTCCAACAGCTACCAGGGAGGCCGTTCCGAGGAAACGCTGGGGACGGCGTTGAAGGGGCGCCGGGACCGTTTCGTGGTGGCCACCAAGTTCTTCTTCCCCACCGGCGAAGGCACCAACGACCGCGGCACGTCGCGCTACCATCTCATGAACGCGGTGGAGGGAAGTCTCCGACGGCTCGGGAGCGACCACATCGACGTCTACTACATTCACCGCTGGGACGACGCGACGCCGATCCAGGAGACTCTTCGGGCCCTGGACGACCTCATCCGGCAGGGCAAGGTCCGCTACATCGGCGGTTCGGACTTCGCCTCCTGGCAACTCGCCCACGCCAACGTGCTGGCCGAGTTCCGCGGCTGGACCGCCTTTGCGGTGATGCAGTCCCACTACCACATGCTCGAAAGAGACGTGGAGCGGGAGATGCTGCCCTACTGCCGCGCCCACGGCGTGGGCTTCGTTCCCTATTTCCCGTTGGCCGGAGGCTTCCTCACAGGCAAGTACGTAAGGGGAGAGAAGCCGCCGCCCGGCTCCCGCGGCGAGAGTCAGGCCTACGTCCGGCAGTACATGACCGATGCCAACTACGACATCGTGGAGCGCTTGCGGGCATGGGCGGAAGCCCGGGGGCGGGGCATGAACGAGTTGGCCCAGTGCTGGCTGCTGGCGCAGCCGCGGGTCTGCTCGGTCATCACCGGCGCCACCCGGCTGGCGCAGGTGCACGACAACGCCAAGGCGGCGGACTGGGAACTGACGCCTTCGGAACTGGCCGAGGTCGACGGGATTCTGGGGGTGTAGCGGAGGGCGCGGGCGCGCCCGGCGCAGGCTTCAGTGCAGGATCCGCACGAAGGGCTTGATCTCGATGAGCTCCAGGTCCTGGGTGTCCGCGGCCGACGTTTCCCTTCTCCGTCGCTGAGAGTACTCGTTCAGCAGCAGCACCACCATCCGCCACAGCTCCTGCTTCTCCACCGGCTGGTGCAGGAACAGGTCGGCGCCCGCGTGGAGACCCCTTTCATGATAGGACATGAGATGGCCCGAGAGCACCATGATGATCGGCGTGTGCTGGTGTGCGTCCATCCTCCGGATGGCCCGGCAGAGCTCGAAGCCGTTCAGCGGACCCTTGAGGAAGCCGTTCACGAGAAACAGGTGGATGTCCCGCACGGCGGTTTCGGACAAGGCCTCGCGACCCTCCGGGGCGCTGTACACCTCGATGGCGGGTGTGAGCTCTTTCAAATAACCTGACAGCGTCTCGGTGTGGCTCTTGTAGCTGTCTGCTATCAGGATCTTGGGTCGTACGCTTTGTTCCATGGCATCCTCATGACTCCACGGAGCCTCGCGTGAAGCCGGTACGGATCTGCCTCGGTCCCGCGGGTTTCCTCTTCCCCTGGGACCTGCAAGCAAAGCATTCAATAATGCCGTTGGAGCAGAGTCAAGACCTGACGATGCAAAAAGTTACAACGTTCAGCAAATAATTTTTGGCCCAATCTTGTCAGACACGCCCGAGAAAATCCCGTACGACGCGGTGGGCCGCGTCCGGGTTGGCGAAGAAATAGCTGTGTCGCTCCCCCGGCAGCACCACGAGCTCGGCCCCCGGTATGCCGTTCTCGAGAATCTCCGAGGAGGTGCGATGGTTCATGTCGCTGGTGACGTTGCGGTCGTCCTCTCCGACGAGAATCAGGGTCGGAGTGCGGATCTCCCCGAGGCGCCCGCTGGTGTCATGGCCCTGCCGGGCCAGCAGGTGGCGGAAATAGAACTCCACCGGCCCCATGTTGGCCATGCGCACCCGCAGGTAGTTCTCCACCCGGTCGGCGTGCCGTGCGACGAACTCGTCGGTGAAGCCCACCAGGATGGAATGGTCGCGGACATATTTCTCGTAGCCCCATTCCACCATCTCCGTGGCGATCTTGAGGGGGATGCCCTTGGTGTCCGGAAAGGAGGCTCCCGTGGACGCAAGGATCAACGCCTTGATCCGCGAGGGATGGTCGAGGGCCATGAGCTGCGCCACCCTGCCTCCCATGGAGTGGCCGCAGAGCACCGTCTCGGAAGCCTCCAGGTGGTCCAGCAGCGCCATTGCGTCGTCGGCGAACATCTGCGTGGTGTACGGGATCGACGGCTTCCCGGACTGTCCGGTGCCGCGGTAGTCCATGATGATGACGCGGTGGTCCCGGGAAAACTCCGGCACCTGGTGGATCTTCCAGACTTCCCCGTCGCAGTGGGTCTCGCTGAGAAAGAGCAACGGCGGTCCCTGGCCGTGGACCTCGTAGTAGAGCTCGGTGTCGTTGATGCTGAGCAGGGGCATGGAACCTCCGTGGTGTGCCGGCGCCGCGGGCTAGTCGAAGTAGCCGGTCTCGAGGGCCCACAACCAGGCGTATGCGATCTTCTCGTTGTAGAGCGCCCAGTGCCCCATGTGGGTGTACTTGGGCACCAACCCGACGTGCACGTCGGCGCCGGCATCGCGGTACTTGCCGGCCATGAACATCTCTCGCTTGTCGCCCAGGCTCTTGCCGCCGATCCAGTGGCCGTGGTCGTTCTCGCCCACCATGAGCAGGACCTTGAGGTCGGCGAGCCACTCCGCGGGCGGGTCCTGCAGGTGGTCGAAGTACTCCTCCCGGGGCAGCCCGGTGGCGTGGACGTATTCTTCCAGTCGTTCGGGAAAGACGTTGTGCTGGTTGTCCCGCAGCCCGATCTTGATCTGCGGCCGGGTCTTCTCGGTGAGCCGGAAGAAGTCTTCCATCCGCCCCCAGGGGGTCAGCTCCGGCAGGTCTTCATAGTGGGACCTGCGGTAGGCCTCCACCGTGCGCCGCGAGATCTGCGTGAGCCCGTAAGGCTTGGGCGCCTCCATTCCGGTGGCCTCGCGCCATTCCCGGCGCCAGCCGTCGGGACCGCCGCTGCCCCAGCCGACGACGCCGATGACCTCCGCTTCCCGCGTGAACCGGGTCAGGTGCGCCGCCATCGGGCCGCCGGTGGAGTGGCCGAAGCTGATGAGGCGCCGCCCCCGCAAGTGGCGGTCGGTGAGCTGTCCGGCGCCCTGGAGGATGACGTTGAAGGTGCATTTCAGGAGGCGGTCCTGAAGCTCCTCTTCGTCGGTTTCAGCATCCAGGAGGTAGACGGGCACCCGGTCGGCGATGGGCTTGTCCCACTCGCCGCCCGGCGGCCACAGGCCCGGGTAGCTCACGGCGAGGACCGTGAAGCCCTGCGCTGCCAGCCGCCGCGCCAGCCCCGGCCGGCCGTCGGGGGTGACGTCCATGACCTTCTCGTTGGCGCCGCCGCCATGGAACACGACGAAGGCCGGCCGGTCGTCCCGCTCCTTTGCCGGAACGTAGAGGGAGCCGTGCATGTCCCACTCGTAGCCGTTGCGCTCATACCGCTCCACCACTTCCGTGACGGTGTATGCGCCGTCGTCATGGGGCGGCGGCATGGCGAGCCAGTCCTCCCAGGTGATGGGGACCAGCGTCTCTTCCCGGCCCAAGCCCTGGGTGAAGGTCCGGGTTCCGGCGGGTGCTTCGGGCATGTTATTCTCCTGTCGCGCGGGACACTAGCGTATAGCCGGAACCGCAACGGAACACAACGTAGAGCACGAGGAACGCATCATGGAGATGGGTCTGTCCCTGTTTTCGACGGAGCAGTCGGGACCTGTGGGCGATATCGCCCGGGAGGCGGAACACCTGGGCTTCGAGTCCCTGTGGTTTCCCGAGCACATGCTCATACCCGTGCGCTACGAGTCCCGTTACAAGCGTACCCCGGACGGCAGGGTCCCCGAGTCCTTCGCGCACTTGCCCGATCCCTTCATCGGTGCGGCCATGGCGGCGCAGGCCACCGAGCGCCTGCGCGTGGCCACCGGCATCTGCATCCTGCCGCAGCGCGACGTCATTGCCACCGCCAAGGCCGCCGCCACCCTGGACCTCCACAGCGGCGGGCGCTTCATCATGGGCGTCGGCGCCGGCTGGTTCCCGGAGGAAGCGGAGATCCTTGGAGTCCCGTTCAAGCGCCGCTGGAAGATGCTGCGCGAGGGGGTCGAGGCTCTGAAGGAGCTGTGGACCCGGGATGAAGCCTCCTACGAAGGCGAGTTCGTGCGCTTCCCTCCGGTCCGGGTCTTCCCCAAGCCGGTGCAGCGACCCTACCCGCCGATCTACCTGGGCATACACGACCCCAAGTACGCCCCCGCACGCGTGGCCCGCTACGCCGACGGCTGGTGTCCTGGCGACCTCGCTCCGGACGAAGCGGCGGATGCCGTGGCCGGTGTGCGCCGCGCCGCGCGAGAACAGGGACGCGACCCCGCGGAAATCGAGTTTTCGGCGTTGCTGACGCCAAAGGAGAGCTTTCCCACCCTCGACGACATGGCGCGGTACCGCACGGCGGGCATGCGCCGCATCATCCTGCGGGTGACCGTGCCCCCCACCGGCAGCGGGGTCGAGGCGGTCCGTCGACTCGAGCCGTTCCTCCGGCAGGCCGAAGGCCTGTAGGGGCAGGTTTCGAACCCGCCCGCGTCCGGCAATCACCCGGACAGGCCGGTAACCGCCAGCACCGCGACTCCGAGGATCCAGCAGTAGCACGCGAACCACGTGAGCCTGCGCGCGAGCAGTACCTTCAGCAGCACGCCGATGCTGGCGTACCCCACGGCGAAGGCGAGCAGGAAAGCCAACCCGTAGCCGAGCAGGTTCACCGCCGCCGCGTCTTCGAAACCGTGAGTCGCCAACTGGAGCGCGAACGCTCCGGCGATGGCGGGGATCGAGAGCAGGAACGAATAGCGCAGCGCGAGCCCGCGTTCGAGCCCGCAGAACACGCCGGCGGCCACGGTGGCTCCGGAGCGCGAGATGCCCGGGACGATGGCTGCGCCCTGGACGAAACCGATGGCAAGCGCCTGAGTCACCCCCATTCCGGCGATGCCGCCGGTGCGCTCGCCCGCGCGGTCGGTGGCGAAGAGCAGGGCGCCGGTCAGGAGCAGCATGCTCGCCGCGGTGGGAACGCTGGCGAAGAGACGTTCCAGCGGCCCCGCCAGGAAAAAACCGATCAGCGCCGTGGGAACGGTGCCGACGGCCACGAGCCAGAGGAGACGCAGGGCGGCGGGGTCGGCCCGGGACGGCATGAGGGCGGCGCGGGCGATGCCGGCGACGTCCCCCCGAAAGTATGCGAGGACCGCGCCCAGGGTCGCCAGATGCACCGTGGCATGGAACAGCACACCCGGCTCGCGAAATCCCGGGAGCAGGGCCTGGAGGAGCACGAGGTGGCCGGAGCTGCTGACCGGCAGGAACTCGGTGAGCCCCTGCAGGATTCCGAGGGCCGCCAGGGTTGGGGTAGGAGTCACGCCTGCCTGCATGACAGGTCCGCGTGGGAAGGTCCAGCGCCGCCCGGTTGACCTTTATCGTCAACGCGCACCACAATGGATCCGTCCGAATACTCGTGAGGAGGATCATGGCGGCATTCGACGGCAGACTCAGCTTCCAGTTCGTGACCCATCTGGCGAACCACTACACGGTCAACCGGTTCGTGGAGCTGGCCGGGTTGGCGCACGAACGCGGGTTCCAGCGGATCTGGCTCAACGACAACGCCCGCTACCGGAGCCAGGTGGTGGTACTCTCCGCCATCGCCGCGAGCGTGCCGATCGGCATCGGCACGGCTGTCCTGGTGCCGTATTTCCACCACCCCATCGAGGTGGTGGACTCGCTGGCGGCCCTGTCCGAGCTGAGCGAAGGGCGCGAGGTGGGCTTCGGGCTGGCGCGCGGCTCCATCACCCAGACGCCGCAGCACGTGACCATGCACAAACCCCTGGCGCTGGTGCGTGAACTGGCCGGGTTCGCGTCTCGGGCGCTGGCCGGAGAGCGCGTGGCCTACAAGGACTTTCCGGTGTTGTGCGAGCACTACCACTTCAATCCCGCGGGTGGCTTCGAGCTGGCGTTTGCGCCCAAATCCCCCGTGGTGCTCTATTCGGGCGGCAACGGCCCCCGCTCGTTGCGCATGGGCGGCCGGGTCATGGACGGCCTCATCAGTTCCGGGACCTTCATCCCCATGCTGCGCACCGGCAGGCTCAAGGGAATGCTCGAGATCGCCGAGGCCGGCGCCCGGAGCGTCGATCCGAAGAAGACCCTGCGCAGGATGGTCGAACTCAATGTCTCGGTTTCCCGCGACCGGGAGGCGGCCATGGAGTTCCCCAAGCGCCAGGTGGCCCACTCGATCCCCCAGTGGGAGACGCTCGGGTTCACCCCCGACGAGTACGCGCGGCTGGGCGTCGAGCGGCAGAGGGTGCTCGACCTGAAGGACGCCTTCGCCCGGGGCGCCACCATCGAGGAGGCCGCGTCCCTCGTGACCGAGCAAATGGTCCTGGCCTACTACGTCGCCGGCACCCCGGCCGAGGTGGCCGACCAGGTCGTGGAGTTGGCGGGGCAAGCCCAGGAATTGGGTTACGACGAGATCGCCTTCGCCAAGCTCGGCCCCGATTACGAGGAAGCCATCGAAATGCTGGCGGAGAGCGTGATGCCGCGGCTGAGGGGGTAGGTCCAACCCCCGGCGCAATAACAACACTTGAAGACTACGTAGGTGGGATTAGCGAAGCGTAATCCGACAACACACCGAAAGAACAGCATAGAGGAATCCTGATGGCGACATTCGACGGCAGGCTCAGTCTACAGTTCGTGATCCACCTGGCGAACCGGTACACCGTGAATCAGCTCGTGGAGCTGGCCGAGCTGGCATACGGGCGCGGCTTCGAACGTATCTGGGTCAACGACAACGCGCGTTACCGGAGCCAGGTCGTGATCCTCTCCGCCATCGCGGCGCGCGTGCCCATCGGCATCGGCACCGCGATCCTGGTGCCTTATCTTCACCATCCCATCGAGGTGGTGGACTCGCTCGGGGCTCTGTCCGAGCTGAGCGAGGGCCGGGAGATCGGCTTCGGGCTCGCCCGGGGCGACCTGGCGCAAACGCCACAGCACGTCGACGTGCGCCGGCCCATCTCGCTGGTCCGGGAGCTGGCCGTGTTCGCGCGCCGCGCTCTTTCCGGCGAGAGCGTTTCCTACGGCGATTTCCCCGTGCTCTGCGAATACTACCACCTGAATTCCGCCGGCAGGTTCCAGCTCGCCTTCGAGCCGAAGTCCCCGGTGGTGATCTATTCCGGCGGCAACGGCCCGCAGTCGCTGCGCATGGGGGGCCAGGCCATGGACGGGCTCATCAGCTCCGGAACGTTCATCCCCATGCTGCGGGCGGGGCGGCTGAAGGAGATGCACGAGATGATCGAGGCCGGCGCCCGCAGCGTGGACCCCGACAAGAAGGTGCGCAAGATGGTGGAGCTCAACGTGTCCGTCTCGCAAGACCGTGACGCCGCCATCGAGTTTCCCAAACGCCAGGTGTCCCATTCGATCCTGCAGTGGGAAGCGCTCAAGTTCACGCCGGAGGAGTACGATCGCCTCGGGGTGGAGCGGGAAAAGGTGCTGGAGCTCAAGGAAATGTTCGCCGGAGGTGCCACTGTCGAGGAAGCGGCGGAGATGGTGACCGAGGAGATGGTCCTGAACTACTACGTTGCCGGGCGTCCGGAGGAGGTGGCGGATCAGATCGTCGATTTGGCGGGGCAGGCCCAGGAGATGGGCTACGACGAGATCGCCTTCGCCAAGCTCGGGCCGGACTACGCCGAGGCCATCAACATGCTGGCGGACAGCGTGATTCCGCGGTTGAGGGGGTAGCGTTTACAGCGAACGCTTCTTCTGCCGCTCCCGCAATGTCTCCAGGTTCTGTCGCGCTCCTTCGGCGAAGGGATGCACGGCCAGGGTTGCCTCGAAGGCGCTGATGGCGGCTTCTTCGTTGCCCATTGCCACCATGATGAGCCCCAGGCCGGAGAGGGCGCCGAAGTGGCGCGGCTCGAGCTCCAGGGTCTTGTCGATGTCCCGCACCGAAGCGCGGTAGTCGCCCATCAGGTAGTAGACCGTGGCGCGCTTGTTCCAGGCCTCGGCGAAATCGGGTTTGAGGTCGATCATCTCTCCGAAGGTTTGTACGGCCGCCGGGTAGTCCTGGGCGGACATGTGCGCCAGCCCCCGGCGCATGAGTTCGTTGACGCGGTCGTCGTCCGATTCATGCCAGATGGCCCAGATGAGGTTCGTCGCCACGGCCGCGTCTCTGGCGTCGTCGGTGGTGTGCAGCCGTCCGAAAAGGGCGTCGAGCCGGGGGTCTGTCTGGTCAGCCATGAGGGTTGCGGGTGAAATCAACAGAAACGCAACGAGTATCGCCCTGACGATTTCCACGAAACCACAATACAGGGTGTGGTTTCCGCGCGTCAACACGCAGGGTTGGGACGGGACGCGTTTGCCGACGCGAACCAAGTCGGCTATGGATGGGTCCTGAATCAGCACTTAGGGAAAGGCGGCCGCGCCGCCGTCAAGCTATCCAGGGAGCTCAACGATCATGGGAACAACACTTGTCACCGGAGTGGGCCTCGTCGGCACGTCGTTCGCGCAGTGCGCCCTCGAGCGCAACGAGAAGCTGGTCTTCTACGACTTCATGCCGCGCACGGAGTATCTGCACCGGAAGCTCGGCACGGCGGACGTGGAGGTGGTGCAGAAGGACATCCGCGATCTGCCGGCGCTGACCGAGGCGATGCAACGATACCGGCCCGAGACCGTCGTGCACACCGCCGGGCTCATCGGCGGAAGGGTGGAGGAGTCGCTTTACAGCGGGCTTCAGATCAACGTAATGGGGACCATCAACGTGCTGGAAGCCGCGCGGCTTACCGGCGTGAAGCGGTTCGTCCTGATCAGCACCTTCGGCGCCTATGACCGGCGGCGCGCCGGGGACCAGCCCACCCACGAGGACATGCCCCGGGGCCCGGGAGCGGGCTACGGCAATTCCAAGGCCACCAAGGAGCTGATGGCGGAGGCCTACC